>CAYVDO010000482.1:0-5613 GCA_964450125.1 uncultured bacterium
AGCGGGCGCTCGAGTGGGTGACCAGCGCGGCCCACGGCTATCGGGCGCTCGGTCAACGTCGCTGGGAGTGTTCGGCGGAGATCCGCGCAGGCCACTACCGTGCGGTCCTCGCGTTCGCGCTGCTGGGCGTGGAGAGCGACGCCGAGGTGAGCGCCCGCAAGCTGGCCGGCACGTCGGGCGAGCGAGCGACGTCTTTGCTCGACGCCACGTGCACCCGTGCCGGCGAGCTGCTCGCGAGCGGCGAGGTCACGGCATACGAGCGTCCGTTGCTCGAGATCCACGTGGCGTTGGCGGCGGGGCGACTGGCGGGATTCGCGACGCTCATGCGCGGTGAGCGTGCGCGGATCGAGCACTTCGCCGAGACCTATCGAGCAGCGCGGGATGCAGCACTCGCGCACCTCGACGACGAGGTGGACGCCACCGAAGCCATCCGTCGTGATGCGCTCGCCTCCTTTCGTGAGCTGGAGCGCGCACACGCGCTACTCCGAGGCCGCCGGCCTGCAGCATCGAAGGCGGGTGCGAAGACGGGATCGAAGTCGGGATCGGGGACGGACCGTGACTGCCATTGATGCCATGCGTCCCGGACGCCGGCGCTGGCTCGTCGCGTGGATTGCCGCGGCACTATCGTGGGCAGGCTCGCTCGCGAGCTGCTCGGGCACCGGACCCAATCCGGCCCCGCCGCAGCCGATCCTTCCCGCACGCGTCATCGGCTGCGGGCTCCTCGGCACGGCACGTTCGGGTGAGCCCGCGGGGGCCGGAATCGCCGTGCGCATCGTCGATGCGTCGCTCGACGAAGCCGCGGAGGCGGAGCCGCTCGCGATCGGTGTGACGGACGCGCGTGGGTGCTATGCGGTCGATCTGCCGGACTCTACGCCCGTGACCGCGGGAGCGCGTTACCAGGTCGAGGGACAAGCGGGTGCGTTGCCGCTTCGCGCGATGCTTCTGGAGCGCACCCTCGGCGAGAACGTCCAAGTCTTTCCCGCCGATTGGTCCGTGAGCAGCGAGTCTTGCACCTTGCTCACGGTGTCGAGCCTCGCGGCTTCCGGGCGCGCGCTCGATTCGTTGAGCCGGAGCGAAGTGGACCGTGTGCGCTCCCTCTGCGAGCTGGTGGGGCTCGTCGACAGTCTGGAGAAGGCGCTGCCCGAACAGGTCCAAGACGTGACCGAGACGAGCCTCGGCAGCGCCGGCTCGCCTGTGCGCGATGCGCTCGAAGCGGTGGGTGAGGTGCCGCCGCCGCAGGTTCTCGACGATCCCGACGGCGACGGTGTGGACACGGCTGGCGACGATTGCCCGGCGATCGCCGACCCGCTCCAGAGCGACGGCGACGGCGACGGCGTGGGCGACGCATGCGACGACTGCCCCACCGCGCCCGATGCCGAGCAGCTCGACGCCGATGCCGACGGCGTGGGCGACGCGTGCGACGTGTGCCCGAGCGTCACCGATCCCGATCAGCTCGACACCGATGGCGACGGCGTCGGCGACGCGTGTGACGTGACGCCAGCCTGTACCGACGGCGATGGGGACGACATCTGCGACGACGGCGACGCGAGCGGCCTCGCGGGGGATCATCCTTGCACCGGCGGCTTGCTCGAAGGCTGCGACGACAACTGCCCATCTCGCTCCAACCCGTTCCAGGTGGACAGCGACGCTGACGGAGTGGGCGACGCCTGTGACGTGTGCCGCGACCTCGCGGATCCGGATCAGCGCGATCAAGACCGGGATGGTGTGGGCGACGCTTGCGACGACTGCCCGAGTGTCGCCGACGCCGAGCAGGCCGACGCCGACGGTGACGGTTTCGGCGATGCGTGCGACGTGAATCCGAGCTGTATCGACACCGATCTCGACGACGTCTGCGACGACGGCGACGGGAGCGGTATCGCCGGCGATCGCCCGTGCGCACCGGGCGAGCGTGTCGGATGCGACGACTCGTGCGTGAGCGTGCCGAGCACGGATCAGGCGGATCTCGATGTCGACGGCGTGGGCGACGCTTGTGACGACTGCCCGCAGGTCGCCGACCCCGAGCAGCTCGACACCGACGGCGACACCCTCGGTGACGCATGCGATGCGTGCCCGGCCGCGCCGGGCTCGCCGCTGGTGCCCGATCCCCCGGACCCAGCCGCACCGCTGCCCGGCTGCCCTGCGCCGACCTGATCGTCACGCCGCGCGCTGGCGGCGCGTGCGATCAGAACGTCTCCCAGTGCTCTTCCCTCCCACCGTCGCTGGTCGCAGGCGGATTGCGCGAAGCCGCGCCGAGGCTCGGCACCGACCGCGGTGTGGCACGCGGGCCTCGCGCGAGAGGTTTGGCCTGGGCCCCGAACGCGCCCTCGCGAGGAGGGGAGGATTCGCACGTCTGCGGCGTACGCGGTTGCTCTACGCAACTTCCTTGCCGCGAAGGTAGTGGTTCACTTTGCCAGGGATATTTCGGCCGAGCCGCGCGGGTCTGGGGACCCGTCGGCGGGCACGGCTCGCCCTCGCTCGATCGCGTGGAACCGACGGCTCGCCCGCGCCGTGGCCGCACGAATGGGACACGCTCCCGTCGAGCGTGACCGGGGTGCGCGGCCGCGGAGCGCCGTTCGACGTGCGTCCAGCCCCTCACGCCTCGAACGGGTTCGCCGCGGCAGAGAACCACTACCGCCGCGAAGCGCGGGGCGACGCCGGTTACAGCGCGCGCGTCCGGATCGGACCTGTGGCGCGCGCCTCTGCCGACAGCGCGATATCGAAATGGAGCACTAAGTGGGACCCGCTAGTCGGCATCCCTCCGCGGAAGGGCGGTATCGGCTGCGGGCGGTCGAGCACCCGGGATCGAGCCCTAACCGCTCGCCGGTCCATCTTGGCGAGCTCGCCGCCGAGCCGCCGGCAGGCCGTCGTGGGGGCCGAGCTCGCACGCGGGCGCGTCGCTCCACCAGCGGTCACCGATCTGCGCCTTGCGCTCGGGATTCAGCGGATAGACGAGCTGATTGTCGGGGCGAGTGCGATCGCCGACCACCAGCAGCCGCGCCGGGTGATCCGAGTCGTTGATGAACGTGTGGCTGATGCCGGTGCCGGCCGGGAATCCCACGGCGTCACCGGGCTCGAGGCGATGGAGCTCGCCGTCGATCCACGCGTCGACGGTGCCCTCCAGGACGTACACGAACTCGTCCTCGGTCTTCTCGGCGTGCGGGTACGAGAGCCGCCTGCCGGGCGGCAAGAGCTCGTGGTGGATGCCGATGCGCGCCAGGCCGAAGGCGCGGCCGAATGCCGAGCCGATGCTGTGCAGCTCGTCGCTCGCCGGGTAGCTCCAGGCTTCGTCGTCCTGGATCTCGCGCCAATGCTTGATGAAGGGCGGACGCTCGGTCATGGGGTCACCTCTCGGATGCTCGACGAGAATTCGGCTGGCCGCGATCCAGGGTGCGGAAACGCGAGAGTAGGGCTTCCTCCTCGGTTTGGGCCAGCGCGTCGTGCGCCTGCGGGTCTCCGTGCCAGGCGAGGATTGCCCGCGCCACCTCGGCGACGGGCCTTCGCGGATACGCAACGGCAGTGAGGTGGTGCACGAGCTTGAGGGCGCGAAAGGGGCTCAGCCACGCGAAGAAGCGCGTGCGAAAGCTCGCCGCGCTGGTGGAGTTGGCGCGCATCTCGGCGAGGGCGTCGGTGAACGCAGCGTCCTGCAGGAACGCACGGGTGGGCGGGTCGAGCGTGGCGAGCTCCAGATCACTCGAGGCGATCCGCCATGCATCGATGCGCCCGATCAGCCCGGCGAGGGAGCGATAGACGCGGGGGTCGTAGCCGTGGATCGCACCGTCGGGCTGCGCCAGCGCCGCGGCCACGGCGCGTCCCGTGCCGAACGGCACGCGCTCGGAAACGCGCGGCGACGGAAACACGGTGGTGCGCCGGATCTCGCCGACGTGCGTGTGCTGCGCGAGCTTTTGGAGGAAGTAGAAGTCCTCGCCGGCCTGGCGCCGGTTCATCCCACCATGGGTCGCGTAGGCCGTGGCTCGCACGGCCATGCTCGACCCAACGGTCTGCAAGGCACTCGGGTGGCCGGCGAGCCTGAGACCGTGAACGTGGCAACGCAGGAAGAGCTCGTAGCCCACGATCGCTGCCCGGTGGCGTGGATCGGGAAGATCGTCGTAGCGATGCTCGAAGTGGATGGCGGCGGCATCGGCTTCGGCGTGCTCGGCGAACCAGGCGTCGAGTGTGGCGAGGTAGCTCGGTGCGACGGTGCAGTCGGCATCGAGGCAAGCGATGACGCCGCGTGGTTGCCCGGCACGATCGAGCCGCGCCGCCGCCTCGTCCATGCCGAGCTTGCGGGCCAGGCCTACGCCTGCATGACGTGGCGGTAGCGTGAGCGCTTCGAGAACGTGGACGCGCAGCGCCGCCGCACGTCCGCCGCGCGCGGCGAAGGCGCGGGCCTCGGCGGCGTCTTGCGCCGAGCGCGTGCGGATCGCGGGTTGGTCGTCGGCCGAGGCGTTCGCGACCACCAGCACTTCCACGCCACACGCCGGCGGGATTGCGCTCGCGAGCGACGCGAGCGTTTCGGCGAGCGCTGGCTCGTCTTTGCACGGGATCACCACCACCAGCCCGAGGTCGGGAGCCGGAGGCTCGTCGAGGGCAGGTCGAAACCCCGGCTGCTTTCGCAGATACTGCGCGATCGGGGTATTGCTCGCCATGGCTCTCCGATCCGCGCCGTTACTCGTGCCGAGCGATCCGCGCTGGCTTGCGGCGGTGCTCGCCGACCTGGACGGCTTTCTCGCCGATCACGCCAACTGCGAGCGCAAGGCGTCCGTCCAGGCGATGAGCTTCGTGGTGAAGTTCCCCGACCGGCCGCGGGTCTTGGCACCGCTCATCCGTCTCGCGCAAGAGGAGCTCGAACATTTCGCGCGAGTCTACGCGCTCATGGAGGCCCGTGGTCTGACGCTCAGACCCGACACCAAGGATCGCTACGTGAACCCGATGCTGGAACGGCTGCGCCACGGGCGGAACGAGCGTTTCCTCGACCGCATGCTGCTCGCCTCCGTGGTCGAGGCCCGAGCGGCGGAACGCTTCGGCCTCTTGGGTGAGGCGCTCGACGACCCCGAGCTCGAGTCGATCTATCGGACCTTCGCGAGCGGCGAGGAAGGGCATGCCGAGCTCTATCCCTCGCTCGCCGCGAAGTACTTTGGCGTGGACGAGATCCGCGAGCGGCTCGACGAGCTGGCGCGCATGGAGGCGGAGGTGGTGAGCGCGCTCACCCCTCGCGCCACCCTCTACTGACGGCCCGCTGAAAAAGTCGCGCGCCGCAGGCGAAGTGAGTGTCGCGGGATGCGGCCCCGTTCGGATTCACTCCGATCGGGGTGGGGGCTCGGAAGTCCCCGATGTGGCACCGCGCCGCTGGCTCAGCGCCCCGGTCTCCACGCTCGCTTCGCATCTTTCCGCGAGCCAGAGGCGAGCCGATGAGCGCAGCGAGTCGCCTCAGGGGTGGGTCCCTTCGCGGCTTTGCCGCGAAGGGCGGGGGGCTTGAAAAGCCCCCCGCGGTAACAAAGCGCCGCTTCGCCTTCGCGATGTCGGACCAGCGCCCCGGTCTCCACGCTCGCTTCGCATCTTTCCGCGAGCCAGAGGCGAGCCGATGAGCGCAGCGAGTCGCCTCGGGGGTGGGTC
>CAYVDO010000483.1:0-5572 GCA_964450125.1 uncultured bacterium
CGGATCGAGTCGGCGTGCATGGAGCTCGACGCCTTCCAGCTCGGCCATCCCACGCGTCAGCCCGACGCGATCCCGCAGTGACGGCTGCCGCACCGCGCGTGCAGCGTGCCGTTCATCCGGCGACGTGGCAGAGCGGCGCGCCGCTCGCCGTCGCGGGTACTTCCGCCGGCCTCCAGCCTGGGTGCGCGAACAGGAAGCGGAGGCGATCCCACGTGGTGCTCGCGTGCACGACGTCGCGGCCGAGGGCCGCCCATTCGTGGAACGCGACCACCACCGGGTTGAAGCTCTCGATGTTCTTGGTGAGGCCGTAGATCGGCCGCTCGCGCTCGGGCTCGAAGGTGCCGAAGAGCTTGTCCCACACGATCAGGATGCCCGCGTAGTTCTTGTCGAGATAGCGCGCATTGGTGCCGTGGTGGACGCGGTGGTGCGAGGGCGTGTTGAAGATCGCCTCGAACCAGCTCGGCATGCGATCGATCAGCTCCGTGTGGATCCAGTACTGGTACACGAGGTTCCACGCGCCCGCGACGAAGATCATCTCCGGAGGAAACCCGAGCACCGCCAGGGGAACGTAGAAGACGAATCCGAGAAACGGCGTCCACGTCTGCCGGAGCGCGGTGGAGAGGTTGTAGCGCTGGCTCGAGTGGTGATTCACGTGAGTGGCCCAGAAGAGCCGCACCACGTGCCCAGCACGGTGGTAGGCGTAGTAGCAGAGGTCCCAGCCGATCATCACGCCGAGCCACGCCCAGAAACCGGGAGCGACGTCGAAGAGCCGGATGCGATGAAAGGCGCCGTAAATTCCGAACTCCACGGACTTCCAGAAGAGCCCGACGGCCAGATAGCCGAGGCCCATCGAGAGGCTCGCCGCGGTGTCGCGCAGCTCGTAGGGACGCCCGCGCGCGCGCGGCGCGGCGGAGCAGCAGCGACTCGCCGACGAGCGTCACCAGGAAGAACGGGATGGCGTAGTAGATGGGGTTGCTGTGCATGGTCGAATCGATTCCGTACGGCGCGGATGGTGAGCGCGATCAGCGTCGTGTGGGTGCCTTGCGGTCGAGGAGCGCACGATAGGTTTCTCGCAGGAACGGGATCGCCGGCTGCGCGTGCGGCTCCGCGGGTGCGACGAGAGCGCTGAGCGCGTAGCCCTGCATCGCCATGAGCACTAGCGCCAGGCATTGCTCGAAGCGCTCGGGGTCGTCGGCGGACTCGGGGAAGAGTGACGCCGCGACGGCACGCAAGTTCTGTGCGTGCCGATCCAGCACCGGCGCCAGATTCGTGCGCAGCTCTTCGTCGGTCCGCGCTGCCGTGTAGAGCTCGTAGGCAGCAGCGAGGCGTGGATCGCGAAACACGTCCCACAACAGCTCGAGGGCCGAGGTCAGACGGTCCCGGGCGCCGTCGAGGTGCGCGAAACGGGATTGGTAAGACGCCACCAGATCGGCGAACAGGTATTCGATGGTGGCAGCCAAGAGCGCCGACTTGGTGGGGAAATGCAGGAAGAGGGCGCCTTGGCTGAGCCCGCCGCGCTTGCACACGGTGGTGGTGGTGAACCCGGCGTAGCCGTCTTCGACGAGGGTGCCGAGCGCGCTCTCCAAGAGTCGCGCGCGGGTGCTGGAGCGCCGCTCTTCTTGGGTGCGGCGTCGCGGTGCGCCCGAACGTGCGTCACACGGTGTGGTCCGCGGTGCGACGGCCGTGGGTCGTTTCCTCGGCATGGCGTGACTCTACACGAACACATAAAAAGTGACAAGTCACTTTTTATGTGTCGGCGAGTCGTCGCAAAACGTCCCGTGATGCGGGTGCGTGCTGAGCTGCCGAGCCCCGAAGCCAGCGCCTCGAGGAATCCGGCGCAATGCCGATCGCTGCAACGGCACACGCCAAACGCACGCGACAGGGCGGTTGGTCCCTGAGTGGCGCGAGCCGACTCGGGGCGGGGGGCTTGAAAAGCCCGCTGGTGCTCCGCCTGTGATTGCGTAGCGCCGCGGTCTCCACGGTCGCCTTCCCTCTCACCGCGAGCCGGTAGGCGAGCCGACGAGCGTAGCAAGTCGCCTCGGGGGTGGGCCCCGCCGTGGCTTTGCCCCGGCGGGCGGGGGGCTTGAAAAGCCCCCCGAGAAAACATCGACTCGCCCTGAAGTAAGCGTGAAACGCTTACTTCAGGGCGAGCATCGATTCGAGTCGGTGCCTCACCGCCGGCCACTCGGAGTCGATGATGCTGTAGTAGACGCTGTGCCGGATGCGGGGACCGGGGCACACCATGTGATTGCGGAAGGTGCCTTCTTCGACGGCGCCGATCCGGAGCAACGCGGCACGGGATCGCTCGTTCCGCGAATCGGTCTTGAACTCGACGCGGATACAGCCCAGGTCCTCGAAAGCGTGACGCAGTTGCAGATACTTCGCCTCGGTGTTGCAGGCGGTGCGCTGCCACTCGGGAGCGAGCCACGTCGATCCGATCTCGACGCGGCGGTGGTGGTGATCGATGGCGAGGAACGAGGTGGAGCCCACGGCTCGACCGGTCGTGCGATCGGTGGTCACGAAGGGCAGCCACGATCCTTCCTCGCGCCAACGCAGGCAGCGGTCGAAAAACGCACGCAGCTCGGCGTCGGTCTCGAGCGGCCAGGGGTACCAGCGAAAGAGATCGTGGCCGAGCGCGATGGCCGTCAGCTCGTCGAAACGGTCGCGCTCGAGCGGTACGAGCTTCACGAATCGACCCTCCAACGTGACGGGGCGAACGTCCATGGCCATCTCGATTCTCGTCGGGTGGTGGGCGAGAGAAGGTAACCTCGTCGCATGTGTCCCGCATGGGCGGTGAACGAGTCACTGGTCGAGCGATGCGTCGAGCGTCAGCTCGGCTTTGCACCCGCATGGCTTCGTCGTCAGGTCGAGCTGGTACGGCTTCGCCACGCCGCGGAGGCCCAGGTGCGCGCGGACCTGGAACGCGTGGCCAGTCTCGAGTTCGCGAGGAGTTTCCGCAGCGCATGCCCGCATCCCCAGACCGAGCTCGAGGACTACGCGTTCAAGCTGTTGCCGATCGGCGTGACCCAGTGGCTGGTGACGTCGTTGCGATTTCGCGGCGGGGATCTCACCTGGCCATTCGTGCAGATCGACCATTCGACGATCCCGATCGTGGATCGGAACGGCTGGGAGATCGTCGAACGCGCGCTCGCCGATGCGTACGGCCACATCGACCTTCGGGCGATTCGCATCTTCGACGAGAGCGACGAGGGCCTGCGCGAGCTGAGCCGGCGGCAGGTCACCTGCGACGTGCACTTCTACGCCGCGACGCTCGGCGAGCTACGCACGATCGAGCTCCCCGCCCTCGCCGCGAGGCTCGAGGTGCGACCCGTCGCGACCGTCACGGACGAGGCGTTCGCGCGCTACGTGGCGATCTACGAAGACATGCGCACGCGTTCGCCGATCCACCGCCCCACGTCCGTTTGGCACGAAAAGCTCGACGATCTCGTCGACGCGGCGCGGGATGGGATCGTCGCGGAGGCGCTCGTCGACGGCGAGTGGGCCGGGCTCTTCGCCTACCTCCCGTTCCAGGAGCTCTTCTTCGATGGGCTCTGCGTCCTGGAGGCGGCGCTCGCACGCAACGCCCGTGGGCGCGGCATCGCGGCGCACGTGCATCGGCGCATGGTCGAGCTGGCCACGGCACCGGACGATGCCGTGCTCTTCGGCCACATCGCGGAAGGCAACGACCCATCCGCTCGTGCGGCGATGCGCGCCGGCCGGCGTACGGCCGGTGCGTACTGGTGGATCGATCTCACTTGAGCGGCGGCGAGAAGCGGTCCATCACCCAGCGGGTGAGAGGCGGTGCCCAGCGCGCCAGGGCGTTGAAGCCGCCCGGGTAGATGACGCGCGCATCCTTGCGCTCGACTGCCTGCAAGACGCGTCGGGCCAGCTCGTCCACGTTCCCCTGCGGCTGGAACCGAAGCATGAGCGTGGACTCGTACGCGGCGAGGCCCTTGTTCCCCATGTCGGTGGGGATGATGCCGGGGTACACGGTGACGACGTCGACACCGCTGCCGCGGAGCTCGCCGCGCAAGGCCTCCGACGCTGCCGCGATCCCGCCCTTGGCCGCGTTGTAGTAGGTCATGCCGATGGTGGGCGCCAGCGCTGCCATCGAAGCGATGTTCACGATGGTGCCGCTGCACCGCGCCAGCATCGCCGGCAGCACAGCGCGGATCAGCCGGAGCGGCGTCATCACGTTGAGCCTGAGCACGCGCTCGCCGTCGTCCACGTCGGCCTGCACCGTGGGCCCGACGACCTGGGCGCCTGCGTTGTTCACGAGCACGTCGGGCTCACCGAAGGCCGCGCGGGCCTCGTCGAGCCACGCGGCGGCGCGCGCGGGATCGGCGAGGTCGGCCTCGATCACGCGACCGGTGGCGCCGGTCTCGCGTAGCAGCGCTTCCATCGGCTCGCCGCGCCGGGCCACCAGCGTGAGGCGTGCGCCGTCGCGGGCAAAGGCGCGGGCGATGCCTGCGCCGATTCCGGCGGAGGCACCAGTGACGATCACGTGTCGCGACGAGCTCATGCGGGCGCTCCCTGGGCTGCGCTCGGCGCGGCGATGGCGAATCGATCGCGCTCGGCTTCGAATTCGGGCACCGAGCTTCGCCCATCGAGTGCCAGCTCGGCGAGGATGCGGCCCACGAGTGGCGCGAACTTGAAGCCGTGGCCCGAGAAACCAGCGCCCACGACGATGCGCGGATCGGCGGGCAAGGGGGCCAGGATGAAGTCCTCGGTGGCCGTGCAGGTGTAGAGACAGGTCTCGGCGCGCGCCACGTCGCCCACGGCCACGGCCAGCTCCCGTGCGGCGACCTGGCGCAATCGCGCAACCTCGGCGGGATCGGTGACGCCGATCGTCGCTGCGTCGTCGGTCGTGCCGGCCACGCGATGCCGCGCGATCTTGAGCACACCCGAGTCGAGGTCCGGCAACGCGTAGTGCAGGCCATTGGCGTCGTTTCCGATCTCGACCCAAAGCGGCACGCGACCGAGACGAAAGGCGTCGGGATCGGCCGCCGGCCGCAGGAACGCCACGGTCTGGCGCAGCACGGTGAGACGTCGGGCGAGAGCGGGCACGAGCGTCGCGGCCACGATCACCCGTTCGGCGACGAGCGTCGCGTCGCTCGTGACGACCCGCAGGCCAGCAGCGCTGCTCTCGATGGCGCGAACCGCCGTGTGCTCGAGGATTCGCGCGTCGCGGTGGCTGGCGAGCCGTGCCAGCGCACGCATGGTTCGCTCGGCGGCGACCACCGCACAGGTGTGATCGTCGAGCACGTAGGCACAGCGCTCGAAGCGCAGCGCCGGATGGCGGCGTCGTGCTTCGGCGGGAGCCAGCTCCTCGACGAGCTCGCTTCCCAGCCCGGCGCGCCGCACGGCATCCCGGTAGGCATCCACCGGGCCCGCGTCGGCACCGAAGAAGACGCCAGGGCAGCGGTGAAGCAACCTCTCGCCTGAATCGCACTCCAGACGAGCCCAATCTTCGGATTCGGCGCGCCGCATCAGCCGTGCGTAGACGGGCTCGGCGTAGGTGCTGCGCGCGATGCGCGCGGCGCCGTGGGAGCTGCCGCGGTCGTGATCGAGC
>CAYVDO010000484.1:0-5553 GCA_964450125.1 uncultured bacterium
GGTGGGGGGGGGGGGGGGGGCCCCCCCCCCCCCCCCCGGGGGGGGGGGGGGGGGGGGCCCCACCCCCCCCCCCCCCCACAACATCGCGAGGCGTGCGATGAACGTGCGACAGGCGAGGGTGCAGATCCGCGAGCGCGCCCCCACCGAGGTGCTCGATCTGGCGCTGGTCTTCATCAAGCGCAACGCCCGCGCGTTCGCGATGCTGAGCGCGATCTTGGTGATCCCCACCACGGCGCTCGTGTGGGCGCTGGTGGCGAGCGCCACGCCAGCACCGATCTACGCGCTCTTCGTGGGATCGAGCATCGCGGCCACGGCGATCCGAGCACCGGTGGTGTTGCTCTGCGGCCACGCGATGTTCGCCGAGCGCGTGCCGCTCGGTTGGGTGTGGAGCGACACTCGCCGCTACCTGCCCGCGATCGCCAAGTTGGTGGCACGGCGCGCGCTGCTTTCGCTCACGATCGTCGGAATCGTGTGGGATTGGGTGACGCGCTACCACGTCGACGAGGTGCTGCTCCTCGAGCGCCTCGAAGGCGAAGCGGTGACGACGCGGCTCACGCATCTCAGACGTCGCTTTGGCGGCTCGTGCCAGGAGCAGCTCGTGCACCACGCGTTCCTGGGCGCGGCGGCGGTGGTCTGCGGCTGCAGCGTGTGGGTGCTGATCCGGCTCGTCTTCGAGAGCGAGCCCACGGTGTGGTGGCCGATCAGCGGCGGGGTCGCGCCGTTCGTGGCGGCGATCCTGCTGACGCAGGTGTATCTCGCGACCGCCAAGTTCCTCTTCTATCTGAACCTGCGCACGGTGAACGAAGGCTGGGATCTGTTCCTGGAAACGCGCGCGATCGAGCCGATGCTCGCGCCGCGACGCACGGCGACGGCGCCGTCGCGCCTCACGGACGAGCCCCGCGCCGACGTGCCGGGGGCGCGCCCGTCTTCCGGACAGGCCGCGCTCGATGCTGGGGGGACGTTGCCGTGAACCGCCGCACGCGCACCGTTGCGTTCGTCTTCGCGTGCTTCGCGGCGATCGCCCCCGCTGGCGGATTGCCGCCGAGCGTGACGCAAGCGCGCGCCGCCGAGTCGACGGCGCCCGATGCGGGACAGCTCGAGGTGCGGCGCGCGCTGCGCGAGCGCGACTACGATTGGTACGACGCCGCCCACGACGGCCCGAGCTTCGAGCGGCTCGGCCACGAGCTCGACGAGCCGGGCGCCGATGCGCAGAAGTGGCGCTGGCTGGTGTGGTTCTTCGATTTCCTCGCGCTCGCGACGCTGGTTGCGATCCTGGTGTACGTGATCCGAGCGGCCCGACGCGCGCGCCGCGAGCGCCTCGTCCCCACGAAGGTGGAGCCGCCGAGGCCCATCGAAGCCCTGCCATTCGTCGATCCCGCCCTCGGCGCAGAGCCCAACGCCTGGCTCACCGCCGCCGAGGACGCCGCCGCGCGCGGCGACTTCGCGCGCGCCACCGTGTGCCTCTTCAACGGCCAGCTCTTGATCCTCGACCGCGCCCACGTGATCCGTCTCGCGCCCGGGCGCACCAATCGCCACCACTTGGGCGAGCTCGTCGGCTTCGAGGCCGCGCAGCAGCGCTTCGCGGGCTCGATCCGCGAGTTCGAGCGGGTGTTCTACGGGGGACGCGCGGCGAGTCGCGAATCGTTCGAGCACTTCCGTGAGGACCATCGCCAGCTTCTCGCTGCCGTGCCTGGTGCATCCTCATGACACCCGCGAAAGCGCCTCCGGGCCACGAGGCTGGTGAAAAGCTCGCTGGCGCGTGCTTTTCCCGCCTGTCGATGCTTCCTCGGGGGTCTGTTCCAGACCCCCGCCCCGCAAGAAGCGGGGTTTTTGCGGGGCCCCACCCCCTAGTCGACTCGCTACGGTCGTCGACGCGCCTCTGGCGCATGCCGTTTTCAGCAGCTCGCTACACCGCTCGTTCTTCGCGAGGCCTCGCGCCGGCGCTGGCGTTGGTGGTCGTGTTCACCTCCGCATGCGGCACGCCCAAGCTCGACCGCAGCTACGGCAAGAGCACCGGCACCAGCATCAACGGCACGCGGGTCTTCTTCGACCTGCTCTCCGAGCGCGGGCACGTGGTGAAACGTGTCGGAAGCTTCCGCCAGCGCTTCCTCGACGACGCCAACGCAGTCATCTGGTTCGAGCGCGAGCCCGATGGCGTTCCGTGGACCACCGTCGAAGAAGCCGCCGAGTGGCTGGCTGGTCGATCCAATCGCCAGCTCGTTTACGTCGCCAACGACTTCGACTCCGACCTCCACCTCTGGGAAGACCTGGCCGACCATTACCGCGCCACGAACGCGGCCACACGCGAGGAGAGATCGCGAGCGCTCCACGACGCCACCGCCGCCCATCTCGCCGAGCAGGCCGCTGTGCGCAGCTCGGGAAGCTGGGCGGCGTATCCTCTCGCCTCCGCCGCCGCAGCGTCGCCACCCGCGCTCGCTGCGCCACTCGACGCCGACACGGAGCTGGCGCGTGACCTCACGGGCCGAGCTCGCATCTACGTGAATCGCCATCCCACGGCCGCCGAACCGCCGCCCGAGGCCAAGACGGAGAACGAGGTTCCCGCCGGCAACCCCGACGGCGAAGAGGCGGACGGCGGAGTCGCGGACGAGGGCGAGCCACCGCACGTCCGCGCCGAGTCCCCCGGTGCAGCGAGCCTGCGCGAGCTGCGCGCCCGCGCGACGCCCTCCGCTGATTCGGTGTGGCTCGCTTCCGACGCGCGCCCACTGGTGCTTGGGCGTCGCTTTCCCGCTGGCGACGGCGGAACCAGCCAAGTGGTGCTGGTCCACAACGGCTCGTTCCTCCTCAACTACGCGCTGCTCGATGCCGCGCATCGCACGCTCGCGACTCGCCTCGCCGATCACCTCGGCGAAAAGCAGCGCATCGCTTTCTACGAGCCGAGCCCGAGCTCGCACAACTCGCGGGCCTGGTTCTGGGGCGATCGGCCACCGGCCGGCCTGAGCCCGCTCGACATGCTGTTCCGGCCGCCCTTGGGCTGGGTCTTCCTTCATCTTCTGATCGCCGCGCTCCTCTATCTCGCGAGCCAGGCGCCGATATTCGGTCGGCCGCGGGGCGACTCCGAGGAACCGGGCGCACCCTTCACCCAGCACGTCCGCGCCTACGGGAAGCTGCTCGAGCGCACGGGCGATCGCCGCTACGTCGAACGCTTGCTCGCCGAGCACGCCCGCCGCGCGCGCTGAGGAGATCGAACACACGATGGAAACACAGGCCCTCACGATTCGAGGCTTTGCCGAGCGCATTCACACCTTCGAACGCGAGCTGGCACGGGTGGTGGTCGGCCAGGAAGAGGCGGTGCGTGGCGTGCTGGCGGCGCTGCTCGCCGACGGCCACGTGCTCATCGAAGGAGTGCCCGGCCTGGGCAAGACGCTGCTCGCCAAGGCGGTGAGCAAGCTCATCGACGCGCGCTTCAGCCGCATCCAGTTCACGCCGGACCTCATGCCGTCGGACGTGACCGGCGGTCACGTCTTCAACATGAAGACCCGTGAGTTCGATTTCCACCCCGGGCCGATCTTCACCAACGTGCTGCTCGCCGACGAGATCAACCGCGCGCCTGCCAAGACTCACGCCGCGCTCCTCGAGGTGATGCAGGAGCGACGGGTCACCGTCGACCGCACCACGTTCAAGCTCGACTGGCCGTTCTTCACCCTCGCCACCCAGAATCCCATCGAATCCGAGGGTACTTACGCGCTGCCCGCGGCCCAGCTCGATCGTTTCATGTTCAAGCTCATCGTCGGCTACCTGCCGCCGGAGCCGGAACAGAAGGTGCTCGAACGTGCGATCGCGCCGGGAAGCGCGCCCGAGGACGCACTCGAGCAGCTCAGCCCCATCTTCGGCGCCGCGGCTCTCGGCGCGCTTCGCGACCTCGCTGGGCGCGTCACCGTCGAGGCACCACTGGTGCAATACGCGAGCGAGCTGGTCCGCGCCACGCGCACCTGGCCCGATCTGATCCAGGGGGCGTCGACGCGCGCCGGGATCGCGCTGCTCAAGGGTGCGCGGGTGCTGGCGTTGCTCGACGCCCGAGACTACGTCGTGCCCGACGACATCCAGACGCTCTTGCTGCCGGCACTTCGCCACCGCGTGATCCTGGCGCCGGAGGCCGAGGTGGAAGGCCGCGACGTGGACGCCGTGCTGGTACAAGTCCGGGACTCGGTCGAGGTGCCGCGCACACGATGAGCCCGAGCCGTCTCACCGTCCGTATCGCGCTCGCGCCCGCGATCCTGTCGATCGCGGTGCTCTTCGTGCCCGAGACCAAGGTCGCGGTGCTGGCGCTCGACGGCGTGCTCGCCGCCCTGCTGCTCGTCGACTGGCTGTCGCTACCACGGCGCGACGACGTCGTCGCGGAGCGCGACGTCGCACGCATCGTGTCGGTGCGGCGCTTCCATCCCGTCACGCTCACCCTCACCAATCGATCGGCGCGTTCGTTGGTGGTGGACGTCGAGGACGACCGGCCCGAGGCGAGCGCCGTCCGCGAGCTACCCAAGCGTCTCGAGCTTCCGGGGCGCTCGCGCACCTCGTTCAGCTACGAGCTCGAGCTGCGCGAGCGCGGCGAGGCCGTGCTCGACACCGTGTTCATGCGTGTCACCAGCAACCTCGGCCTCTGGCACCGGATCTTGAAGCTCGGCTGCGAGAGCCGGGTGCGGGTCTATCCCGATCTGCGTGCGCTCACCGAGTACCGGTTGCTGGCGCGGCGCAATCTCGTGGGCCTGCTCGGCATCCATCGCGTCCAGCGCCCTGGAGGCGACACCGAGTTCGAGCGGCTGCGCGAGTACCAGCCCGACGACGAGCTCAAGCACGTGGCGTGGAAGGCCACAGCCAAGCGCGATCGGCTCATCTCCAAGACCTTCCAGCAGACCCAGAACCAGTCGGTCGTCTTCCTGCTCGACTGCGGCAGGATGATGCGCGCCGGTGCCGGCGAGCCCTCGCACCTCGACCATGCGCTCCAAGCGAGCCTGATGCTCTCGCAGATCGCGCTCGGGTCCAGCGACGCGGTGGGCATGCTGGTCTTCTCCGATCGCCTCGATGGCTACCTGCCACCGCGTGGCGGCAGTGAGCAGCTCAACCGACTGATCCACCTCGCCCACGACAAGTTCCCGCGCGTGGTCGCTTCGAACTACGAAGCGGCGTTCCAGTTTCTGGAGCGCCGCCTGCGCAAGCGCAGCCTGCTGATCCTCGCCACCCACGTCGTCGACGATGCGAGCCTGGGCGCGATCCAGCGCTATCTGCGGCCGATGCGGGGGCGCCACTTGCCGCTGGTGGTGTTCCTCCGCGACCGGGCACTCGAAACACTCGCCCACGGCGACGAACCTGGCGACGAGGCCCTCTTCCAGCGTGCCGCCGCCACCGAGATCCTCGACTGGCGGCGCCGCAGCATCGACCAGGTACGCGCGAGCGGCGTGCTGTGTCTCGACGCTCCCGCCGGCGATCTCGACGCCCGGCTCATCAACGAGTACCTGCGCATCAAGGCGGGGCATCTGTTGTAACGGGGGGCTTTTCAAGCCCCCCGCCCATCGCGGCAAAGCCCCGATGGGACCCACC
>CAYVDO010000485.1:0-5536 GCA_964450125.1 uncultured bacterium
GGGGCGTACGCGAGCACCGCGGACTCGAGCGTAGCCAGCGACGACGCGACGATTCAGCGACTGCGGCGCTGGCTCGGCGCCTTCCGCGACGCCAAGCGCATCGGCGGCGCGAATGCCGTCGACGATGCCGAGAGCCGCACACTGGCGATGCTCCTCGACCGCGAAGCGCGCGGCGCAGGGACGATCGCCGACTGGCCGCTGGCGCTCGAGCTGGCACGCGCACCGGAGGGGCGGGCAGCGGTGCTCGCGCGCCTCGAGCGCGGGTGGATTCGCGGCGACCTGCCCGCCCACCAGCTCGGCGCGGTGGCGGCCGCGGTGGCGCGTGTGGCTCCCGAGGAAGCACCGCGCTGGCTGGCGCGCTGGTCGCTCGCTCTCGACCAGGCCCAAGCGGTCGAGCGCGCGAGCCTCGTGGCTCGACTCGGTGATCGCGCGCGTGCCGACGAGGTGCTCACCACGGCGCGCGCACGCGGCTCGTGGTCGGCAGCGGACGAGGTGCGTGCCTTCGACGCATGGCGCCGCTTGCCTCCCGAGAAAGCCTGCGACCGCAAGACGGGCGCGTGTCCGACGCCAGCAGCCGCGCGCGTACCCAAGAGCTGGACCTCGGCGGCGGCGTTCTGGAACGCGCCTGCGAGCAAGGTGGGAGACGATCTGGCGCGGCATCTCGCGGCGCACCCCTTCGACATCCTCGCGGCGCGCGCGGCGCTGCGCACCGTGACTCCGCTCGCTGCCGACAGCGCGGCCCGCGCCACCGTCACGCTTCGCGACCGCACGATGCAATCGTTCGACATCGCCGGCACGGATACCGATCTGCTGCGGATTCGCGCCATGCGCGCACTCTTGCCGAGCTCGTGGCGCGCCGCCGACTCGGTACTCACTTACGTCGATCCCCGCCAGGTGGTGATCGACCTCACGCGCCGGCGCATTCGCAACGTGGACATCGACGCGAGCCTCGCGGACCTGGCACGGCTGCACGCCTTGGACGACGACGCTGCAGCCACGGAGCTGGTGGTGCAAGTCGCCGAGGAACGAAACGCTGCAGCGGGCACGGCGCTACGCCACACGGTCGATTCGATCCTGATGCGTACCGAGCCGCTGCGCCCCTACCGGTTCGGGACCGGATCGCCGCGTCCCTATCGTCCGCGTGATCTCGACTGGTCGCTGGTTCAAGCCGCGGCGCGACGCGCGGCGGAGTCCGCTTCGAAAGCGGCAGGGGAGGCCCGATGATCCTCGGTCGATCGAGCAGCGGACGTGGACGCGGATGGGGTGCGCGCGCGTGTGTCGTGCTCTTCGCGTTGAATTGGCCCACGATCCCCCGCGCCGCCGAAGGGCCACCGTTGCCCGACGCTCCGCTGCGACTCGTCATCGCCGACGTGGGCGCATTCGACGCGGCGTTGGGAGGCTCGTTCCGCGCGGCGCTCACCGGGAACCTCCCGGACGACGATCCCGCGTCTGCGGCGTGGCGCCAAACCCAAGTGGGCGCCAAGCTCATCGCCCAGTGGCAGAGGCTCGAAACGGATCTGCCGTGGACCTGGGAGCAGATCACTGCTCTCGGTGCGCGCCGGCTGGGCCTCGCGCTCCTCGACGTCGGCCACCTCGAGACGGTGCTCGCGATCTCCACGCCTCTCGCGGCGTTGCCGACGCCGCTCGCCAAGGGGACGGCACGAACCCACGGCGCGATCACCTACCAGCTCGTCGCCGCCGGTGCAGGAGACGCGGGCGCGGCCGGCACGAACGCCGGCGCTGGTGCGGGCACCGAGGACGGTGAACGGCGAATGGGCTTGGCGTGGGCTCGCGCTGGCGAGTGGCTTTTGATCGCGACCTCCGAGCGCGCGCTGATCGCGGCGCTCGACGAGCTCGCGGCTGGGCACGGCTTCGCGGCACCGCTCGCCGGCTTGGTGAGCATGGAGGTCGATCTCGATCGCTTGCGGGCGAATCGCTACTTCAAGCGCGAGTTTCTGTTTCCGCCCGGCCCCGAGACCGGTCGCGTGCGCGCTGCGCTCCGCCAGGAGGGACGCGGTTTCGTCGAGATTCGCGACGGCAGTCACGAGACTCGTGCTGCTGGCTACGACTTCGATCCCGCCGACGCCATCACCGCCGGCTGGGAGGCCGACGGCTCGTTGCTGTGGCCTGCGTTGCGCCGCGGTGTGCTCGAGCCGGTGCCTAATCCCGCGGATCTGCCCCAGGTGTCGCTGGGTGTATTGCCCGCGGCCACGGTGGAGAAGAGCGACGACCGCTACCTCGTGAGCTTTCTGCGTCCGATCGTTCCCGCCGGATTCCCGTCCACCGACGAAGGTGAGCTGGCGGAATGGCGCGAGTGGCTCGCGCGGAATCCCGTGGCGGGCTTCGCGTTCGTGCTCGCACGCGACGGATCGCGCCTGCTCGGCGTGCCGTGGCCGGCCACGCGCGACGACGAGCTCGTGGCGCTCGCACGTTCCACGGCGGCGCGCCGCGCGGGGCGCATCGAGGTGGCGAGCGTGGGTGACGCGCGCGAGATCCGCGCGGGCGCCGATCTGCCGCTGGTGGCGATCCGGCGAGTCGGTGAGCTGGTGTGGATCGGACCGAGTGCCAAGGCGCTCGCGGTCGCGCCGGTGGCGCGGCGCAGCGCCGAACGCGTGCGCTGGGCGCGAGTGGATCTGGGTGCGGTGCGCGCCGAAGCGCCGCGCTGGGAGCGTGCCGAAGGGCCAGCGGCGCCCGAGCAGGTGCGCGCGCTCTCGGATCGGGTCGCGGGGCTCCTGCGCTGGATCCCGAGTGTTGGGTCGGTCTCGGTGGAGCGGCGCCTCACCCAGAACGGTGGCGGCTGGACCGAGCGCGTGGACTTCGCCCCGCTCCCCGCTTCGCCGGCATCCACCTCGTCCGCACGCTGACTCGCCATCGCGCATTTCGGCAGCCTGCTGAAAGACGCGCGCCAGCGGCGCGCCGACGAGCGTAGCGATTCGACTTGGGGGTGGGGCCCCACGAAAACCGCGTCTTTCGTGGGGCGGGGGTCTGTTGAGCGGGTTAGCGCGCGACCAGCGCTTGCACGGCGGATTGCACGTGTGCGAGCGCGCCTTCGAGATCGCCGTCGTCGGGGGCCGCCGCCCCCGCGGGAAAGAGTGCCGCGGCTTCGATGGGCGCTCCGATGCGCATGCGGATCGTCCACGGCACCCACGCGAAGAACGTGAACGGCGAGCCGAGCCAGAGCCACACCAGCGCCGCGCGCACGGGCCACGCAGCCGGCACGAGCGTCGTGATCGCCGCCGAGCCCAACACACCCAGGAGCGAGATGCCCCAGCGCTTCTGGCCCATGAGCCGCGGCAATACCAACGCCAGCGCGAGGAGCTTGGAGCGCATCAGAATCGGCGCGGTGAAATGCGAGCCACGAATCCCCATCGGCACGATGGGCACGCCAGCTTGCTTGGCGATTCGCAAGAATCCGCGGCGGCCGCCGAAATCCACGCGATGCGCCTGCCACACCGGGCGCAGCGTCTCGTGGTCGCCGCCTGGGAACACCAGGATTGGAACCCCGGTGGCGAGGGTTTGCTCGGCAGCGGCATAGGTCGACGGGATCGCGCCGATGCCGCGCAGCAGCGTCGAGAGCGGCGCGAGATGGAACCCGAGCGGCAGCGCGAAGCCGGCGAGTGGGCGTTCCGCGCCCACCTGCTTCAGGTAGAGCGCGAGGAAGCTCAGGATCTCGGCGATGCCGAGGCCCGCCGAATGATTCGCCACCAGGAGATAGGGCCGGTCCTCGGGCAAGTGCTCCGTGCCTTCGAGCGTGGGACGGTGGCAGGCTCGCACCACCGGCTCGAGGTAACGCTCGACCAGCTCGACGAACCGAGGCGTCACGCGCCCCGGGCTCGCGACCTCGACTCCCTCAGCCCAGCGTCCCGCATTCACAGCTCGCCATCGTAGCAGCCGCCGAACGGCGATCGTCTCCAGGGTTGCTGCAGCTCACGCCCCGCTGAGCTTGGCCAGCACGCGCGCGAGCAGCTCGACCTGACCGTGGGCCATCTGCGCCAGCGACACGGGCGACTCCGCAGGAAGCAACCCGACGCGAAACTGCGCGGCGAGCCCGAGATTCCAGAGCGCGGCGAACGCGACCGCCGTCCCCATCAGCGCTCGCACGAGGCGCGACGAGAGCTCGCGCCAGAGTGCGGCGAGACCGATCACGAACGCGAAGCTCGAGCTCGCGAACATCCGCCCGCCCATCGCCGCTCCCTGCCACCAGTCGTGCCAGGCACCCACGAGCCAGACCTGTGCGAGCCAGCCGATCCCGAGCCCCACGGCGAGCGCCCGGTCGCGACGCGCCAGCACCGCGAGCCCCGCGACCGCCGCGAGCATCAGTGGATGCCAGGAGAAGAGCCCGTGGAGCGGCGAGCACAGCACCTCGGCGATCCGCGGATGGAACCAAGCAAACGTGGGACCGCGCTCCGCCGCGGCGGCTTCGTGGAAGTACGGCACGGCAGCGAGGGAGCCGAACGTTCCCACGTAGACCGCGATTTGAATCGACGCCACGAGCAACGCGGAGATGGCAGCGATGGCGAGCATCGCCGCCGTCGATCGGTTGGAGGGACGCGCTCCGTCGCGTCCGTCGAGCGATCGCGGTGGCCAGATCGCCCAGTACCCGATCGTCAGCACGAAGAGCACGTCTTGGGGTCGCGTCAGCGCCGCGAGCCCGAGCGTCAACCCCAGCGCCGCGGCCCCGCGTGGCTCGCTCCGCCACTTTCCCGTCAACGCGAGACAGAGCGCCAGTGAGACCAGCGCTTCGGAGACCGCGTGCGCCATCGAGGGCTCGAAGGCGAGGTAGTAGAAGAGCGGCGACGCGAGCCACACCCCGAGTACGGCGACCAGCGCCGCGCCACGACCGGCGGCTCGGCGCGCGACGGTGGCCGCCGCGAGCAACCCGCACACGCCGAGGAGCGCACTGCCCGCGCAGTACGTGAGCTCGTACGGCCAGGAATAGCCGTCGACGGTCACGTCGACACCTGCGGCTGCCAGCGCCATCGCCAGCAGATGACCGAGCGCAAAGAACGGCGCCAGCACCAGCGCCATGCCGACCGGGAACTTGCTGTACGCGGGGATCGGATGCGGCCAGCGACCGGGTGCCCAGCGCGCCACCTCGTCGTCGATGCGCCAATCGCGATCGAACGCCAACGAGCGCAGCGGCGCGTAGTAACCGACGCCGTCGCCGAAGACCCCGAAACCCGTCTTGGCGAACGTGACGACGAGAATGCCCGCGGTCAGCGCCGCCGCCGCGAGCAGCGCCCAACGAGCCGACCCCCACTGGCGCTCGGCCTCGCCCATCGCACAAGCCTATCCGGCTGCGGGAACAGGCACGCGCGTGGGTGAGCGATGGGCGGGGGGGCTGGAACAGCGAGCTGGCCGGCCGCGACGCTCCAACTGCATACCGGTCTCCCCGCTCGCCGTCGATCTATCCGCGAGCCAGCGGCGAGCCGCGAGCGAAGCGAGTGCCTTGGGGGTGGGACCCATCGCGGCTTTGCCGCGATGGGCGGGGGGCTGGACCAGCCCCCCGAACAGAGCCCGCACCCGCGATCTACCA
>CAYVDO010000486.1:0-5532 GCA_964450125.1 uncultured bacterium
CGAGCGAACCGATGGAGGGCACGGGGCCTGCGGCCCCTGCTCCGTCGGCGCCGACACGCTGTCGCGGGCACGAGCGAACGGCACTTGCGACGATGGCAGCTGTCAACGGGGTGATTCCTGGTGTCTGGACGCCGCGTCCATGAATAGCTCGGGCTAAGCTCGTCGGCGCGCCGCTGGCGCGTGCCGCCCTGACGACCCGTAAAACACGAGAGTCGAGAACGCGCTAATTTCAAGGACCGACGGGCCACGGAGCGCATCTTGAGCGGCGTATCGATCGAGCTCGCGGACGACCGCGACACGTACCGGCCGCGCGAAACGATCCGCGGATGCATGCGCTGGGATCTCTCCGGCCAGCGCGCCGACACGCTGCGCCTCGAGCTGCTCTGGCACACCGAGGGCAAAGGCACGCGCGACGCCGACGTCGTGGACACGCTGACCCTCGAGCAGCCACCGGCGCGCGGCGAGCGCGCGTTCGCGTTCACCCTGCCTGCCGGACCGTACAGCTTTTCCGGCAAGCTCTTGTCCGTGCTGTGGATGCTGCAGGTGATCGTGGAGCCGGGCGACGAGGTGACACAACGCACGCTCGTGATCTCGCCCGTCGATCGTGAGATCGATCTCGCAGCGGAGGATGACGACGATGCACGAGCACGAGACGCATCAGAGGCGTCGGAACGGCTTCGGTAACATTCGCACGCCACAGAGCAGCAGCCCATGCGGCAGCAAGCTCGTCGCCGTCGCCGTGGGCTCGTGCCTGTGCTGCTCCGCCGCCTGCAGTTTCGAGAGAACGTTCGGTGAGGAGTACACGTTCGCTGCTGCCTATTCGGTTCGTCAGACGCCTTCGGGTGGCTACGTGCTCGCGGGCTCGGCGTACGAAAGCGCCACCACCTGGGACATGTACCTCGTGCGGACGGCGGACTAGGAGCCTGTCGAAAAATGTGCCGCGCACGGCGACAGGCTCCTCGTTCGATGCCTCCTCGGGGGTCTCAACAGACCCCCGCCCGAAAAAGGCGTGACTTTTTCGGGGCCCCACCCCCAAGCCGGCTCGGCTTCGCTCGCCGATCCTCGCCTTCGGCGAGGCTAGGAGTGTGTTGGGAACGAATTTCCCGACACACTCCTAGTCCGACGCATTCACGAACGCCGCGGCGCAACGCCAGGAACCCGCGCTTCGACGTCTGCGATCGCGACGTGCGGAGCGCGGATCGTTCGAGTGACAGCACGTCCGCACAGCCACTCGTGTGACTCGTGAAACCACGCGAGAATCCCTTTCGGGTGGAGCGGCTGGAAGCGCTCGCGTTCCGGCCCCAGGGCACGACGTGGCCCGAGCTCTTGGCCAAGCTCGAAGACTTGCGCTTTCGCGCTGCGGTGGTGGGGCCTGATGGCACCGGCAAGACGACCTTCCTCGACGAGCTCGCGCGGCGTCTGCCGCTTCTCGGCGCGAGGCCCATCGCGCTGCGGCTCGATCCAGGCTCGCCTGCCGACCTGCGGCGCCGAGTGCGCGCGGCGGCGGCACTGGCGGCGTCGAACGACGTGGTGCTCCTCGACGGTGCCGATCACGCCTCCCGCTGGGAATGGATGCTGCTTCGTCACGCGGCGCGGCGAGCCCGCGGGCTGGTGGTGACGAGCCATCGACCGGGGCTCTTCCCGACTTTGCTCCAGACCCGCACCAGCGCCGCGCTGCTCCGCGAGCTGGTGAGCGAGCTGGCGCCGGCGCAGGCCGCGCACCTGGATGCGGTCATCGACGAGGTGCTCGCGCGCCACCGGGGCAACGTGCGGACCGCGCTCTTCGAGCTCTTCGATCACACTGCGGATCTCGACGCCGTCCCGCGCTGAACGCAACGATCGCGCGGTTCCTCACGCGCACCGCCCGTCGTCCCGCGCAGCCTCACGCCGGCGGCTTCAATCTCCACGGCGGATTGCGGCGAATGGTGCCGGCTCGGAAGAAGCACAGCACGTGACCGTCGGGATCGTGGGTGTACGCCTCGCGCCACGCCCACGGCTGGTCCACGGGCAACGAATCGAACGCGATCCCGCTCGCGACCAGCTTCGCCACACGCTCGTCGAGGTCCTCGCATTCGAAGTAGAGGACCACGCCCGTGGGCGTGCGCACCTCGTCGGCGTGATGGAGCGAGAACGTCGCGTTTCCGAACGGCAGCTCGAAGCGCGCGTAACGGCTCTCGGCGCGCACGATCAGCGTGAGGCCGAGCCGCTCGTAGAACGCGATCGAGCGATCCAGGTTCGTGACCGGGATCGTCACCTGATTGAGATCCATGCGGACACCTCCGAGACGGAACGCACCTGCGCAGCGTGCGCGCGAGTCGTCGCCAGCCCGAGAGCGTGCCACCGGGCGGGCACGCGCGCGAGTCGGATGAGCGCGGCTCCCCGCACGCGACCCAGCGCACCCGGCGTGTCGCACCGTCGCCTTCGGATCTCGCCACGAAGCGCGCGCGCGGCGTGTTCGCTCACGTGGGTCGTCGCGTGCGGCGGCGCAGCCGACCAGTGTCGAACGCCGTACTCGACCTCGTGGGCGAGCCGCCTCGCTTCGGACGGCGCTGATCCTCGCTGTCGCGAGGGGCCGCGCCCGCACGTGGCGGCGCGCTCGCGATTGACGCCGCGTTCGCGCCATCTGCTAAACCCCGTCGTTCGGCCATTCGCAGCTCGAAGGAGGAGGAATCGATGAAGCTCGACCAGCTCAAGATCGTCGTCACCGGCGCGGCCAGCGGCATGGGACGGCATTTCGCGCTCCGCTTGGCTGAGCTCGGCGCCCAGGTCGCCGCGTGCGACATCGCGGCCGAGGGCCTCGAGACGCTGAAGGCGGAAGCCAAGGGCTTCACCGGCAAGGTCGAGGGCTTCACCGCCGACGTCTCCAAGGAAGACGCCGTGGTGAAGCTCATGGACGACGCCTGGAACGCGTTCGGTGGGCTCAATGGCCTGGTGAACAACGCCGGCCTCTTCCGCGACGCCTTGCTCGTGAAGAAGGACAAGGAGACCGGCGCCCTCAAGAAGATGACCCTGGATCAGTGGCAGAAGGTGATCGACGTCGACCTCACCGGCCCGTTCCTCTGCACCCGCGAATTCGCGGCGCGAGTCATCGACAAGAGCGCGGGCCCGGCGGTGATCGTGAACATCTCGAGCCTGGCGCGCTACGGAAATCCCGGGCAGAGCAACTACTCGGCGGCCAAGGCCGGCCTGGTGGCGGACACCGAGCTGTGGGGGAAGGAACTGGCGCGCTACGGCATCCGCACCGGCGCCATCGCGCCCGGCTTCATCGAGACGCCGATCCTGAAGGGCATGCGCCCCGAGGTGCTGCAGGGGATGCTCAAGGCCGTGCCGCTCGGGCGTCCCGGCCTCGCCGAGGAGATCTTCCTGGGCATCAAGTTCATCATCGAGTGCGACTTCTTCACCGGCCGGTGCATCGACATCGACGGCGGGATGCGGATGTGATCGTGCCCACGCCCTCGGCCCTCGCTCGCGTGGCGCGCGTCCGGCGCGCCGCGCTCGTCTGTACCGCAACCGTGCTTCTCACAGCCGCGTCCGCGCGCGACGCCAAGGCGTGGGGCTTCGCCGGCCATCGCATCGTGTGTGAGATCGCCTGGAACGAGCTGACGGCGCGCGTGAAGAGCAACGTGCGCGCGTTGCTCGCCACCGATCCCGACCGGCCCCAATTCAACGAGACCTGCATCTGGCCCGACTTGGTCCGCGACGACGAGCGCTACGCCGACGACAAGCCGCGCCACTACCTGAACGTCGAGTCACGCGACGGCAACATCGATCTCGCTCGGGATTGCCCTCGACATTGCGTGATCGAAGGGATCGAGCAATACGCCCGCGCCCTCATCGCAGGCGGCGAGCCCAACCGCGGCTCGCTGCGCGCGCTCGCGTTCTTGAGCCACTTCGTGGGCGACATCCACCAGCCGCTGCACGTGGGCTTCGACCGCGACAGCGGCGGCAATCGCATCGACATCCGGCCCGCGGTGTCGAGCCGCCGCACCATCACGCTCCACGAATACTGGGACACGACCCTGGTGGAGCAGATCCCCGGCTCGTGGCGCGACGTGGCGGCGCGGCTCGGCGCGCGCATCGGCGACGAAGAGCGCGCCATGGCCGGCACCCAGCTCGATCCACTGGTCTGGGCGCGCGAGACCCACCAGCTCGCGACCGAGATCGCCTACGACCTGCCCGAGGACGGCGTGGTCACCAACGCCTACGGCGACGCGCGCAGGCGCGTCGTGGAAGACCAGCTCACCCGCGCTGGTGTGCGCCTGGGCGCGCTCATCAATCAGCTCCTCGAGAGCGACGCCACCGCGCACCTCTTCATGACCGGCCTCGCCGCCCGCGAGCACAACCCCCTCATGGGCGATGACGCCCCCACCCCCGGCCCCAAGCCGGGGCCGTGACGAGACCGTCCTACGGCGCGAACATGGCTCCACCATGATTCGCACGCGTCCGTTCGCAGCCCATCTCTCCTCTGCGATCCGTGGGATCTTCGCATTCGGTCTCGTGGCGTGCTCACCGTCGGTCTCAGCAGTGTCGCCGCAGGCGGCCTCCGTGGGCGATCCGGTCACCATCACGGGGATTGGCTTCGGCACCACTCAAACGAGCAGTCGTGTCTCATTCGACGGACTCGATGCCGGGGCGGTGGAGCTGTGGTCCGACAGCTTGATCCGAGCGCTGGTCCCCGCGGGGGCGCGCACGGGGCCGCTGGTGGTTTACGTTCGCAATTCCGGCAGCAATCCGTTCCCGTTCGTCGTCTCGGCGACGCGTCGTCCAGCGGTTCCTCTCGCCACCGTCCCGCAGGGGTTCGACGAATCGAGTGTGTGGCCGTTTGCCGCCGCAGCGGCCGCCGACCTCGACGACGACGGCCATCTCGACCTCATCGTCCCGCAGTACGCAGGGATCACCGTTCGCTTGGGCGACGGAAACGGCGCATTCCCACGAGACGTCCCCGGCCAGCTCGGCAATCTTCAGCTCTACGCACTGGAGACCGCCGATCTGGATCTAGACGGCAATCGCGACGTCGTCTTCTGCACGGGCAACGACCTGGGTTTCGCGCTGGGGGATGGGACCGGTGCGCTCGGCTCACCCCGAATGCTCGGATCCGGTGCGAGGGGAACCAAGGTGGTGGCCACGGACTTCACCGACGACGGCCATCCCGATATCGCAGCGATCGACGATAGCGGTGACCAAGTCTGGGTGCTCATCAACGATGGGGCTGGGGGCCTGTCACGTCCAGGCTCCCAGTACTCCGTCCCGGGGCTTGCCTACGGCGGTGCAGCGGCCGGCGACATCGACGGAGACGACAGACCCGACTTGGCGGTAACGACGTCGCAAGGTGTCGCGACGCTCCTCGCGGACGGCACGGGAGGCTTCGTAACGGGACCCTCGGTTCTTCTGGGCGGACTCACCGTGCGGGTTGCGCTCGCCGACATGGATGCGGACGGCGATCTCGACATGGTGGCGCTTCACCAGCTCCCCGATTCCGTCGATCGCGCACTCGCGACGGACCGGCAAACTTGGGACAAACAGGTCTCCATT
>CAYVDO010000487.1:0-5048 GCA_964450125.1 uncultured bacterium
CCTCCATCAGCCACTCGAGGAGGTGCAGCGTGCGCACGTCGCCCTTGTAGACCGGGTCGTCGGCCTTCCGGGCGAGGTCCTGCACGGTCTGCATCGCCTCGGCGTCGGTCGCGCACTCGTACTCCGCCTTCTTGAGGGCGTGGTAGCAGCCGTTGCACGGCGCCATCACCGTGTCGCAGCCCATCTTCTCCGCGGCGATCGCCATGTTGCGCGCCGACATGTAGGTCTGCAGCATCGGATGGATGTTCTTCACCTCCATCGCCCCGCAGCAGTTCCAGTCCTCGAGCTCCGTCATGCGGAGGTCGAGCGCCTTCACGAGCGCCCGCGTGGAGCGGTCGTACGGACCGCCCGAGCCTTCGAGCGCGCATCCCGGGTAGTAGGCGACTTTCGACATGGTCAGACCTTCGCGTGCGCGACGCGCTTCTGTTCTTCGACGTACTGGCGCAGCACCTCCCCGGTCCTGCCCCAGGACCGGGTGCGCGGCTTGAAGACGAGCGCCCAGCCCATCTTCAGGCCCTGCGTCATCGGCAGTCGCGCGAGGAAAGCGCCGTAGCGGCCCTGCTGGAGCAGCGGAAGATTGTTCATGCGGCGAATGAGCGTGCCGAGCCAGCCCTTCCTCACCAGCGCGACGACGTTCTCGCCGGTCGTCTTCAGGAAGTTGAACAACACCTCGCTGTCCTCGATGCGGCCGCGCTCGAGGCACTGGCGCGTGAACTCCTCGTCGAACTGGGTCGAGCGCGACTTCGGCGCGTGCCCCTCGGACTCGAGCCAGTGCTGGAGCGCCTTCATGACGCCTTCGGGGCGTACATCCTTCGGGCAGATGTTCGTGCACTTGTTGCACGAGACGCACTGCCAGATGATGTCCTTGTCCTTGAGGAGTTCCGCCTTGTAGCCGAGATTGGTGAGGTAGATCCAGTAGCGCGGGTTGAAGTCGGTGTTGATCGCGTACATGGTGCAGGAGTTCGTGCACGAGCCGCACTGCCAGCAGCGGTGCACGTTCTCGGCGCCGGGGAAGGACGCGATGACCTTCTGGAAGTCGGGGTCGTAATCGGTCCAGGTCCGCGGCGTGATCATCGTGTTCCAGTGGCCGGACACGTCCACGCCGTCGACGACGAGCTTCTCGGTGACGAGCAGGTTCGCCGGGTCGATCAGGGTCTTTTCATGTATTGGCATTGCGTGTCTCGCGAAGGATCCGGTCGATGCCGAGCAGCCCCGTGATCTGCTCGGAGGGATGGGTGCCGCGCTCGAAGTCGGCACCCAGGGTGCCGCCGGTCATGGCGCGGAAGTAGTGCCCGTAGGCGGCCGCGAGCACCAGGTCGGCCCAGAAATGCACGTCACGGAAGATGCCCTGCTCCGCGATCCGTTCCTGCACCCAGGATCGCGCCGCCGCGTAGGTGCCGGGCGCGTTCTCGAGCGGCAGGTCGCGCATCGCCTCGCCGCCGGCCACCAGTTCGCGCAGCGCCCCGCTCATCGTCGCGCGGTCCCACACCCAGCGCGCCATGAGCGGCACGCGCACCGGGTCGCGGAAGTGGAGGATCTCGGTCGCGAGGTCGTGGGCGGCGCGCCGCAGCTTCGCGCTGGCGCGGCGCTCCTCGCGGCTCGTGCCCGCGTCGGCCGGAATCGCCGCGAGCATCGCTGCGATGCGCGACTCGAGCGTAACGCCCTCGTCGGCGAGCCCTGCGATGGCGCGCGCGAGCGCCGCGTCGCCGGCGAGATGCCCGAGCTTGCGCCGCGCGCCGAACACGAGATCGATCACGGCGGCGGAGTTGTCCTGCGCGAGCGCCACCGCGAAGCGCCGCTGCTTCTCCCCGAGCGCGTCGAGCCAGGCCTCGATGCCCTCGCGGTCCTCGGCGGCCGCAAGCAGCGCCTTGAAGTGGCGCTCGAACGCTCGCGCGTCGAGCGCGACGGCCAGCGCCGCCGGGGCGAGCGCCCGCGGGGCCGCCGCAGCCTCAGGCGGCCGCTTTTTGGCCCAGAGCATTCAGGTCGCCCACCGCGCGCATCGCCATCGCCAGGCCGTGCGAGATGCAGCTGTCGATGTCCTCGGGTCCGAGCGCGGCGCCGCCGACGTAGATCCCGGGCCGCGTGCTCGCGAAGGTGCTGGTGTACTGCTCGCCCTTGTCGATGAAGCCGTGCTTCTCGAGGCCGACGCCGAACACCTTGGCGATCTCCGGGTTCAACTCCTGCGGATCCATGCCGATCGCGTGCACCACGAGGTCGAACGGGATGACGATCGGGCGCTTCACCAGCGTGTCCTCGCCCTTCACGAGCAGCCGCTTGTCCGGCCCCTGCGTCACCTCGGCGATGCGCGCCTTGACGAACTTGGTCCGGAACTCCTCCTGCGAGCGCCAGTAGAACTTGTCCTCGTACAGCCCGAAGGTCCGGATGTCCATGTAGTAGATGTACACGTCGGTCTTGGGCGAGAGCTCCTTGATCTCGATCGCGAGGTTGGCCGAGACCGTGCAGCAGATCTTCGAGCACCACTCGCGGCCGATCTGCCGGTCGCGCGAGCCGACGCAGAGCAGGATCGCGACGCGCTCGGGTGTGCGCCCGTCCGACGGGCAGGCGATCTTGCCGGCCGCGACCATCTGCTCGACCTGCGTGGTGGTGACCACGTCCTCGAACGTGCCGAAGCCCCACTCGGGCTTGTTGATCGAGTCGAAATGGGTGAAGCCGGTGCCCAGCACGATCGCGCCGGCCTGCACCGCCTGGCCGTTCGAAAGCATCGCGGTGAAGTTGCCGGGCCCGCCATCGACCTGCGTGACCTTCGTGCCCTTGTGGATCGTGACGAGCTTCGAGTTCTCGACCCGAGCCACCATCCGCCCGATCGCGTCCTTGGCCCACTCGCCCGAGGGCACGAGCTTCGCGTAGCCGGAGAGGATCGGCGCGCCGCCGAGCACGCTTTCCTTCTCGACCAGCACCACGCGGCGGCCGATCGAGGCCGCGCCATACGCGGCGGACAGGCCCGTCGGCCCGGCGCCGACGACGAGAATCGCATCAGACATTGGATGAACCCCCAAAGGCAGCCACCGAAGTTACCGAGGACGCAGGGGAGAAAACCGCGACCGGCTCTTCTCTGCGCTCTCCGCGTCCGCTGTGGCCGAGCAGTTGTCGTTCACGCCGCCCGCGACATCGAGTCGGCGAGCTTCGGGTCGTACAGGTACTCGATCCTTCCCGCCTTCACCTCCTGCAGATAGGCCTCGAACTTCTTCTTGGCCTCGCTCCAGGAAATGCCCATCTTCTCGACCACGTCCTCGCAGGGGCTCGCGTGCCACTGCAGCTGGACGATCTTCAACGGATCCGCGCCGCAAGCGAGCGCCGCGAACTGAATATCGGCCATGATCGGCAGCGAGTACTGCTGCTCGTGGGCCTTGCCGATCCACTGGTTCTTGTCCATCGTGGTGATGCAGCCGGTGTCGATCCCGAGCATCACGTCGGCATTCGCCTCCTCCCGCGCCACTTTGATCTTGCGGTCGATCGTGAACGAGCGCGTGAACTCGCGCTCGCTGATGATGTGGCGGAAGCCGAAGCCGCAGCAGTCGTACCAGGTCGAGTAGTCGATGATCTGCGCGCCGAGCGCCTGCGCCACACCGGTACCGGTGGCGGCCCGGTTGCCGCCCAGCACCTCCGGATCGTAGATCGCGTCCTCGTGCACCATCTTGTAGTAGTGGCACGCCATGTGGACGGTCACGCGGAGCTTCGACACGTCGATCTTCTGCAGCTTCGTCGCGATGTCATTGCGCATCACGTGCACCCAGTCGGAGTAGTGCACCACCTCCTCCGGCAGCACCAGCTTGCCGTCGACCAGCCGCCCGAGCTTGCCGAGGATCTTCTTCACGCGTTCGCGCAGCGTGGCGTTCTCGACCAGATACTTGCGCACTTCCTTGTAGTTGCCGAACGAGGTGCCGCAATGCACCAGCGGGTAGAAGTGCCCCGGCTCGTGGCCGAGCTTCCTGCCCGACACGTACGCCTGGTGGAAGTTGCGCAGGAAAACCGCGGCGAGTGATTCCACGTTGCCGATTCCCGACCCGTGGTAGTTCCATGCGGTGCACGAGGTCTGGTCGGTCTCGTCGAGATAGTCGAGGCCGGGTTTCATGCCGAGCTCGTTCATGGTCCACAGGAGCGAGGTCGGATAGCCGGGAATGTTCCCGCACTGGCCGCACGACTTGTGGTGCCAGAGCTGCGCGGTCGGGATCTTCTTCTCCCAGCCGAACAGCGTCCGCGCCACCACCGGCTTGTGCGCGTCGGTGATGCGGTGGACGATGATCTCGCCCTCGCGTTCGAGCTCGAACATGTGCTCGCGCACGTCGTCCATGCGCCCGCCGAGCTCGACGGAGCGCTTGTCGATGACCTTCTCGACCCACGCGGTCGCCGTGCGGGCGTCCTCGGGCGCGAGGTCGGTCGGCTGGAAGAACGCGCCGTGGCCGGCGATGCCGCCGCTGGAGGGGTGGTTCGGATTCATGGCTTGCTCCTGTTGATCAGTCGGCGTCGGCCTTGGCGTCTTCTTGTTCTTCGACCCACTCTTCGTACTCTTCCCGCTTCTCGTCGATGAAGTCCTCGATCACGTCGAAGAGGTTCTCGTCCATCGTCTCGAGCTGCTGCAGCACCCCGGTGTCTTCCCAGATCGTGTACATCTCGACCGACGTCTTCAGCGACACTTCCCACGCGGTGTCGGTGGTCTGCAGCGTCTTCATCGGGATCGCGCGGCGCAATATCTTGAGGTCGCCCTCCACCTTCTGGATGTTGGGGCCCCAGTCGGGGAAGTGATCCGGCTGGATCATGTCGGGCGAGAGCTGGTTGCCGGTCGTGATCAGCTTCAGCATGACGCGGCCGAAAGGGCGCAGGACGTCCTTCGCCGACTGCATGCCGTGCTTGATGGCGACCTCGCGCATGATCGCGACCAGCCCGCCGGGGGAGTTCTTGAAGGGGCAACGCGCCGCGCAGGTCATGCACTGGGCGCAGGCCCAGATCTTCTCCTGCATCGCGTCGTACACCTGCTCGACGTTCTCGGTCCACAGCAGCTGCACGATCTCGCGCGGGCTGTAGTCGTA
>CAYVDO010000487.1:5058-5532 GCA_964450125.1 uncultured bacterium
GTGGCGGTGCAGATGCCGCAGTTCAGGCAGCCGTTCAGCTCGTGCTCGTAGCGGAAATCCCGACGGATGTCGTCGAAGATCTCCTGCATCTCGGCGTACGTCGCCATGCATCCTCCAAGTGTCGGCCTGCCCTTTGCGGGTTGTTCTTATTCCCGCCGCGTCCCGCTACGCGGCGGTTTCAGTGCGCTGCGCGCGTTGCGCACCGCGCAGCGAGTGCTCGAACGCGGACTCGATCATTTCCTCTTCATGAAGAAAGTGAACTCCTTGTTCGCCTCGGAGTGCGACAGCAGCTCGTTGCCGGTCTGCTTCGAGAACGCCTGGAAGTCCTTCACCGAACCCGGGTCGGTCGCGAGAATCCGCAGCACCTGGCCGGTCGTCATGTCGGTGAGCGCCTTCTTGGCGCGCAGGATGGGCAGCGGGCAGTTGAGGCCGCGGGCGTCGAGGTCTTTGTCGAAGTTCATCGGGGTCCTTTCG
>CAYVDO010000488.1:0-5527 GCA_964450125.1 uncultured bacterium
TAGCCCGCGAACGAGTAGCGCAGGTGCGCCTTGGAATCGATCAAGAGCTGGGAGCGCTCGCCGAGCGTGAACCGCAAATCCGGACCGAGCGGTTCCAGCGCCTGCTCGTTCGAGAGTGCGGGCGTCCGTGGATCGAGCTCCGCGAAGAAGGTGGTGTCCCAGGTCGGCACGTGAACGATGCCGCCGATCGGGTGCGCCTGCTCGTCGAGGACGCCCACGGCGATGCACCAGCCAGGATTGCGCGCAGCGAACGACTCGGTGCCATCGATCGGGTCGATCGCGAAGGTGAGCCGGGCCTGGCCCCGCGCCCCCACGCCGCCCTCCTCACCCACGATTCGTGCTGTGGGATAGAGCTCACCGATGGCCCTGCGGAGAAGCTCCTCCACGCGGCGATCGGCCTCCGTCACGAGCGTGTGATCGCCCTTGAGCTCGGCCCCGAAACCGACCTCGCCCCGGTAGTAACGCAGGGCGAGACGCGCACCTTCGTGCACGGCCGGGAGCAGATCTCGTAGCAACGGCGAGGACATGCGGGCTCAGGATCCGATCGCGGTTCGAACGTAGTTGCCCTTGCACGATTCGTCGCGGGTTGCGGGTAGCGGCGGCCGCGAGTGAGGCCGCCCCCAACTGCCCTGCACCTGCGGGCGGGCACTCTCGGGCGCCCCTACGTGTTGGCTGTCGGGTCGATCCAAATCGTGATCGTTCATTTAGCGTGTCACTCGGCGCATGGCACCCCGCACGGCGTCCGTTCCCGAGGGCTCGCCTGCCGCCTGGTTTGTCTCCACAAACCGGGCTTGCTCAGGGATGCCGGCTGCGGTGATGATCGGCGCCCACTCGCGGCGCCTAGCGCCTTCGGAGCCCCCGTGCACAACCCGGAATCTGTCGCCGACGCAAGTCCACCCCGCCGCGCGCTCGCGCGGTTCGTCGCCCTCGGCGCACTGCTGAGCATCGTGATCGCGCCAGTGGCGCGGGCGTCGTTCATCGAATCCCTGGGCCAGGGTTCGCGGGCGATCGGCCTCGGCAACGCGTTCATCGGCGTCGCCGACGACCTGACCGCCAACTACGACAACCCCGCCGGCCGGACCCAGCTCATCGGCGGCCCCAAGAGCGACTCGATGTTCACCACCAGCATGGTGGCGCTGCAGCTCTACTACCGCGAGCCGGTGACGGAATCGCGGTCACGCGTGGGCGTGAACGAGAAGATCGAGATGGATTCCGAGTTCCCCGATTGGGCAGCCGAGCCGGTGGCGCCGTTCGGCTTCGAGATCGGCGATAAGGTGTACATCGTCCCACTGCCGATCCAGATCCCGTTTGCCGGTTCGGTGCAGTTCCCGTTCGAGCGCGGCGACGCTCGCTACTCGGCGGCCGAGGTCGGCCAGATCTTCGTCACATGGGCACCCTCGATGGCGTTCAAGGCCAACGATTGGCTCTCGCTCGGCGTCGGCTTCGACCTCATGATCGCCACCGACGTGTGGCAGAAGGCCGCCATCGGCGACGGCGCCGTTTGCGAAGACCTGGCGGGCGCCACCAGCGGATTGATCCCGTGCGACAAGCCCATGGAGCAAGGCGGCTTCGCGACGCGCAACGGTGTCGACGACGGCTACACGCTGCTGCGCGCCAATCAGGAATTTCGCAGCGGCCTCTCCCCCGTGAACGACGTGAACCTGGACTTCCGCACTCCAGGCTTCCACGTCGGCGTGATGATGTTTCCCAGCGAGGGATTGCGCATCGGCGCCGTGTACCGCAGCGCGCTGACGCCCACGATTCCGGGACGCCTGGAGAGCCACTTCGAAGAAGCCATCACTCGCGCCGGGGGCACCTACAACGGTGCGTTGCTCCACCTGCCCGAGGACGCATCCAAGTTCAGCCTCGAGTTCCCGCTGCCACAGGAGGTGGGCGCCGGCTTCAGCTACGACATCACGCCGGAGTGGATGATCGCCATCGACTGGACCTGGGTGGATTGGGGCAGCGCACGCAACAAGGACCTCATCAAGATCAAGAATCCCGGAGGACTCTCGCCGATCACCATCCTCCCCAACGGGCTCGGCCCGATCGGCGCGATCACCGTGCCGGGCTTCCAGCTCCTCGAGATCCCGCGCGACGGCTGGAAGGCGGTGCACAGCATCCGCACTGGCCTCGAATGGCGGCCGGTCGAAGGACTGCGCGTGGACGCGGGCTTCTGGTGGGATCCCACGCCCACGCCCGACAGCGACTTCACTCCCGACTCCGATCCCGGCGACCGCTTCGTGTACTCGGGCGCGATCGGCTACTACGGCATGCTCGACGGCATGATCGATCTCGCCGCGCACCTGCAGTGGATCACCATCGAGACCCGCCACATCGCACAAGGCGAGAGCCGCAACCTGGGTGGCTCGATCTCGCTACCCGCCATCACCTTGGGTGAGAACCCCGACGAGGGTCAGCCGTCGTTTCCGTTCTTCCCCAACGACACCTTCGCGATGGACTTCGGCGGACGAATCATCAATTGGGGGCTCACCCTCACGATCCACATGTGAGCCGGTGGCGAGCGAGATCGGGGCGATCGGTGAGCACGTCGGCGAGGCCGATCGCCCGCGCCCGCGCGAAGTCGCGCTCGTCGTTCACCAGAAAGCCGATGAATTGCTTGCCGCGACGGGCCAGCGAACGCACCTGACGTCGCGACACCACCGGTAGCCCGCGGTGCAACACCGGTAGCGACAGGATGGAGTTGGGCGGCTCGGCGAGTCGCCCGAGCCCCACCAGGCTCGCGAAGCCCCAGCGGCGAGTGGCCTGCTCGCGGGCGAAAATGGGCGAGCGCGGAAAGCGCCTGGCCACCACCGCGTCAGCCGCCGCGCTCCACGTCAGGAACCACGGCGGCACGGGGAGCGGATGGCGCGCCAAGAGCGCCGCCAGCGCGTCGAAGAGCGCCGGCTCGTCGATCTTGCAGTCGAAGATGTATTCCTTGTCGGGATAGGTCGCGAGGAGCGTCTCGAGGCGGATCAAGTGGTCGCGAAACCGGCCATCCGGCGACGGGACTTCGACCTGCGTGAGCTGGCCCGCGGGCCGAGCGGAGATCGAGACGCCCGCGACGCCGAAGCGCGTGAGCGAGGCGTCGTGCGCCAGCACGATCTCGCCGTCCGCGGAGAGCCGGAGATCGGTCTCGAACCCCGTGGCACCCGCCTCGTGAGCGAGGCGAAACGCGAGCAGCGTGTTCTCGGGCCAGATCGTCGACGAGCCGCGGTGCGCAAAGATCCGCATCGCCGTCTCGGTTCAACGAGCGCTGCACGTTCGCGACATCGGCTGCGAATGCTCGCATTGGATCGAGGACGTCACGCCGTCGCTGATGGTGGCGCACGCCGTGGTGCGCGCGGCGCGTTCGGCTTCCGCCTCGTTCGCACCAACTGCCGAGGCACAGTTGCGCTGGCCCGCGAACACCATGCAGACCTGACAATGGGCTTCGCCTCCGGAGAACGAGCTCCAGATGACGAGACCCATGAATGCGAGAAAGGCGAGTGCAATCAGCCAGGTCGATTTGGTTCCCATCTGCGTTCGTCTCGAATTGAGCGGCTCGGCCCTTGCAAAGTCACCTCGACCATGACGATCGAGAGTGCGGAGGGTACCACCGGACAAGCCACTCGCCCCAGCGCAATGCACCCCAACGACAGCGCTTTGCGCGGTTCGAGGTCCCGCCCCAAACGGTGCCACCCACCATTCAGCTCGAGCAATTGTCCTGGCAGGGAGTCGATTCGTTGACGGTTTGCGGTGGAAGTTCCGTCAGGGGTAGGTTCACGGGGGATTTGGCCGACGGATACGTGACGGCTGGCTGAGAGCGCGCATGCTGATCATCTGTCCTCAATGCACCAACCGTCTCCAGGTCGACGCCGTGATGGCGACCGGCAAGACATTTCGTGTGCGCTGCTCGCGCTGCCAGATGCGCTTCGAGGTCGATCGGCTGACCGGCAAGCCGACCGGTGTGGTGGGCGATGCACCACCGCATCCCGCCCCCACGGTCGCGTCGGAACCAGCGCGCATGCGTACCGAGCGCGGCACCACGGTGGTCGGCAACCCACACGAGACCACGACCGTGGGCTCGGCGCGCGTGACCACGACCATCCACACCCCACCCAACCCGCAAGCCGAAGAGTTCCGTCGCACGCTGCCCGATCGTTACAAGGTCATGCGCGAGCTCGACGAGCTCGCGCTGCTCGGAGTCGATTCGCAGGCGAACGACGTCGATCTGCTGCACGCGTATCTGAAGCTCGCCGAAGAGTGGCGCCCCTCACGCTACGAGGGGTTCCTGAACGCCGCCGAGCTTGAGATGGTGCGCACGATTACCACCCGCCTCGACCGCGCCTACAACGACCTCGGCGACTTGGCCCGGCGCAAGCGGATCATGGCCGAACGAGCTGAGGCCTCGGCGCCCGCACCCAAGACCGGGCCCCTTCCGCCCCCAATGCCGCCCCGTACCAACACCGTGCAGCCCAAGACCGGTCCCGTGGATCGCGGCACGCAGAACTTCCCGCGCGAAGAAAGCTCGGCCTCCATCTTCTTCGGCCACGGACTGGATGCGCTCAAAGGTGGACGGCTGCTGGAGGCGCGGGAGCATTTCCAGCACTGCATCTCCCTCGATCCCAAGCGCCCCGAGTTCCACCTGCGCCTCGGCCAGACGGTGATTCGTCTCGGCGACGGGAACGGCCACACCGACTGGACGACGGTGGAGCGTTGCTACACCGAAGCGCTCAACCTGTCTCCGGACAGCGTCGAAGTGCTCGTGGGAATGGCGAAGCACTGGCAACTTCGCGGCCAGCCGTCGACTGCGATGAAGTACTACAAGCGTGTGCGCGATCTCGAGCCCGACCACATGGAGGCCGCGCGCGAGATCCGCCTCTACCTGATGCGCAAGAAGAAAGACCAGCAACCCACCCCCACCACGTCGAAGCTCAAGAGCATCTTCGGCGCCAAGAAGTGAGGTTGCGCCGGCGATTGCAGGCGATCTCCGGCGATCAGTGAAGGGTGCCGCTCAAGTAGAGCCACTTGAGCGCCAGCGCCACCACCGCCGCCATCGCGATCGACAGCACCACGTAAGCCGAGGCCAGCACACGCACGATCGGACGGCGCGCGCCCGCGCGGCGTCGCGCTGTCACGAATCCCGAGATCGCGAGCAGCAATCCGGCGCCGCCGAGCCCGAGAGCGCTTCCCGGCGTGAGATCGCCGAGCAGCGCTTGGTACCCGAAGAGCAGCACGCCGACGAATGCGATTGCCCGAAGCTCGGTCATTGCGGTGTTTTCTCGGGGGTCTGTTCCAGACCCCCGCCCCGTTCGGAGTGAATCCGAACGGGGACCCCACCCCCAAGTCACTCGCTCACGCTCGCGGCTCGCCTGCTGGCTCGCGGTGGGATCGACGACCAGCGTGGAGACCACAGCGCAGAGCGATTCACACACGGTGCGCTCTCGGGGCTGTTCCAGACCCCCGCCCCGTTCGGAGTGAATCCGAACCGGCGCGGTAGGGACGCCCGTCACCGGGCGCCCCCCGCACAGAACCCAGCGGGCGC
>CAYVDO010000489.1:0-5495 GCA_964450125.1 uncultured bacterium
CGCGGCTGGTCGCCAGCACCCGCGAGCGCGGGCTCGCCCGAAGCAGCGCGGTGACGAGCTGGATCTAGGCGTTCATGAGGTGCTCGCAGTTGTCGAGGATGATGAGCCGCTCCTCGCCGGTCACGCGCGCCAGCAGCGCCTCGATCACCGGCCGCTCCGCGGCCTCCTCGACGCCGAGGGCGGTGGCGACCGCCTGCGGCACCTCGTGCTCGTCGGTGAGCGGCGCCAGCTCCACGAACCACACCCCGTGCTCGAAGCGGTCGAGGAGCTCGCCGCCGAGCTGCAGCGCGAGCCGAGTCTTGCCGGAGCCGCCCGAGCCGGTGAGCGTCACCAGGCGCGAGCGCGCCAGGATCTGGGTCAGCTCGCCGATCGCCTGCTCTCGGCCGATGAAGTGAGTGAGCTGAACCGGCAGGTTGTTGGGGTGGGCGTCGAGGGTTCTGAGCGGGGGGAACTCCTGGCGCAGGCCGGAGACGACGAGCTGGTGGACGCGCTCGGGGCGATTCAGGTCGCGCAGCCGCCGCTCGCCCAGGTCGCGCAGGCGGATCGTGGCGGGCAGGCGGTCGCGCACCAGCTCGCAGGTGCTTTGGGTGAGCAGCACCTGGCCGCCGTGGCCCGCGCCCATGAGCCGCGCGACGCGGTTGAGCAACGGGCCGACGTAGTCCTCGCCGCGCTCTTCGGTCTCGCCGGTATGGAGCGCCATGCGCACCCGGATCTCACCGGGGCCACCCCACGGCTCGGCGGCGAGGCCGCGCTGCGCCTCGACGGCGGCGGCGACAGCGGCGGGTGCCGAGCCGAAGGCGACCTGAAAGGCGTCGCCGATCATCTTGTACGGGTAGCCGCCGTGGGCGGCGAAGGCCTCGCGCAGGATCGCTTCCTGGCGCGCGTGCGCCCTCTCCATCCACTCGGGGTGGTGCTCCCAGAGCTGGGTCGAGCCCTCGATGTCGGTAAAGAGGAACGTGACCGTTCCGCTGGGACGGGGCGTCATGCGTTGCTCTCACGGTCCTGGCCGCGGATCGCCGCGAGCCAGGTGCGTGCTCGGTCGAGCGCGGCGTCAGGGCCCAGCTCGCGGCCGGTGGCTTCGGCCGTAGCGTACGCGTCGGGGTCGAGGCCGTCTCGCGTCGCCGCCATGAGCGGTAGCAGGTACGCGTCGTCCATCGCGTCGCGAACCACGCCGAGCCGCACCCTCGAGACCTCGGTCGCGCCGTAGAAGCGCGCGGCGACCGCCCACTCGCCGCGCAGCGCGGCGAGCCCGGCGCACACGTCGAGGGCGTACTGGCACGCGGACTTGAGGTCGAGCTCGGTGGCGATCTCGAGCGCCTCGATCACGAACGGCACGGCCAGCGCGCCGGTGCCACGCTTGACGTTGAGCGCCGCGAGGTTGAGCAGGTGGAGCGCGCAGGGGACGCGGTGGCCGAGCCCGCGGTGGAGGCTGACGGCCTCCAGGTAGTGCTCCTCGGCGCGATCGAGCTCGCCGACCCTGCGCAGGAGCTCGGCCATCGACTCCAGGCTCTGCGCGAGGAAGCGGCGATCCGGATTCGCCCGCGCCAGGGTCAGCGCTTCCTCGAACATCCGGCGCGCGGCGTCGTGGTCACCGCGCGCCCCGACGTAGACGCCGAGCGCGCGCAGCCCCTGGCAGATCGCCACCGGGTCGGCGAGCTCGCGAGCGATGGCGAGCCCCTCCGCGGCGGCGGTCTCGCCGTCGCCGGCCGGACCGACCCACATCTGGTACCAGGAGAGGTCGTAGAGGCTGGCGCAGCGAAGCCGGGTGCGACGCTCGGCACCCGGCCGGGCGAGCGCGCGGCGGACCATTCGATGGCCCTGCTCGAGCACGCCGCGCACGGTGAAGTACGAGGTGAGCGCTCGTACCAGCCGTAGCCCGTCCTCGGCGTGACCTGGCGCGAGGTCGCACCAGGCGTCGGCGGCGAGGAAGTTGTCGTGCTCGAAGTCGAGCGTGCACCGGGTCGCCGGCTTGCCCAGGTCGAGCTCGAGGTTGGAGCGCTCGGCGAGCGCCAGGTAGTGGGCGAGGTGACGCTCGCGGACCTCGATCTCCTCGCCGGCCGCGCGCAGCCGCTCGAGGGCGTACTCGCGGATCGTCTCGAGAAGGCGGTAGCGCTCGCCGCCCGGCTCGACAACCACCAGCGACTTCTCGACCAGATCGGTGAGCAGGTCGAGGACGTCACCCGCGCCGAGGTCACGGCCGGCGCACACGGCCTCCGCCGCCTCGAGCGAGAAGCTTCCGGCGAAGGCGGCGAGGCGGCGCAGCAGCACGCGCTGCGGTTCCGCGAGCAGCTCGTGGCTCCAGTCGATGAGCGCGCGCAGCGTCTGCTGGCGCGGCATGACGTCGCGACTGCCGCGGTTGAGGAGACGGAAGCGGTCGCCGAGCCGGCTCGCGAGCCTCTCGGCCGAGAGGCTGGTGGTGCGTGCGGCGGCCAGCTCGATCGCGAGCGGGATGCCGTCGAGGCGGCGGCAGATCTCCACGACCACGCCCACGTTGGCGTCGCTGAGCGCGAAGCCCGGCGACACGCCGGTGGCACGATCGACGAAGAGCCGTACCGCCTCCGACGCCGCGGCCTGGGCGAAGGTCGCCAGGTGGTCCGGAGCGGGGACCTCGAGGGACGGCACGCGGTACGCGACCTCGCCGCCGATCCTGAGCGGCTCGCGGCTGGTGGCCACGATCCGCATGCGCGGGCTCGCCTGGAGCAGTCTCGCGACCAGCGCCGCCGCGCCGCCGACGAGGTGCTCGCAGTTGTCGAGGATGAGCAGGCGCTCCTGGCCCGCGAGGTGCTCGACGAGCGTGTCGAGAGTCGGGCGTCCCGGGACCTCTTCCACGCCCAGTGCCGCGGCCATCGTCGGGGCGATCTCCCGCTCGTCGGCCAGCGCCCCCAGCTCCACGAACCACACGCCGTGGGTGAAGCGGCCGGATAGCTCGCTCGCGAGCTGGAGCGAAAGTCGCGTCTTGCCGGCGCCGCCCGTGCCGGTGAGGGTCACCAGCCGCGAGCGGGTGAGAAGCTGAGCCAGCTCGCTCAAGGCCCGCTCGCGACCGATGAACTGCGTGAGCTGAAGCGGCAGGTTGTTGGGCAGCGCATCGAGCGTCTTGAGCGGCGGGAACTCGTCGCGTAAGCCGTCGATGACGAGCTGGTGGATGCGCTCGGGGCGGTTCAAGTCGCGCAGCCGGCGCTCGCCGAGGTCGCGCCAGCTCGAGCCCGCGGGCAATCGTTCGCGTGCGAGCTCGTAGGTCGCGTACGAGACCAGCACCTGGCCGCCGTGGCCGGCGCTCGAGAGGCGCGCCACACGGTTGAGCAGCGGTCCCACGTAGTCGTCGCCGCGCTCCTCGGTCTCGCCGGTGTGCAGCGCCATGCGCACCCGGATCTCGGCTTCACCCCAGGGTTCGCGGGCCAAGGCCCGTTGGGCGTCGGCCGCTGCGGCGAGCGCCGCGGGTGCGGAAGCGAACGCCACCTGGAAGGCGTCGCCGATCATCTTGTACGGATGGCCGCCGTGGGCCGCGAACACCTCGCGCAGCAGCGCTTCCTGGCGTGCGTGAGCCTTCGCCATCCACGCCGGGCGTTGCTCCCAGAGCTGGGTCGACCCCTCGATGTCGGTGAACAGGAACGTCACCGTTCCGCTGGGTCGCGCAGTCATCGCGTGCGACGGCGGCGGTAGCGGCGGACGCGGAGCGTGGGATCGTCGTGGGGCTCGAGCGGACCGGCTTCCCAGTCGCGCTCGTCGATCGACGGAAAGCGCACGGCGCGGGGATCCGTGATCGAGTCGGGGACGAGCGTCACGTCGATGAGGTTCGCGTGCTCGAGGGCCTCGGCGTAGATGCGCGCACCGCCGATGAACCAGATCGGGCCGGCCATCTGCCGGAGCGCGTCCGCGATCGCGGAATACGTTTCCACGCCAGGCAGCGCGCGGGCGGTGATGACCACGTTCCGCCTCCCCGGCAGGGGCTTCGCGCCGATCGACTCCCAGGTGAGCCGCCCCATCACGATGCACGCCCCCTGGGTCAGGAGTTTGAAGCGTTTGAGATCCGCCGAATAGTGCCAGGGGATGCGGCCGTCGAGACCGATCACTCCCTCGGGCGAAACGGCCACGATGATCCCGCGCAGGTCGGGACGCGCGAGCTCGTCGTCGAACGCGGTCACGACGTCAGGCCTCGCGGCTCACACCGCGACCTTGAACTTGATGGCCGGATGCGGGTCGTAACCGCTGAGCTGGAAGTGGTCGAGGATCGTCGCCGTGTCCTCGCGCATCAGTGCCTCCACGTCGGCGAGGCCACGCACGGCGGGTGAGATCGTGAGCCGAGGCAGCGAACGTGGCTCGCGGCCGAGCTGCTCCTTCAGGCCGGGGACGTGGTCGTAATCCGCCATCGAGCCGTCGGGCTTGGCGGTGTACACGTGCGCATCCACCAGCGTGTGCGCGAAGATCCCGGGACGAATGCCGCTGAAGTGGCTCACGAGCTCGAGCAAGAACGCGTAGCCGGCGATGTTGTAGGGCACGCCGAGCGCCACGTCGCAACTGCGCTGGGTGAGGTGCAGGCAGAGCATCGGCTCGCCGCGCTCGTCGAGCTGCACGTTCAAGATCCACAGGCAATGGCAGGGAGGCAGGGCGCTAGTGTGCGCGTTACCGGGGGCCCAGGCGCTCACCACGAGCCGGCGGCTCATGGGGTTGCGCTGGATCTCGGCGAGCACCCACGCGATCTGATCGCGGAAGGTGGCCTGGCCGTTCTCGTGGATGGGGAAATGGCGCCAGAAGTTGCCGTAGGCGCTCGGCACCAGGCCGTCATCGTCGGCCCACGGATCCCAGAACTTGCAGCCGTGCTTCTTGAGCAAAGAGATGCGCGTGTCACCCGAGAGGAACCACAGATTCTCGATGACGATGTTCTTCCAGGAGATCTCCTTGGTGGTGAGCAGCGGGAAGCCGTGGGCGAGGTCGATCTCGTAGTTGTGGTTGAAGGTCGAGATCGTGTCGACGCCAGTGCGGTTCACCTTGCGTGTACCGCGCGCCAGCACCTCGCGAACCAAATCCAGGTATTGCTGCATGGACGCTCTCGCCTCCCGCTCGCGCCACACGGCGAACACTGCTCTGCGGTGCGCGGGGCGGCACAGTGTGGCCTACGCTGGGCGAGCGATCGAGTGGGTGTCGCGGCAGATCGCTCCATCCGCCGCTCGCGGTCCGTGGCCGCCGCACACGACCCTTCACGATCTCGATCGACACGACCGCCAACCCGTAGGGGCGGGCGTAATCCCGCCCGCAGACGCAAGGCGCTTGCGGGCGGCCTCGCGGCCGCCCCGACGAACGACTCGCGCCGAATCAGGAGTGACGATTTGGCAGGCTGCTGAAAAGCTCGACGCGGCTAGCTTTTCGAGCCAGTCGATGCTTCCTCGGGGGTCTCAACAGACCCCCGCCCCACGAAGAACGCGGTGCTCGAAGGGCCTCACCGCCAAGTCGACTCGCTACGCTCGTTGGGGTGCGGGGGCCTCGCAAGCCCCCCGGAG
>CAYVDO010000490.1:0-5446 GCA_964450125.1 uncultured bacterium
GGCCCAGCCCTGGAGCAGGGTGTGCAGGGTCTGGAACTCGACGCCGGTCGTGCCAGCCGTTGAGAGGCCGGCGAAGACGAGGCACGCGAGCAGGCACACGCCGAAAGCGAGGTCCTTGCGGGTGAGCGGGAGGGAATGGCGGATCGAGTGCATGGCGGCTCCTTTGGAAGTTGGGATGCGGGCGGTCCTGAGGGTCTCGACGGTCGCGACGGCGCAAAGGCTCAGCCGGTCGGTAGGGGTTCGGCGGTGCCGCCTGCGGGCACGCGGGCGAGGGGCTTCAGCGCGTCGTCCTCGATCGCGAGGCGGCGCACGCGCTCGAGCACCTCGTCGTAGAGCTCGTTGTGCGTGAGCGCGACGAAGATCATCGCGTCGGCGAGGCGCCGCTCGGCCGCGCGACCATGGTCGTTGAGGGAGAACCGGAAGCGCTGCAGCGCGCGCTTCGTCTCCTCGCGCACGAGCACGGGACGGTAGCCCGGCTCAAGCGTGCTGTTGGGAGTCATCGCGTGACGCTTCGGAGCGCACCAACCGGTGCGTGAGGATCTCGATGTCGACGCGCCGGTACGGGGCGGCGTCGCGCTCGGGCAACGGCTGGCGGGCACAGCATTGCGGACGGCTCAGCACGACCACTTGCGCGCGATCCACGCCGCGATCGGCGAGGACCGCCGTGACCGACTCGGCGCGGCGCTCGGCGAGGCGGCGATTCTCGTCCTGCGTGCCGTAGGGGTCCGTGTAAGCGGTGAGGACGACTCGATCGGCACGGCCCACGCGGCCCGCCGCCGCGGCGACGATGGGCAGCGCGGCCGGATCCACCCGACTCGCCGCCGAGGCGAAGTACACCGATCCGATCGGCTCGCGGACCCGTGCCGGCACGGCGCGCGGCAGGTTTGCTTGGGGTATCTGAGCGATGGCCGTGCGGCGAGCCGGGACACCGACCTGGGCAACCTCGGGCGAGACGGGTTGGCCGACGCCGGCGAGCGTCTTGGGGGTGGGCTGGGGCTCATCCGCGCCGAGTACAAAATTCGCCGCGCCGCCCGCACGTTGCTGGACGATTCGCACCGGAGCTTGCGTCAAAGCCATGCGAGGCTGCAGTGCGGCCTGCCGCTCGGGTGAAGGTGCGGATGCCGACGGCCGCACGCCGAACGAGCCGCAGCCCGCCAGCGCCATCCCCGTGCTCACGGCAATCAGGACGGGCCAGAGACGCGACTTGTGCGCCACCGCTTTGCACCGGCCGGAGGACACGCGGCTCACTTCGAACCTCGGCCGTCGCGTTTTGGGGCGACGCCGTCGCTGCCTGGAGCCCGCGCAACGGTGATGGGAAGGATGCTTTCCGGGTGGAGACTCGAATCCCTTCCTGGCGCGGTGCGTGTGAGCTCGCGCAGTGCGGCCTCGACCTTGCGGGCGTAGCCCGCGCGTCGCGCGGTGCAGGCGGCCGCTTCGAGGCGCACGCAGGCGGCGTTGTACGCGCCGATCGCTTCCCAGGTCACGCCGTAGCGCGCGAAGAGGTCCGCGAGAATCCAGGCGGCCACGGTGATGCTCGTGCAGTGCTCGAAGAGGTGCTCGCGGGTGATGCCGTGTCGGGCGAGCACCGGGAGCCACTGGGAGTTGATTTGCATGAGGCCGAGGTCGACCGAGCCGGTCCGCGCGAAGTGGCTCTCGTTCACGGCACGCGGATTGAACCCGGACTCGACTTTGGCGATCGCGGCGAGGAGCCACGGATGAACGCCGTAGCGCGCGCCGGCGGCTTCCCAGCAGGAGGCGGCGGCCGGTGAAGCGGTGCCCATGACTGCCAGCGCAGCGAGCGCTGCGCACATTGCGCGGCGGCCAACGCTCGTGTGTACCGTGGCAGCGGGGGTGGCGTACATGTCTTTGGTGTCCGCGTCGATTGGCTCGATCGATGTGCAGACACTCTAGGGTCGCCTCGCCCCGTCCCTTCTCCGGAAAGCCCGCCTCGCGACGGGCGCTTTCCGGAGAGGGCTCAAAAATATCGCTACCGCAGCCGGTGGAAGTTCGCGACGGTCGAGCGAGCAGCCACCGCGAGCGACGCGAGGAGCCCGGCCCATGCGAGCGGGTGGATGGTGTGCGGCACCAGGAGGAGGACGAGTGCTCCGCCGAGAACAGCGAGCGCGCCGTGCAGGCCGAGACCGAAGAGGACGGGGCTGAGGTGCACGAAGGATCGCGTCTTCACCGTACGCATCACGGCGCCATCCGCGATCGCAGCGATCAGGATCGGGAGCCCGAGCAGGAGCCATTCCACGAGCGCCGCGGCCCGGTGGGCCGCTAGACGGACGAGCGCGCGGGCGCGCTGGAAATAGGCGGTCTCGAGGATCCGGGCGCCGACATCGGCCAGTCGCGCCGAAAGCGGGTCGCTCTGCGCAGTCGCGGCTTGCGCGATCTCGGCATCGGGCGATGCGGCGAGCCCGAGCCATCGGCGCGCGCGCTCGAGCGCGTCGCGCGCCGCGGCGTTGCCCAGGAAGCGGGCATGCAGGCGGCTCTCCTCGCGAATCGCTGCGCTGATCGCAGTCGGCGCGACGAGCGCCGGGACCGCGAGCGCGAGGGCCAACGCGGTGGCGACGAGTAAGAGCGCGGCTCTCACGCCGGCGCCGGCGCGGCGGCGCGGGGAACGAGGACCGGAATGCGGCCCTTATAGAGGCGTCCGCCCGACACCGCAGCGAAGAACTGCATCGAGGGGAGCTTGCCCACGACGTCGGCGGGGATGGTGTCCTCGAGCGCTTCGCGCAGGGTCGTGCCGACGCTTCCCGAGTACTCGGCGAGGTGCTCATCGGTGTGGGTGGTGTAGCTCCCGGACACCGACTGGATGTACGCCTTGCCGAGCTGCTCCACCACGTACTCCTGCGTCGGGCGGTCCTTGCTCCGGAAAGCGACGAGGTTGTTGAAGTTGCCGAGCACCATCCGCGCCTTCGCCTCGTTGCCCAGGCGCGCGGCGAGGTCCGCCAGCGTCTGCGTGGCGCAGGTGGTCATCACCCCGCTTCCCGCGGCCTTGTTCGCGATCTGCACGAGCGGCTCGTTGATCACCTCGGACAGCTCGTCCACGAACAGGCTCACGCGCGGCGTGCGGACCTGCAGGTTGTAGCGGATCCCGGAGAGCGCCGCGAGATCCGCGAGCAGGATCGAGCCGAGCGCGCTCGCCACGGCCTTGTCCGGCAGCGAGTCGAGGCACATGTAGAAGACGAGGCGCTGCTCGACGACCTTGTCGAGGTTGAGGATCGGGCGCGGATCGTCGATGTCGAGCGGATCGGGCGAGAGCGAGCGGCCGAGGTTGCCGGTCGTGAGCATCGACAGGATCGGGAGGAGATTCGCGGTGATCTTCTGGTAGTGCTCGCGCGGGTGATGGAACACCGCGAGCTGCGCCTGCAGCGCTTCGGGGATGCGCTCGCGCGCGAGCACCGGCTGGAGGCGCTGCTCGAAGTAGGTCGCGTAGGCGATGAGGTCAGGGGCGGTGGTTTTCTCGGGCCCGCGGAGCTCGGTCCGCTCCGCGCGCCTCACGAAGGGACTGACCTCGGTGCGCCAGCGCTCGGGGATCTCGCGCTCGAAGAGGCGCTCGAGCGAGCGCTTGAGGAGCGGATCGATCCCGCTCTCGATGTAGCGGCGGATCTTGACGAGGTTCGGGCGCTCCTCGTGGTCGACCAGCGCCTGGACGACGACGTTCACCGCCTGCCAGCCGAACGCCGAGAAGCTGCCGCTCGTGTCCGGCGGCATGATCGCCTGGATGCGGCTCGCGAGCTCGGTCGCCTTGCTCCAGTTGTACATGGGGTCGAATCGGACGCTCCGCTCCGGGAACGCGGGGTGAAACTCGAAGAAGCGGTCGCCACGGCCCGCGCATGCGCAGGCCTCGAGGAGGATGCGCTTGAGGTCCGGGTCGTTCTTGGGATCGACGATGATGATCGCGTCGCCCCGGTAGACCGCCTGGAAGATGAGCGAGCGCAGCAGCACGGTCTTCCCCGCCCGGGTCGCGCCGATCAGGAGCAGATTGCCGTCGAGGTTGTCGCGCGGCACCCGGATCACGCTTTCGGTCACCTCGACCCCGTGGATGAAGGGCAGCCCCATCTCGCTCTCGGGCTGCGGCTCAGGAGCGACGTTGAGTAGCCACCGCAGGGCGCGCGGCACCGCCAACCGCCGAAAGTCAATCTTCTTGAGCTCGTAGAGGCGCTGCGAGTGCTCGGGCAACCACTGGAAACCCGATCCGAGGAAAACGGCGTCCTGCCGATGCGCGCCCCAGCGCCTGAGGAGATCGGCAGGGGTCATCGTCTCGATCGCCCGCCCGGAAAGCGACGCGCGGGTTCTTAGCACGCGAAACGCGGCAGCGCCACGCAGGAGCGCGAGCGCCGTGCAGAGACCGCCGAGACCCGCGGCGATCCATGCGGGGTGCGAGCCCATCGCGGCGGTTGCGATGACCCAGCCCCCCGCAAGGGCCCAGGCGAGCGCGGCGTATGCCTCGAATGCGGGACGCCAAAGCATCTCGTACTTGCGCAGGAGCATCGTGACTGCCGCGTCAGCCTCTGAAGGGCAGGCTCGCCTGTGCCGCGATGATCCGGGGGTTCAGCAGGACGCCGGGTTCGCTCGACGCGCCATCGCTGCGAGACCGGACCTTGCGACCGCGCTCGGTCACGAGGAGACCGGCGTCGTGGAGTGCGCGAACGGCGAGGCCGGTATCGAGGCCGAGGCGCATGAACGAAGAAAGCGGGACAAAAATTCCCTGCGGCGTCATGACGTGGCGACCCCCCGCCGGGTCCTCGAACAGCACCGACAGTGCCTCGGCGACGACCGGATGCACGGTCGCGGGGATGGCGAGGGTGCGGCGGTCCGCGCTGAGGGGTGCAGCCGCTTCGGACGAGACACCATCGGATGCAGCGTCCGGTGCTCGTTCGGCGATCTTCGATGCTTCGCCGGCGCGACCGCCGTCGAAGGGTTCCGAAAGGGATTCCAGGGCGGAGTCCGGGGGCGATCCTGTCGCGGCGATGGCGCTTGGAGGTTTCTCGATTGAATCGGTGTCCGGTACCCCTGGAGCGGAGGCGCTTGGTGCGTGCGCGGAAGGCCGATCGCGCAGATCGCGATCGGCAATGCGGGCGAGCGTCTGTTCGACGATCGTCCCGAGCGGCCCGTACCCTGACGGAAGATCGCCTGAGAGCGCGACGATGACCTCGGTCACGAGGCAAGGCCGGCTCGCAGCCAGGTACTCGGCGAGCGCGGCGTCGACGAGGTGCGGGAGCGCGATGAGCGCCGCAGCGGTCACCGGCTCGGGCGAGCGCGGCCAATGGACCACGTAGCCGGCCCGGTCGCCCGCGGCGAGCCAGTCGGCGAGCGGGCTGCGCAACGGCAGCCACCGTGCCCCATCGTCCGCAATGATGGCGGCGGCCGAGATCGGACGGTAGAGGTCGGCGCATAGGCCGGCGAGAAACGCGGCCGTCCGCCAGCGCGGCGCAAGCGC
>CAYVDO010000491.1:0-5425 GCA_964450125.1 uncultured bacterium
CGGCGTCGAGATGGCGGCGGGCGGCAGCGGCTAGCGCGGCGGGGCCGCCGGCGAGGGCGCTGATCTCGGCGTAGAGCGAGCGCATCGGCACGGGGTAGAGGCTGGTCGTGGAGTCGTAGTGGAACCAGCCCTGGTAGTGCTCCCAGATGGCGCGCACGCTCCAGGACACCTTGCCGTAGCCCTCGCCGACCTCGACGTGCGCCGGTAGCTCGATCTCGCGCATCAGCGTCGCCACGTCTTTGCCTTCGTTCATGCCTTCCACGGTGGCGTCGTGGACGTGGAGGACGGCCTCGCGAAGATCGTCGAGGCAACGTGCGATGCGCGCCCGGCCGCGGATCGGTTGGTAATGGCCGGTGATGAGCATCTCCGGTTCCAGCGCACGCAACCGCGCGAGGGAGTCGAGGTAGTCGAGGGCCGAGCGCAGGAAATCGCCGCGCAGCGTGATCAGGTTGGGGAAGTGCGGGAAGAGTGGGCCGAGCTGATTGCCGCTGAACACGATCCCGTGGTCCGGAAGCCACACCAGCATCGAGTCGGTCGTTTCGCCGCCGGGAACGGCGAGCAGCTCGAAGCGCAGGCTGCCGTGCTCGAATGCGAGGCGATCGTCCACGAGAATCGTCGGCGTCACGTCCAAGCTGGGATGCGTCTCGTTGCGCTCGGCGGCGTCCGAGAGCGCTTGCACCGCCTTCTGGATCACCGGCGCGAAGTAGACGAGGTTCCGCCGCATGCGGAAGCCGGTGAAGCGCTTCTGATACTCCTGCAGCTCGGCGAAGCGGCGCTGGGCGAGGATCTCGGTGGTGGGGCCGCGCAGCACGTTCACGCCACCGATGTGGTCGAAGTGCCCCTGGGTGAGCAGGATGTGGGAGATCGGCCCCGGCGCCGCTGCGGAAAAGAGCTGGCGATGGCGGTACGCTTCGTGGGGAAGGCCCGTGTTCACGAGCACATTCCCTGCGGGATTCGCGATCAGATAGGCGTTGGAAGCGCCGTTCGACTGGTAGATGAAGTCGTGGATTCGGATCGCTTCGGTCTGGTCGTCGCCGTCGGTGTAGATGCTGGCGAAGAGAGGGCGTGGCGTGGGAAGTGTGGGCGTTCCCCGCGTGGTCGGCTCGTGGCTCATCGGCGCGGCTCGCCTTCCAGATCGAAACGTTCGATGTAGTCCGCGAACTCGTCGCGGATCGCCGTGGTGGTGAGGCCGAGGTCCGCGAGCGCGTAGCGGTGCTTGCCCCAGCGCCCCTGCGGGCTCGCGGCGAGGTGGGCGCGCATGCGCGCTTCGGCTTGGTCGCTCAGCTCGTCGCCGAAGAATCGGTACATCGCGCGGATCGAGCCGATGGGGTCGGCCATGAACTCGCCGTAGCGGAAGTCGTAGACCGGCACCTCGGGATGGGCGTCGCGAAAGCGCATCATGGCGCTCACCATCTTGCGTGGGATGTCGCGCCACACGCTCTTCGCGTAGTCGGCCCACGGGCCGTCGGTGAGCATCGCGCCGCCGGTGTGAAGCATCATGCTGACGTTCGAGCCCACCACCTCGACGGGGTCGCGGTGGGTGACCACCAGCCGTGCGTCCGGATACACGCTCGTGAGCGCTTCGAGGGCGTACATGTGCCCCGGCGCCTTGAGCGACCAGCGCCCGGGGGCTCGCGATTGAAGGAGCTTCAGCACCAGCTCGTGGTAGCGGTAGGCGTCGCGCATGCCGCAGCGCTCGTACCAGGCGTTGAACGAGGGGATGCGGAACATCCCGATGTAGTCCTGACTACGGAAATGCTGGCCGAGGACCGGCACGCATTCGGTGGGACCGTCGCCGGGCTCGTAGTGGATGGCCTTGAGCGTGGGGTTCAAGTCGTACGTCCACTCGGTCTCGTCCACCGTGCGAGCGATGCGCGGGTCCGAGTCGAAGGTCTCGCGCTCGGGGGGCGGCACGCACGCCAGCGCTTCCCACTTCATGAGCGGGCGGTTCTCGAGATCGCGCGCCAGAAGCTCGCAGAGGATCGTGGTCCCCGTGCGCAACATGCCCAGCACGAAGAGCGGTCGCTCCACCCGCTGGGCGCGGATCTCGGGATTTCGCTTCGCCCAGTCGACGACCTGGAGGCGATTCGCGATGCGCTGGCCGATCCACCATTCGGCGATGCTCTGGCCGGTGGCATTGAGTTGCGCCTCGTCGCGGAGGCAACGCGTGAGCAGGTCGAGCCCCTCACGCCAGTCGCCATCCCCCATCTCGTCGAGGCCAGTGGCGGCATGGGCCGCTTCGAGGAGCGCTTCGGACGTGAGCATGAGTCGAGTTGCGCGCGCGGCACCGCCGAGTTGCTCGGCGCACGAAGTAAGTGTACGTTTACTTATGAAGCCATGGCAAGGACGATGCGAAGCGCAACCAGCCGGACGGCGAGGCGAACCGCGGGATCACGCGAACGGAACCTCGCTGCCCACCGGGCCCGAGCCGCACGCGGCGGCCGCGCAGCGCACGTGGATCCCCGATCCGCCGCCCAGCCCAGGCGACGGTTGCCCAGCGCCGAGCGGCGCGCATTGGTCCTCGACGCGGCAGTGGCACGCTTCGCCGAGCACGGGTTCGCCGGAACCACACTCGCCCACGTCGCCGACGAAGCGGGCCTATCCGAGGCGATGCTCGTCAAGCTCTTCGGCAGCAAGCTCGGGCTCTTCGAGGCGTTGATCGAGCACCAGATGGCGCGGACCGGCGGGCGCGAGCTGCTCTCGCCCGAGGCCGCCGCCACCGACGACCCGGTCGCGTTCTTCCGCGGCTTCGCCGAGAAGGTGCTACGGCTCGGCCGCGACGAGGTCGCGTTCCTGCGGGTGGTCCTCTTCGGCGCGCTGGAAGGAAGCGAGCTGGCGCAGATGTTCCACGAGGTCCGAATCCGCGCGATCGTCGCCTACGTGGCGGGCTACCTCGGTCGTCAGGTCCGGGCGGGTCGATTTCGCCGCGTCGATCCCGAAGCGGCGGCACGCGCCTTCCTCGGCATGCTGAGCGAGGACGCGTTCTCGCGCGCGTTCCGCGTGGGCGAGCGCTCGCGACATACGCCGGAGGAGTTGGCGCAGACGTTCGCCGAGATCCTGGTGCTGGGGCTCCGGCGATGAGCCCCTTCGCCCGCTTCGCGCCTGTGGCGCTCTATCCCGCGGTGATGGGTACCGCCATCGCAGCCACCCTCGGATTGCTCGCGCTCGGTGCGCCGCCCACGCTCGCCTTCGTCCCGCCGCTGGTGCTGGCGTACACCGCGGTGGCGCTCGCCGAGCGGCGCGTGCCGTTCCGTCCCGAATGGTCGCGAGCTCGCGGCGACGTGCCGGTGGACATCGCCCACTTCCTGGGCTCGGGTGTCGTCGGCGTCGAAGCGCTGCGTCCGTTGCTGGCGCTGGTTGCCGTGGCGCTGGCACGGCCGCTCGGCGCCGCGTTCGGCGCACCGTTCTGGCCGCGCACCTGGCCGCTGGTGGCGCAGCTCGCCCTCGCCGTGGTGCTCGGCGATTTCTTCATGTACTGGGCACATCGTCTCGCTCACGAGATCGAGTGGCTCTGGCGCTTCCATTCGATCCACCACAGCGCGCCGCGGCTCTACTTCTTCAACGCCCATCGTTTCCATCCGCTGGACCTCGTGCTCTCGTACGCGTCGTGGTACGTGCCGATCGTGGCGCTCGGCGCCGGTCCCGAGCTGATCGTGCTGCACACGCTCTTCACGGCCATCAACGGCATCTTCAAGCACACGAATTTTGCGCTCCGCTTGGGGTGGTGGAACCACGTGTTCAGCACCGCCGAGACCCATCGCTGGCACCACTCGCGAGTGCTCGTCGAGGCCAACGCCAACTATGGTCAGAACTCGATGCTCTGGGACGTGTTCTTCGGCACCTGGCTCTTGCCCGCGGATCGGTTGCCACCCGTGGATGTCGGGCTCGCGGATCCTGCGCTCGCCGAATTTCCAGACGACTACGTGGGCCAGCTCGCGGCGCCGCTGCGCTGGCGGCGATGGGTCGCCGTGCGGCCGGTCGCCGACGCCGTCGAGCCTTGAGCTCGTATGGCCCACGCCGTCGAGCCCGCTCGCCGAAGACCGTTGATCGTAGACCGCGGCGTTCGGTAGAAGAGTCCCCTCGTTCGGGGGCTTCTCATGATGTGTCTGAGCTGCGGCGAGACGATCGACGCGGGCGTTGCGCTCTGTCCCGAGTGTGGGAAGTCACCCTACGAGCCGCCATCGGGCGTGCGCGCTCCGAATGCGCCGTCGGCAGCGATGGTGGAAGACCTCGGGTCTGGCCTCGGGGCGGCCCCGTCCGCGCTCGCCGTGGCGGGCGCGCCGCCGCCCGTGCCACTCGCCGACCTGAGTGAGAGTCAGCAACGGCGGGTTGCGTTCCTGCTGCAGAAGCTCGAAAGCGAGCCGAACCAGCCCAAGGCGCTGTTGGGGTTGGCGCAGGTCTACGAGGAGGCGGGTGACGTCGCCGCGGCCCTCGGCTACTACCGGTCCTGCATCGCCGCGGACCCGCTCAACGGTTACGCCGCGGGACGAATCGCGATCTTGGAGGCCAAGCACGGACATCTCGATTCTCGATTGCCAGCCTCGGATGGCTCGGCTGGCGAACCCGCCGCGCGTTCGCCGCGCACCGCAACCGGCCCGGACGCAGCGTCGAGCAGCGGCGCGGGGATCGAGCCACGACCGACCACCGGCAGTCTTCGTCAGCGCTCGGGCGTGGGTCGATCGCGGATCGACTCGAGGCAGAGCCGCGCGTCCGGCGCGGCGCGCGCCGCTGGGCCGCGCCCCTGGTACGCGAACCCCGTCGCGTGGGTCGGTTTCGTGGCCGCCACCGCCGCCCTCGGCTACACGGGTTACGCGCAGTATCAGCGCCTCGCGCAGGCGGCGGTCCTGGGGGAGCGGCGCACCTGCTGGGGGCCTTCGTTCAGTCACGATGGGCGCTTGCTCGCGGTCTACGAACCCTCGATCAAGCCCGATCTCGAATCCGCGGCGTGGGGCTACCACGGCTCCGGCGACGCCTTCGTGCGTGTGCTCGCCACGGGATCGCGCGACGTGCTCGCGTCCTTCGCGAAAGCCCGTGTGTGGAAGGGCAGCGAGGGACCCTCCTGGGGTGGCTCACGCTACCTCGTGTTTCCGACCACCGGAGGTGACGACGACGAGGGGCGCATCGCCGTCGCGGATGTCGCGACCAAGGCCGTGGCGATGACTCTGGCGGGATCGAACGCGCGCATCTCGCCAGATGGACGCTTCATCGCCTACGAAAAGGGCGTCGAAGCCGAGCCCGACGCAATCAGCGCCTACCGCGACTACTCGCGCTACGAGCCGAGCCAGCGCCAGATCTTCGTCTTCGAGATCGCCACCCGCGAGGATCGCCAGCTCACCTCCGACGGCGGCTACGATCCGGTGTGGTCCCCCGATGGCCGCCAGCTCCTGTACCGGCGCGTGCGCACCTCCGAGTTCATCAAGCAAGG
>CAYVDO010000492.1:0-5417 GCA_964450125.1 uncultured bacterium
GGGCGAGCGCACGGAGTGGCTCGCGCCCACGCCTGCACCCGGCGGGGAGACGTGATGGGCTCGGAGCAGGCAGGGACCGACACAGGCGTGGTCGGCGCCGCGGCGCCCGGGGCGCGCCGCTCTCGCGCGGCGATGGCGGTGATGCTCGCCAGCGATGCGGCGCTCTTCGTGGTGCTCGCCTACAAGGGCGTCGAGTACGCGCTCCTCGGGATCGACGGCGTGGTGTCGCGGCCGCTCGGTGCGGGCGTGTTCGGTGGCGCGATCATCGCGCTCATGGCGCATTTCTACGTCACACGCGGACGGCTCCGTGAGGTCTCGCGGGAGACCTGGATCGATCAGCTCCTCGGTATCGCCGCGATCCTGAGCGGACCCGCGGCGCTGGTGCTGAGCCGCGTCACCAAGGGCTACACCAACGTGTGGATCCCGCTCGAATGGCACAAGATCGCGCTCAACTTGTTGCTGATGGCGCGCATCGCGCCGAGTGGGTTGGTGGCGACGCTGGCGGTCACTGCATCTCTCGCATTCGCGCTGGCGCGGCGCTCGCGGGCCACCGTCGCGTTGGCGAGCCTGGTGTTGTTGGCGTGGGCCGGGCTGAGCGGCTGGTTCATCCTCTTCGAGCTCGGCTCCAGCAAGATGAAGGCGTACGTCATCGCGTTCGTGGTGCCCCTCGTCATCGGTGCGATCGCGATCCCACTCGGGTACTTGCGATGGGCGATGCGGGCGATCTTCGCGACAGCGCTTTCCTCGCAGATTCTCTGGATCTACGTGGGCTTTCTGCCCTGGGGCAGCGCCGCCCATCCGAAGGTCGACGATCCGGCGATCACCCACGTGTATCCGCGGCCCGGCGAAGCACCCGACTTCGATCTTCAGTACATGCGCGAGTTCGTGCTCTCCCACGACCGCCGCTTCCTGTTCACGTGCTACGGCCCGAGCTCGGGCCTGGTACGCGTGGATCTGGCGACGCACGAGGCGCGCGTCCTCGAGTTCCCCGGGCTGGCACGCTACCTGTGGTCGAACCCGGCGCGCGACGAGATCCTCAGCATGGACTGGGACAAGGGGAACTTCCTGGTCTTCGAGGGCGATCCGCTGCGCATCGTGCGCCAGGTGAACGTCCTCGAGCAGGGACGGATCGCGCCGTGGTCGTTCGCAGTCACACCCGAGCGCATCTTCATCACGTTCCACGAGCTGCCGATCCTCGCCGAGTACGAGCGCGATACGCAGGCGTTCGTGCGCCAGCTCTCGATGCGGGATCTCGGTCTCACGCGCTTCCGCAGCGGCTTGCTCAAGGTCCTGCACGACCCCACCACCGCTCGGCTCTACGCAGAGCTGGGCATGACCGATCGGCACGATCGGTTCCTGCTGCTCGAGGTGGACCCCACCACGCTGACCGTGGTGGACGAGCAGGTGCTTCCCGAAGGGGGGCTCGACTTCATCACCATTCCCAGCAAGCGCACGCTGGTCGCGGCGAGCTTCTTCTCGGATCGATTCTACGAGTACTCGCTGGCACCGCTCAGGCCGCTGCGCTCGTTCCGCGGCCCGCTCAATTCACGCAACGTGCTCTTCGATCCGAAGCGCGAGCTCTTCTACGCGCTGGCGTTCCTGCCCGGCGAGCTGTGGGCGTTTCGTTACGACGACCCGACCCAGATCGTGAAGCGCATCCCCATCGGCAAGAAAGCGCAGTCGTTGATGCTCGATCCCGTCGAAGACGTGCTCTGGGCCGGAAGCCAAGAAGGCATCTTCCGCGTCGAGCTCAGCCGCTGGCTCGGCGAGCCTGGCCGCTGAACGAATGCGCGGGGCGTCGTGACTTCCCGTCTCGTGGCGCGCGGCGTCGCGACGTCTGTAAAGTGACGTGGTTCGCGCCGAGGCGTTCGCCGGAGGCGTCACCACCCTGGGGGAGAGCATGAATCGTGATTCATCGAGTTCGTCGACTCGCTTGTGGACCGTGCAGGTCGCGGCACTCGCGTTCGCCGTGTTGGCGATGGGAGTGCCGTCCGGTGCGACCGTCTACAACGTCAGCGCAACGGCTGACGATGCCGATCTCGGCCCGAACGGCAACTGCACGCTGCGCGAAGCGGTAATCGCGGCCAACACCAATGCCGCCATGGATGCGTGCGCCGCGGGCAGCGTGGGGGCGGACACGATCGTGCTGGCGGCGGGCACGTACACGCTTTCGATTCCTGGCGTCGGCGAGGACGCCAGCGCCACCGGCGATCTCGACGTGACCGAGGCGTTGGCCATCCAAGGTGCGAGCGCGGCCAGCACCACGGTCAGCGCGACCGGTCTCGGTGATCGCATCCTGCAGGTCGCCTCCAGCGTGAGCGTGCAGGTTTCCGATCTGACGCTGAGCGGCGCGCGCCTCACCGGCGGCACCAACCAGTCGGTGTCGGGTGGCGGTGTGTGGAACGACGGCGACCTCACGCTGGCGCGGGCGCGAGTGACCGACAACCGCGCCACCGGTGGCAACGGCAGCTCGAGCGCGGGCGGAGGCAGCGCCACCGCAGGCGGGATCCTGAGCTCGAGCACCGGCACTCTCACCCTCGACACCGTCGAGGTGAGCCAGAACGTGGCGGCGGGCGGAAACGGTGGCGTCGGCTGCTGCTCGATGTCGTGCTCGTGCATGTTCGGCCAGCCTGCGGGCTCGGGCCACGGAGGCGGCATCTACAGTCAGGGTCCGCTCTCGATCCGCAACTCGACCGTCCAGGACAACTCGGCGACGTCGGGGCAGGACGGATTCTTCGGCGTGGGTGCGCCTGGCGCGTCCGCTGGCGGCCTCGCGTCGTACGGCGCGACCGCGACGATTCTCGACACGCTGTTCGCGCGAAATGCCACGACCGGCGGTCGGGGCGTGACGGGCGGAGAGGGCCGTGGGGGCGCACTCTACGTCGGTAGCGGCTCGGTCAGCCTGACGCAGTGCCTCGTGGCGGAGAACACCGCCACCGGGAACACGTCGAATCTCGGTGGAAACGGCGGAGTCGGCGGCGGCGCAGGTGCGTTCGTCGCGGCTGGCGCCACGCTCGCCGTCACGAACTCGACGTTCGCGAAGAACTTCGCCACCGGCGGCGCGGGCTCCACGCTCCTCGCTGCCGTGGGCGGCGCCGCATCGGGCGGTGCGATCGACTCCGACGGCACCGTGACGCTCACCAGCGCCACGCTCGCCGACAACAAAGTGACGGGTGGTGCCCCTGGCATCGGGACTGCCGGTGCGGTCCAGGGCGGCGCGATCAACTCTGACGGTTCGACGACCCTGGTCAACACGGTCATTGCCGCCAGCCTCGCGGTCGTGCCCGGTGGAGCCACCACCAACGAGGCCTGTGACGGAACCGTGGCCGTGGTTTCGAGCGGCGGAAACGTCGAGAGCCCAGGCAACACCTGCGCGCTGGCGGGCACGGGCGACCTGGCTGCGGTTTCGACTGCGTCGCTCAACCTGCAAGCGCTCGCCAACAACGGTGGCGCGACCTGGACCCAGGAGTTGGGCACCGGAAGCCCAGCCATCAACACCGGCGTGGCGGCGGCGTGTCCCACCTTCGACCAGCGCCACTACGCCCGCAATGCGAGTGTGTGTGACCGCGGTGCCTACGAGGTAAACGGCACGCCGTGTACCGACGCAGACTACGACGGGTACTCGACGCAGGGTGGCGCCTGCGGCGCCGTCGACTGCAACGACACGAACGCGGCAGTGCATCCCGGTGCCGTCGAGATTCCCGGCAACGGGATCGACGACGATTGCAACGCCGGGACACCGGGCTGCCTCACGCCGCAAGCAGCGGACGCCGCCGTGGGATCGACGGGTTCCGGCAGCTCGGGTCTCGGCGGCTCGCTGGGAGCGGCGATGTTTCTCTTCGCCGGGCTCAAGCTGATGCGCCGGCGGTTCGTGCGCGTCTGAGCCCGCGTCGAGCGGGATTGGCTCGCTGAGGAAACCGCGGTTGCGCCGAAGGCGTGGCCGCGGTCTTCTCGCGACCTGTATCGCGCGTCGCCGGTCGCTACGTCATTGGGCGGCGCTGAAGCCCGCGTAGAGCGTCGGGATGCGCTTGCCGTTGTAGCCGGTCCACGAAATGCCGATGCCGCGGACCTGGATCTCCCAGACCTTGTGGTTGTCGGACGGGTGGACCTCGGCGAAGCGGATCCAGCGCAGCCCGAACGGATAATCGTCCCAGAGGCCGGTGTCGCTCACCAGCACGTTGCCGTTGGCGAGCCGATCGGCGTCGCCGGTGAAGATCGAGAAGAGCGGCGGGCTATAGGCGGGGTCGATCCACGACCACACCTCGGAGACCGTGAGGTTGGCACCGTCGATCGCGTATTCCACCGGCCGAGAGAACTCGGGGAGCTGCCGCGAGTTGCCGTTGTCGTAGAGCATCAGATGCCCGTCGGATAGCAGGCTGGGGGCGTGCTGATGGATCGGCAGCAAGCCAGGTCCCACCAGGGTCAGGAAGGGCCAGTCGTCGTCGCCTGTGCTTCCCGACCAGTCCTTGCCCAGGACCCAGATCCTCTCCCCGGTGGCGCGGCTCACCTTGAGCACCATGTCCTGCTGGCGCATCGAAACCAGGAACGAATCGTCGCTCGGGTCGTAGACCACGCCGTTGGCGCCGGTGAGCGTGCGGGAGTCGGCGCCGAAGAGCTCGGGCCAGACGGGGATCACCCAGCCGAGCTGGTCGATCACGCGGTAGGGGTCGAGCACGTCCCAGAGCGGGTAGAGTCGCACGGGCTGCCCCTCCCGGGTGAACTCGGCGATGCCGTCGGCGACCACCTTGTAGGTCGCGTTTCCCGGATAGCCGCCGATCACGCGCATGTCGGGGTAGAGCGTGACGAGGTTTCCGTTGGGTAGCTCGGTGACCATGTGGTGCAGCGCCGGCACACCGATGTCGGCGGCGGTGTAGCGCCGGATCTCGTTGCCCAGCATGTCGATCTCGATGATCGTGCCGTGGCTGGCGTAGAGCACGTGGCCATTCGAGAGGTACTCGACGTCGTCGATCTTGCTCTGCACCACGTGGTACCAGACGAGCTTCCCGGCCGAGTCGACGGCGTAGATGTTGCCGACGGGGTTGTTGAGGTCGCTGCCGGTGTGCGCCGGAAACAGCGTGTAGCCAGGCGCCATGGACGCGGGCTGGCTGATGAGCGTCTGGATGGGCGGCTGGAAATCCGTCGGCAGCGGTGCGGGGTGGATGGGAACGATCGCGTCGATCGAGCTGGAGCCGTCGTCGGCGGTCACGCGCACCGTATGGTCGGTGTCCACCCGCAGGCCGAGGACCACCACGCGATGATGGGAGCCGCCGACCGTGGACGTGATGCCCTGGCTCGGCACCTCGAACGTCCCGGCGGCGCTGGTGATGGTTGCCGACGCGGCCGACGGGTGCGCCGTATCGAACTCCACGAACCAAGATAAGTGGTTTTTGGGATTCACCGTGAGGCTCAAGTTGGCC
>CAYVDO010000493.1:0-5417 GCA_964450125.1 uncultured bacterium
CTTGAGCTCCTCGGCGATGGCCTGGTTGTAGCCGTCGATGTTCCGGACCTCGTAGCTCGCGAGCTTCTTGTAGCGCCGCTCCATCTCTGCGACCGCCCACTGCAGCGCCACGGCCGCCTTCCGCATGTCGGTGACCACCGGCAGCAGCAGATGCGGGATGCCCTCGTACGGGCTCAGCTCCAGCATATTGGGGTCGATCATGATGAACTTCACTTCGTCGGGGCTCGCGCGATAGAGCATCGAGCAGATCATGCTGTTGAGCGAGACGCTCTTGCCGCTGCCGGTGGCGCCCGCGATGAGCAAGTGCGGCATGCGCACCATGTCCGCCACCACCGCGTTGCCGCTGATGTCCTTGCCGAGCGCCAGCGGCAGCTTGCCCTTGTGGGTCTGGAACGGGTCCGAGATCAGGATGTCGCGCATGAACACCGTCTCGGGCTCGGCGTTGGGGATCTCTATCCCCACCACCGCCTTGCCGGGGACAGGCGCCAGGATGCGGATGCTGGTGGCCTTCATGGCGAGCGACAGGTCGTCGGCGATCGCCAGGATGTGGCTCACCTTGACACCGGGCGCGGGCTCGAGCTCGTAGCGGGTGATGACCGGCCCCGGCAGCACCGCCCTTACCTTGCCGGTCACGCCGTACTCCGCGAGGCGTTTCCCCAGGAGTTCGGCGTTCGCCACCAGGGCGTCGCGGTCGATCTGCGTCGCCTTCTTCTCGTGCGCTTCGAGGAGCTGGAGCTCGGGCATCTTCCACGGCTTCTCGGAGCCGATGAACGCGAACTTCTGCTGCAGGGGCTTCGCGGGTGACGCCTCGGGCATGAGCGCCTGCGGGTCTCCGCATACTCGCGAAGCCACGCGCAATGATCGACCCTCGCGCCACCACGGATCCGTAAACGGCGTCTCCGGTGTGAGCTTCCGATCCTGTCGCGGGTCAGGTGGCAGAGGGTCTGCCACCAATGCGTGGGGCGCCGTTGACGACGACGCAGGTTCAGGCGGGACGCTCGCGACGCGGCCCCTCACGACTCCATCCGTAGGCCGCGTAGTCTCGCCCCGGTCAGCGGGTACGACCGCCGGGTGGGTCAAATACCCGACGTCGCGCGCCCTGCTGCGCAGAACCAAGATCCCCTTCCCGACTGCCAACGTTCCCAGGAGAGCCGCGAACCCGACGGCCGCGGGAACGCTCGTACTAGCTATGCTGGCCACCATCCCAACCAGCAACGCCGCACTTCCAGCCAAGACAATACCGTCGAGCCAAATGGTGGAACTTGCGGGTTTTCGCGAACCGACGCTGGCCTGCGGAGGCTGGGTCGCCGACGGAATCGTGGCTGCATGCGGCGCACGCGCCGCTGTGGGCCGCGTCCCCTTTCGGCGCGAGCTCGAGGCGTCACCCGCGAGAATGGCTGCGGGAGGAAACCCCTGCAGCACCAGCCTTCCCACCTTCCGCTGTCGCCCGGATTTCGTGAGTGGAATTCCGGTCGCGCGAGAGATTCGTCCCTTCGCTGCAGAGACTCCCAACGCACGCTTCCAGGAGAATGACACTCCAGGAATTCCGAACCGTCGTCGCCGTCCCATCGTGGTTGTCCGTCGCTGGCCCTTCCCCTCTCACCGATACCACTTCCGCAACCCCCGCTCGAGCCTGACGAACATCTCGGCCATCCGCTTGCGATCCTGCCAGCCTGAGAAGTCGAGGATGGCGTACTCCATGAGCTGCTCGCGCAGTCGCTCGGGCCACACACACCGCCGCCACGAGTCGTCCAGCGCGATCGGGCAGAGCGTGTAGTGTCCCTGCGTCTTCGCAAGCTCGCGCGCGTGCTTCACCTCGTGCTCGACCCAGTCGCTCTTGGTCGAGGCATTCGAGAGCACGATCACAGCGACGCGGTCCTCCATCGCGCGATGGACCTGCGGTTCGAGCGGGCCGGCCTCGATGTCGTGGATGTCGCGCCAGAAGCGGATGCCGACCGCGTTCAGCTCTGCTTCGAGGATGTCGACGAACTCGGTGTCCGCGTGGGTGTACGAGATGAAAACCGGGCGGACTTGCAGTGGATACGCTCCGCGGAGTTCGACGACCCGGGACATGATATCGCTGATCTCGGTCGGCGTGAGATCCGGCTGGAGAAGCTTCGCCTCCTCGACCTGCCAGTCGGCGAGTCCTACTCCACGCAGGAACTCCAACGGCAAATCCTTAGATCGCAGAAGCGTCTCCGCGTCTACAAAGCTCGGGCCATGATGAATCGCAGTCTCGAGCCCTCTAGCCTTTGCTAGATCGGCCTTCGCAAACACTGTCGCGCCCAGGTGTGCGCCCTGCAGAGTCGCTTCACTCAATCGGGCGTTCACCAGCACTGTGCCGATCAGATTTGCCCGATCGAGCCGCGTGTTCGTCAACCACGCGTCGCTCAGGTCAGCGGAACGAAGGCGAGCGTTGGCGAGAACTGCGAACGAGAGGCTCGCGCCACGGAGATGGGCGGCCTTCAGATGAGCACCAGTCAAGTCCGATCGATCTAGCTTAGCGCGGGTTAGCTGAGCAGCGCTCAGATCAGCACTGGAAAGATCAACGTCAGTGAGTACGGCATCAGCAAGATGCGAGCCGGCCAGTTTGGCGCCAGATAGGTTGGGTCGCGGTCGATACCAATCCCTGGGAGATAGGTGAACGGGTGCGATATCGGCGCGCGCAAAGAATCGTTCTCCTCGCGCATACCTCTCCAACAACTCCTCCGCGCTCGTCGGCGGCCTGTAGTCCGGGGTGGGCATGGCAGTCCCGATGGGCTATCGCGTCGTCGCCGAGCACGTCGACACGTTGCGGATGACCAAGGTGACGATGATCGCGAGCGCCGGAACAGCGAGCCAGCCCGCGACGCCCCACCATGCGGGTGGGACCGCTGGCCACCGACCTCGTTGGCTCACGTCGCCCTCACCGATACCACTTCCTCAACCCCCGCTCGAGCTTGCCGAACATCTCGCTCATTCGCTTCCGCTCCTGCCAGCCGGAGAAGTCGAGGATGGCGAACTCCTCGACTTGCTCCCGCAGCCGCTCCGGCCACGCGCATCGCTTCCACGAATCGTCCAACGCGATCGGGCACAACGTGTAGCGCCCCTGCGTTTTGGCAAGCTCTCGGGCGTGTCTCACTTCGTGCTCCACCCAATCGCTCTGCGTCGACGCGTTCGAGAGCACGATCACCGCGACGCGGTCCTCCATGGCGCGGTGTACCTGCTGCTCCAGCGGGCCGGCCTCGATGTCGTGGATGTCGCGCCAGAAGCGGATGCCGACGCCGTTCAGCTCGGCTTCGAGGGCGTCGACAAAGGGGCCGTCGTGATGACTGTAAGAGATGAAAACAGGTCGGAGCTGGAGCGGCTGCGTGCCACGCAGCTCGCTCACCCGGTACAGGATGTCGGTGATTTCACCCGGTGTAAGGTCCAGCTCAAGCAACCTCGCTTCTTCGATCTGCCAATCGGCAAGGCCAACCCCACGGAGGAAGGGGAGCGGCAGCCGGCCGGATTTCGCAAGCGTGCGATGGTCGACTACGCTCGGACCTCCGTGGTGAATACGATCAAGGTGGGCGGCGCGCCCGAGCCCGGTGTTTGCAAGGACCGTCTCGCCCATACTCGCACCAACTAACTCAGCGTTCTCGAGATACGCGCCAGTAAAGATTGCTCCCTCGAGGTTAGCGTCGGCGAACACCGCTCCGCGACACGTCGCTCCATACAAGCTCGCATGTGTCAGGCTTGTTTCAATCAGCAGAGCATCGTCTAGCTTCGCATCTTTCAAATAGGCATGATCAAAACTCCCTTCGCTAAGGATCGCGAGGGATAGGTTGCAACGCTCCAAATTTGCGCCTACCAAGGCGACACCGCCCAGGTTGGCTTTTCCCAGGTCCGCAGAAGAAAGATCAGCCCCACAAAGATTCGCGCCGGGCAGGGAGGCGCGCTGAAAGACCCTCTCACCCTCCGCATACCTCTCCAGCAGCTCCTCTGCGCTCGTCGGCGGCTTGTAGTCGGAGGTGGGCATGGTCGGCGACGAGAAATCGTGGTGGAGAGCGTTATGGCTTCGCGCTCGGTTGGGCCTTCAAATCTCGCAGTATCCGCTCGAACGACTTCTGGTAGGCGTCGTGATGCTTCCAGCCCGTGAAGTCGGTGATGTGCCGCTGCTCCCAGAGGTACTGCGCCCACGCGCTCAGAGCTGAACTTGATCGCATCGTCAAGGCGGATGGGGAATAACACCGGCCGCCCCTCCTTCCGCTCTCGTGACTGCGCCGTCTGCACCTCGCGCTTCACCCAGGCGCTTCCGACCGAGTGCTCCGAGAGGATCAAGACCAGCTTCTCGTGGATGCGAATCGCTCCGGTGATAGCGTCTTCGAGCACGTCGCCGGTCTTCAGATCTTCGGGGGCGAACCAGCAACGGACGCCTCGCTCCTGTAGGTCCGCGTGGAGACGGCGCGCGACGTCCTCGTCGGCGTGCGAGTAGCTGATGAAACAGGAATAGAATTCGATCGCCTTTCCGAGGTATCCGCGGTACGTATCGATGAGCCATTCGGGAAGGCCGACACCGCGCAAGAATGAAAGCGGCAGTTCACCGGAGCAAGCGATCGTTCGATGGTCGATCGCACTTGGTCCATCGTGTCTTATCTTGTCCAACCCACGAGAGTTCGAAAGATTCACATCAGCAAGAAGGGTACTACCGAATATCGCGTCACACATATTTGCATTTCGCAGCACTGCGTGCATCAAGTTAGCGGCACCTAGCTGTGCCTGTCGAACGTCGGCGTCGTCGAGCACGACGCGCATCAGGTTTGTGCCGCGGAGGTCAGCGCCTCTCAGATTCGCAGCGTGCAGGTTCGCGCTTCGCAGATCGCTGCGAATGAAGTTGGCGCCGCTTGCATCCGCCCCGCTTAGGTCTGCCTCCCCGAACCTGGTATCGGCTAGGCCCGCACCCCGCAGGTTCGCGTCAGCGAGGTCCGCGCCCCGCAGGTCGGCACCGACCAGGCGGGCATCATGCAGATCAGCACCGGTCATCCGCACGCTCCAGAATTCCCTCTCTCCCTTTGCATACCTTGCCAGCAGCTCTTCCGCGCTCGTCGGCGGCTTGTAGTCGGGGGTGGGCATGGCGTGGGCGCTCACCGAGCGAGCATCACCGCAGCAACGTGAGCCAGAGCAGCTCCATCCCGATCAGAATCAGCGCCCCGACGATGTGCAGCCCACTCGGACGATAGTTGCTCTTGGGCATGGTCAGCCCTCGGGGCGAGGTACCGCGCTCGGTCGCAAACCAGGCACCGATACCACGTCAGGTCCCGCTGCGGGCAGCCTGATCAATCGCTGCACCGTGCGCCGCGGCGGCGGGCACCACATCGACCGACGGCGCCCCGCGAATCCCGATCCACAGCGTCAGCGCCACGATGATCGCGACACCGACGAGCGCGTAGGTCTCG
>CAYVDO010000494.1:0-5416 GCA_964450125.1 uncultured bacterium
CGGCAGCGGGTGCGGGAGCTCTGTGAGCGGCTGATCGCACGTGGCAGCCCGTATCGCCTCAAGGCGAACTGCCTCCTCGAATACCTGGTTCGGATCGATGCCGACGACTTGGCGCTCTGGCGTCGCGCGGGATTCGTGCAGCTCTACGTGGGGGTGGAGACGGCGAGCCCGGAGATCCTCGACTCGGTGAACAAGCGCGTCGTGGGCGGCGACGTGCGCGCTGCGAATCGCAAGCTCGCCACCGCCGGGATCGTGCCGGTCTACAGCTTCATGGCCGGCTTTCCCGAGGAGACGCCGGAGCGTCTGCAGGCGACGCTCGACTTGATGCGCGACTTGAAGCGAGAGCACCCCGCGGCGCGGCTGACGCAGCTCCACTTGCTCACGGTCTATCCGGGCACACCGCTATTCCCGAAAGCCGAGGCGCTGGGGGTGAAGTTGCCGCAGACGTTGGAAGAGTGGAGCCGCTATCACTGGAATCGCATCGACTACCCGTGGTTGGACGCGCGCACCCAGCGCTTCCTGAGAGACGCGTCGCTCTTCACCGGATTCGTCGATGGTCGGACGCTCGCCGAATATCTACTCGACGGATTCGCGGTTCGTGGGCTGGTGCGCGCCTACGGAGCGCTGGTGCGAGCCCGCATCGCGTTGCGCTTCTATCGCTTCATGCCAGAGATCCGGCTGCTCGCGTCGCTGGTGAGCCGGCGGCTCGAAGCACCGGCGGCCTGAGCTCGTTCCCGAGGTGGGCGCGCTGGGGCCGGGGCGCTACGTCGTGGACGCAACGATCCTCGTCGGAGGCGGGGGGGACGGCGGCGTCCTGCGCAGCAAAACGGTTTCTCGAAGCGGCGTTGCGGCGGCGCGGCGACCTGCGAAATTTGCTGGCCTAGCCCGCTCAAACGCTGTTACAATATGGCAGCGAGCGGAGCTGACATCGCCGTGGCCAAGAACCGTCGCGACAAGACCAACTACCTGATCCAATCGGTGGCGCACGCCCTCGACGTGCTCGAGGAGTGGAAGGGTGACGTCACCGAGTACGGGGTTACCGAGCTCTCGCGCAAGCTCAAGCTCCACAAGAACAACGTGTTCCGTTTGCTCGCCACCCTCGAGGCGCGCGGCTACGTCGAGCAGAACAAGCTCACCGAGAACTACCGGCTCGGCATCAAGATCCTGGAGCTCGGCCAGTCGTACATCCGCCAGACGGGGCTGGTGCGCCAGGCGCGCCCGATCATGGGGGATCTGGCGCGGGATCTGGACGAGACCTGCTGCCTGATGGTGCTGCGCGGCGGCCAGGCCGTGTGCGTGGACGCCGTGGAAGCCAGCCAGACCGTGCGAGTGGTGGCGCAGATCGGCGTCCATCTGCCGGCGCATGCCACTGCCTCGGGCAAGGTGCAGCTCGCGTTCGAGTCGGACGCCGAGGTCGAACGCGTGATGAGCGCGCCGCTCGGCGCTTTCACGGCACGGACGGTTACCGATCCCGATTCGCTGCGCAAAGAGCTGGCCAAGGTCGTGCGGCACGGGTACGCGACCGAGGACGAAGAATACGAGGATGGGGTGCGCTGCGTGTCTGCGCCGATTCGCGATTACACCGGGCGGGTGGTGGGTGCGCTCACGGTGTCGGCACCGGCGGCGCGCCTGGGCGCAGAGCGTATGAACCGCGAGGTCGCGAGCAAGGTCGTCCACGCAGCCATCGAGGTCTCGGGCCGGCTCGGCTGCGAGATCGAGCGCGCTGCTACGGCGTGAGCGGCGCTGCCGGCTCGGCTCGCGTGGGGCCGACGCTGGTCGTTCATCCCGGCAGCCTGGGCGACGTCGTCCTGGCGCTCGGTCTGGCGGCGCGCGTGCCTGGCGAAGTGTGGCTCGCAGCGCGCGGCGCGGTGCTCGGCCTGGCCGAACGCGTACCATCGATAGCCCGCTGGTTCGATCTCGATGGGTCGCTCGGCACGGCGCTGGTGGGCGAGGGTGCTGGCCGTCTGCCGGTGGAATTCGAGTCGGTCGCGCGGCTCGTCGTGCTGCGTAACGATCCCGATGGCGCGCTGGCGCGCCGGCTGCGCGAGCGAACCGGGGCGCAGGTGCAGGTCGAGAGCGCGCGGCCGCCTCCCGGGCGCTCGGCGCATGCGCACGTCGCCTCCGTCCTCGGCGTCCCGGCCGACCCGGCGCACGCGCCGTGGGTCGCGTCATCCGTCGAGCGCAACCGCGAGCATGCGCATTTGCTCGTTCACCCAGGTAGTGGCAGCCGAGCCAAGTGCTGGAGCGTGAGTGGCTTCCGCGCGGTCGCGGCTCGGGTGCGCGCGAAGGGATGGCAGGTGACGTGGGTGGTGGGCGAGGCAGAGCGCGCAGGGGCGCTCGACCTCGGGGACGATGAAGAGGTCCTTCACGAGCCGGCGCTGGCCGAGTTGGTGGACAGGGCCGCCGGCACCAGCGTCTACCTCGGCAACGATTCGGGGCCGAGCCACCTCGCTGCCGCCTCGGGTGCGCGGAGCGTCGTGATCTTCGGGCCGACGGATCCGGAGGTCTGGGCGCCCGCGGCGCCGTGGATCGACGTCGTGCAGGGATGGCCGGAGCGCGATGCCGTGACGTGGGGTCTCGACGCTGCGAACGTCGCTCGATGCGTGCTCGCCGCACGCGGTTGACGGCGTGGAGCGGCGCTCAAGATACTCCGCCGATCGCGCTCCTCCCGAGGATTCATGGCCGCCACCAATCGCTCGACCGAGACTGGAACGCATCGCGCGTGGTTCGAATGTTTCAACCGTTGCGGCGCGCGCCACTCGCTGAAGGAAGTCGTTTACACGTGCGAGAACTGCGGCTCGTTGCTCGAGGTGGTTCACGACCTCGAGCCGCTCGCGAAGGTGTCCGCGGCGCGTTGGATGAGGCTCTTCGAGGACCGCTTCCTGCGTACCACGTGGCCGTACGGCAGCGGCGTGTGGGGCAAGAAGGAGTGGGTTTGCCCGGTCGTCGACGACGAGAACATCGTGTCGATGTTCGAGGGCGGGTCGAATCTGTTCTGGGCGGAGCGCTACGGCAAGGAGATCGGTGTCGCTGATTTGTGGGTGAAGCAGTGTGGCAACAGCCACACCGGCAGCTTCAAGGACCTCGGCATGACGGTGCTGGTGTCGGTGGTGAAGCAGATCATCTCGGAGGGCACCGACATCCACGCGGTGGCGTGCGCTTCCACGGGTGATACCTCGGCGGCGCTGGCGGCGTATTGTGCGGCGGCTGGCATCCCCAGCATCGTGTTCCTGCCGCGCGGGAAGGTGTCGACCGCGCAGCTCGTCCAGCCGATCGCCAACGGCGCGATCGTCGCTTCGCTGGACACGGACTTCGACGGGTGCATGCGGGTGGTGAAGGAAGTCACGCGAGATCGCACGATCTACCTCGCCAACTCGATGAACTCGCTGCGCATCGAGGGCCAGAAGACGGTCGGCATCGAGATGGTGCAGCAGCTCGACTGGGAGGTCCCGGACACCATCATCATCCCCGGCGGGAACCTCGGGAACGTGACGGCCCTCGGCAAGGGCTTCCTGATGATGAAGGAGCTCGGGCTCATCAACCGCCTGCCGCGCATCGTCGTCGCCCAGGCGGAGCGCGCGAACCCGCTCTATCTGAGCTTTCTGAACGGCTTCCGTTCGTTCGAGCCGGTGGTGGCCCGCAAGACGCTCGCGAGTGCGATCCAGATCGGCAACCCGGTGAGCGTCCACAAGGCCATCGAGGTGCTCAGACGCTTCGACGGCATCGTGGAGATCGCCACCGAAGAGGAACTTGCCAACGCCGCCGCGCGCGCCGATCGCACCGGCATGTACAACTGTCCGCACACGGGTGTCGCGCTGGGGGCGCTCGAGAAACTCGTTGCCCGCGGCGTCATCGATCCCAAGGAACGGGTGGTGGTGGTCTCGACCGCGCACGGGCTCAAGTTCACCGAGTTCAAGGTTCGCTACCACGAAGGCGTGCTCGAGGACGTGGTTCCGCGCTACCGCAACGTTCCGCTCGAGCTACCGGCCGATCCGGTGGTGGTGGGTGATGCACTCCGGCGTGAGATCGACCGAAGGCGAGCGAGCTGAATCCATGGCGAGTGATCGGAGAGGGGCGGGCACCCGCGCGGTGCACGGCGGCGAGGCCCGCGTGAAGGCCGGGCATGGCGTGACGGTGCCCATCGTGCAGACCGCGACCTACGCCTTTCGGGACACGCGCGAGCTCTGCGACTACATGGAGGGGCACGTCGAGCGGCCCGAGTACGGGCGCTACGGGAACCCGACGCAGGCCGCGGCCGAGCACAAGCTCGCAGAGCTCGATGGCGGTGAGAGCGCCTTGCTCTTCTCGTCGGGCATGGCCGCAGTCACCACGACCATGTTGGCGCTCCTGTCGCAGGGACAGCACGTGGTGCTCACGAGTGATTGCTACAGGCGCACCCGTCAATTCTGCCGCGCCGTGCTTTCGCGCTTCGGCGTCGAGTTCACGCTGGTGGAACCGGACGATTGGAGGGGTCTCGAGGCGGCGATCCGGCCCACCACGCGCCTCATCGTCAGTGAGTCGCCGACCAACCCATACTTGCACGTCATCGACCTCGAGCGGCTGGTGGCGTTGGCGCGCAAGCACCGCGTCAAGACTCTCATCGACTCGACCTTCGCCACACCGGTCAACCAACGGCCTTTGGAATTCGGAATCGATCTGGTGGTGCACAGCGCCACCAAGTACCTCGGCGGTCACAACGATCTGCTGGCAGGCGCCCTCGTCGGCGGCGACGGCTTGGTGAGCGTCGTCCGCGAGTTGCAGGCGATCTTGGGTGCCGTGCCGGACCCACACGCGTGCTATCTGCTCATTCGCGGCCTCAAGACGCTCGCCATCCGCGTCGAGCGTCAGAACGCATCGGCGCTCGCCGTGGCGCGCTTCCTCGCCGAGCACCCACGGGTGAGCCGCGTCCACTATCCAGGTCTCGAGAGCCATCCGCAGCACGCCGTCGCCATGGCGCAGATGACGGGCTTCGGCGGCGTCGTCGCGTTCGAGATCGACGGCACGCTCGAGGATGGCAGCCGATTCATCGATGCCATGCGCATTCCGTACCTTGCGCCCAGCTTGGGCGGGGTGGAATCGCTGATCGAGCAGCCGGCGCTCATGAGCTATTACGAGTTGGCCCCCGAGGAGCGCGCGGCGGTCGGTATTCGCGAGAACCTCATCCGATTCTCGATCGGAATCGAGGACACGGCCGACCTGATCGCCGACCTCGAGCAAGCGCTGGCGGTCCTCAATTGACGTCCCGCCTGCGCCGGCGGCCGATCCACACATCCGTTCACAGGGGTGCCGACGGACGCGTTGGGGCACTCGCGGTGACGTGATTCGTCAGTCAGCAGCCGGCGTCCGTGAAGCAGCACGGCGAGCCAGGCTCATGCTGCGGTGCGCCAGAAAATGCACAGTTTTGCGAATAATGCCG
>CAYVDO010000495.1:0-2370 GCA_964450125.1 uncultured bacterium
CGGCCGCCGCCGCACGGTTGGACGACTGCCGGAAGATGAAGAAGAAGATGCTCGGGAAGGCGACGATGAACCACAGCGTGCGCTTGGTGCGCAGCACGCGGCGAATCTCCAGCGTCAGCGCCACCAAGTTGAAGCCGCCAAGCGGTGGCACCTGCCGCTCGTGCTCGACAGCCCCGGCATTGCGTGGCTTGGCGAGCGTCGCGTCGCCCCTCATCGCCCCCCTCCCGTCGCCCGGTCGCGATCATCGGCGGTGAGTGCCACGAAGGCCTCCTCGAGATTCTTCGACGAGATCTCCAGGTCGCGCGCCGCGGTCTGCGTCAGGAGGTAGCGCGCCACCACGTCCGAGTCGCTGCACTGCACCAGCACGCGATCGCCGCGCCGCTCGACGGTGTTCACGCCAACGAGCGATTGCAGCGCGTGGAGCGCGGCCACGTCGACGTCAGGGAGCATGGCCCGCACCACGCGCCCCGCCGCCAGGTTCTTGATCTCCGCCGTCGAGCCGTCAGCAACAATGCGCCCCTGCCGAAGCAGCACGATGCGGTCGGCGTACGCGTCGGCCTCGTCCAGGTAGTGCGTGGCAAAGAGGACCGTGCGCCCGCGCGATGCGTCGTCGCGAATCGAACGCCAGAAGTCGCGCCTCCCCTCCACGTCCATCCCCGTCGTGGGCTCGTCGAGCACCAGCAGGCGCGGATCGGAGAGGAGCGCCATCGCGAAACGAAGCCGCTGCTGCTCTCCCCCCGAACACTTGCCCACCAGCCGATCGGCCACGGCGTGGATGCCCGCGCGCTCCAGCACCTCGTCCACGTTACGCGCGCGGGCGTGAAGCGACGCGGTGTAGCGCACCGTCTCGCGCACCGTGAAGTCCTTCAACAGCCCCCCCGACTGCATCACCGCCGACACCTCGCCGCGCGCCACCGCGTCCTCAGGTGTTCGCCCATACACGCGCACCGTCCCCGCGTCGGGGCGCGCGAGGCCAAGGAGCATGTCGATCGTCGTCGTCTTCCCCGCCCCGTTCGGCCCCAGGAAGGCCACGATCTCCCCCGAATCGACTCCGAGCGAGAGGTCGTCCACGGCGGTCACGGCGCCGTACCGTTTGGTGAGCCCTGCCAGGTCGATCGCGAGCACGTGAGAGCGGATGAGGTTGGGTGACTGGTCACTCAACCTACGCGGCGCCCGACGCGCTGTTTCCCCGCGCACGCTAAGGAACGGTGAGGGTTCGACGCCCACCGCGCGCCACGCGATTGGTCAAAACGCCAACCGCCGCCACGTCCGAATGGACCTGGCGGCGGTATCACGGTGTGCAGAGCGGGCGATGGGACTCGAACCCACGACGTCCAGCTTGGGAAGAACGATGCCGAGGGGGGGGCGTAGCGTAAATCGTCGAATCTGCTCGCCGATTCTGCCAGCTTGCTTCGTTCACCGCCGGGAACCTAGCGCGTATCCGAGCCCCAATGGTGACCAGGTGTCGAGGCCTCATTCGTGGGCGGCCTGGAGCCGGTCGCACCCCGTCGGGGAGCCGGGGAGTTTGCGTCATCGACGCACTTCAATCAGCATTCACGCGCAGCTCGATCTCGTCGAGCGACGTGAGGATATCCGCGAACACCGGCGCGGTGCCGAAGATCATCGCGGACATCAGGTCATAGTCGCGCCGCAACGCGTCGCGCATCCCAGCGCGCGGGGCGATCGCGAACGATCCCTGCCGAGCCGACGAGAGATCGAAGTCGGGGCGGTCGAAGAACAGTCGGGCGTGACGCACACAGTCCTCCCCGAGTGCCCGGTCGGCGAGCGTTTGGTGAGCGATCTCGGAGCGCAGTAGGCAGTGAAGGTCGTAGTAGTGCCGCGACACGCGCTGGCCCTCCTGGCGGAGAGTACCGCGGCGCTCGAACCATCTCCGCAAGCCGTGCGCGATCACGATCTTGTCCCAGAGTGTGCGTGTGGGCTCGATCGTGGTCACTCCGACAACGGCGAAGTCCTCGTTAGGCAATTCGTCGACGATATACGGGCTGACCGATCGCTGCTCGTGCGGGTCGAGATGAGGAGATGGCGAACGAACTCCTGCATCCAGATGGGGAGCGCGGACATCCCGGCTCTGAGGTCCTCGCGCATCGCGTCGCCGTGATCGGGGTCATCGAGGATGTGGCGCAGCCGATCGATGACGCGGGTGCGCTGGGCGGGATCGCCTAACGTGTCCTGGAGCCAGCGAAGCGCCTGGACGATCCGCATCGCGGGGCGGCCCGCCCAGTACAGCCGACTTGGAGCAGCGGCTTTGAAGCGGATCTCCTGGGAGCCAAGCCTGATCGGCTTGAGTCTCGCGTCGACAAGCACCTCGACCCTGGCCGGCACGGCCGTTGTGAGACCGAGGTCGTTCGC
>CAYVDO010000495.1:2380-5411 GCA_964450125.1 uncultured bacterium
GTCGATCAGGACCCGAACCTGATCGCGGCGCGCAACCGCGTCGATGACGGCCCGATAGTCGGGCACGGCAGGCCGTCCCGTCAGAGCGCTCTGCCGTGGCCGATCGTAGAGGCCCCAATCGATGCGGCGGAGCTCACCCGTCGCAGCGAGACGTTGAAGCGTTTTGTCGATGGCCGCCCGCGAGGCTAGATCGGCGAAATCGGCGGCAGTCCAGGCCGATTCGGGTTTCGCATGGACACGGGTGAGAATGAGGTCGCGGAGCGGCGCTTTGGACGGGGCTGGCATGTCCGAAATATGATGCATATTTCGGACAGCGGAAGTGTCCAAACTACGCTACATATTTCGGACAGACTGCGAGTGTCAGGACACTTGTCGTATGAGCGGCGATCGGCCGGCCACTCCATCGGCGTCATCGTACAGATTGAGCGCTACCGTGGCATCGGCGACCAATCGCGCGTCGCGCCGCTCCGATCTCCTCGTGGGCGTCGTGACATGCCTGCTAAACTACGGAGTTCACGCACCCACCCCGGGAACATCGGCTTCGGGACGAAGACTACGATCGAGGTTGCTCTGCGGCGGGATAACCGTGAAGTGCTGTTTTGCCGTTGACGGATTTAGCACGACGTCCAAGCCGGCGACCAGAACCCGGCCGCTCGTGGGTCCACTGTCAGTATCCGATCAACTCCGGGGTGCTGGAAGGCTGCAGCAACAAACGCAAAGTCCTGAAACGCATGGCCTACGGCTATCGCGACGACGGCTACTTCTTCCTGCAGATCCGCGCCGCATCTCCCGTAAAAGAAACGGATGACCCTGCCGGTTCAACCGATCGTTGCAACAGTCTCGGCGAGCTTCTCTGTTGGTGTCATGAATTCTAGTGTCTTGCGCGGTCGGGTGTTCAAGCGACGGGCGATTGCATTGAGCTGAGCCTGCGTCACCGTCGAGAGATCGGTGCCCTTTGGGAGGTACTGCCGCAGCAAGCCGTTGGTATTCTCGTTCGTCCCACGTTGCCACGGACTTTGAGGATCGCAGAAGTAGACCGCGACGTCGGTGGCGATGGTGAAGCGCTGGTGGTGGGCCATTTCGAGCCCGCGATCCCACGTGAGTGATTCCATCATGCGGTCCGGTAAGCGCTTCACGTGACGGGTGAGCGCGCGCGCGACGGTCTCGGCCTGCTTGCTTCGCACCTTGATCAGTTGGACAAAGCGCGACTGCCGCTCGACCAGCGTGGCGATGTGCGAGTTCTTGGCGCCGGCCAAGAGATCACCTTCCCAGTGGCCGGGAATCGCACGATCCTCGACACTCGCGGGCCGCTCAGCGATCGACACGGCATCGATGATCTGGCCCCTGGGTTGGCCCGCCGTGGAGTAGCGGCGGCTCCGCCGCATCGGACGGCGGCGGCGCAAGTGCGCGATCAACTCCTTCTTGAGCGCACCGCGGGCCTGCACGTACAGCGTGCGGTAGATGGCTTCGTGCGAGATGTGCATACGCGTCTCGTGAGGATACTCGCGCTTGAGCCAGCCCGCGATCTGCTCGGGTGACCACTCGCGCTGGAGCTTCGCGGCAACGAGCGCACGCAGCGTCGGCGCTTGCGCCAAGCGGCAGGGCTTCGGCCGTTCGGCACGGCGCCACGCCCGCTGCTCCGCGTCGACGGCGCGGTACTGCGTGCGACCGCCATTGCGCTTCACTTCGCGACTGATCGTCGACGCCGGCCGCGTGAGGGACCGCGCGATCTCGCGGACGCCGTGCCCGGCCGCTAAGCCGCGGCTAATCAGCTCACGCTCTGCCGCCGTCAACGCGCGCGTGGCCCGCCGCCGCGGCGGGCGGGCGATACCACCGTGCACCGCCAACAACGCGAAGATGGACGCCGGTGGCTTGCCCAGCGCGCGCCCGATATCACTCATCGACTCACCGGCCTTCCAGCGCGCCCACATATCGGCCCGTGCCGCCATCGACAGCGCGTGGCGTCGCTTCACCCGTTCGTGCTTCTGCCGTTCCTTCACTCCGGTACCTCCCGATGAGTCCGTAAGATCTCCTGGTGTTGCACTCATCGGTTGAACGCACCGGGTTCGCCTTCGCCACCGTCGCCGCCACCGTCGCTGCCACCGTCGCCGCCATCGCGTCCGCCCCCGACGCACAGGCGCAGACCACCACCGGCGCCATTCGCGGCTATGTGCGCGACTCGGCCGGCACCCCGATCGGCGATGCGCAGATCATCGCCCGCAACGCCGCCATGGGCGCCGAACGCATCGCCACCACCAACAGCAACGGCTTCTACAACCTCGCCGGGCTCCGCCCAGCCCGCTACGACCTGCAGGTTCGCCGACTCGGCTACAGCGCGCAGACCCGCGCCGTCACCGTCGGCATTGGTGAGGTCCTCACGCTCGACCTCCAACTCGCGCAAACCGCCACGCAGATTGCCGGCGTCCGCATCCTTTCCACCGAGGCCACCGAGACGACGCGCTCCTCGGAGATCGGAACCAACGTCTCGCGCCAGCAGATCGAAAACCTCCCCAACTTCGAGCGCAACTTCCTCGACATCGCCAAGCTCGTCCCTGGAATCACCGCCAACACGGTGAACAACTCGGACAAGTTCCTCGCCGCCGGCGGGCAGCCTGCCGAGGCGGTGAACGTCTTCGTCGACGGCGCCACATACAAGAACGACGTGCTGCGCGGCGGCGTGGTGGGACAGGACGCCTCCAAGGGGAATCCGTTCCCGCAGGCAGCCGTGCAGGAGTTCCGCGTCATCACGCAGAACTACAAGGCCGAGTACCAGAAGGCATCGAGCGCCATCATCACCGCCACGACGCGCTCGGGGACCAACACCTGGGAAGGGGAGCTCTTCGGCTACGGCATCGGGAAGGCGTACGTGGCGCGCAACCCGATCGAGGTCATCAATGCCTCGCCGCGCTCGCGCTATGAACGGTTGCAGGGCGGCGGTTCGTTAGGCGGCCCGATCGCGAAGGACAAGTTGTTCTTCTTCGGGACGTACGAACTCAACTTCCGCGACGAGCCGCAGTACGTCACGCTGGGC
>CAYVDO010000496.1:0-5396 GCA_964450125.1 uncultured bacterium
AGCTACGGAGCCTCGTTGCGTGCGCCGGACTCGCCGCCGCCATTTCGATGACCGGCGAGAGCTCGATCGCGGAGGTGGACGCATGCGTACAGCGAAGGTCCGACTGCCGGGGTAGCTCGGTCCATTCGCGTCTCGATCGTCCCCGCGGCGTGCCAAGTGTTATTAGAGCGGTAGGTAAGAACTTTGAATGAGTCGGGTGCGGGTGTCAATCCAAAGGGCAAGACTCGGCCTGCCGGCTGCTTCACGCGAGGGGGGCATCGGAACAAACGGGCTATGCATACCGCCATTCGCGGATCGACCCGTCGGCTCGGGTGGGACGGGAACGAACGGTCCCGGTGTTCGGCGTTGATTCGCGTGTTGCCACCGTCCCAACGACGCGCTTGCGAGCGCGGGGCTTCGCACGGCGAGCTCACGGCTCGATCACGCCGAAGCGCCGCCAGCCACCCGCGGTGAACACCCATCCGAGCGCGCCGCCAGCGATCGGCTCCGCCATCAGCGCAACGTCACCGACGTGCGCACCCACGGCGGATGGCGGATTCAAGTCGGTGACCGTCGACGCGCCAGCCGACACGCGTCGCAGGCTCCCCTGTCCCGAGACTCCCCCCATCAGGAAGCCGTAGGGAAAGCAGACCTGACCACCGCCGACGGCGCTGTTCGACCCAGAGAGGGACATCGCGACCCTGCCGCCGTGCGTGAACTCCCACCAGCCGGCGAGCAACGATCCGTAGTTCAGCCGATATTCGTTGCCGTCGTCCGATGCTTGCCAGCCGAACGCGGCTTCCGTGCCGCTCGTCATCCCCAGGTAGGTCGTCAGCGTGCGATTCCCGTATTTCGACAGCGTGGCAAGCGGCCGGCAGCGGCCGCCGTCCGACATGATGAAGCCACGGGAGGTCGGGCTCTCCTCCCAATGAACCGGTCCCGTCGCGGTACCGCCGATGGCGATCGCGTTGATGTCGAGGTGCGTGGGACCGTCGCTGTTCTCGCTGTAGCAGCCGATCAGCACCGACTTGTTGTTCCCCCCGTCGATGTAATACGCGTAGGCGGGTGGAAGGTTGTATTCGGAATGGCAACCGATGTAGGTGTTCCCCGCGGTGCTCGAGTCGTAGATCCCACCGGACGTATTGCCGAGGGCGACCAGACCGATGCACGTGCCTCCCTGCGAGTTGTCGCCATGGAGGTAGAGACCCCAACCACCGCAACTGTGGGTATAAACGTCGGTGATCCGCCAGTCGTTGCAGTTCTGCTCCGGATCGACGATGTCCCCCGGACCCCAGATGTAAATTGCGTTGTTGGGGAAGTTGTAAATGAAACACCGCTGGATCTTGGCCTTTCGCAATAGGTAGATGCCGTTGCCGGTGCCGGAACGCGGGTCCGCAGGTGCGGGCCGTTCGCCGGCGCCGCGGCTGAGGATGTACAGGTCGCTGATCAGCGACTCCGACCCGTACCGAGCGATGCCGGATCCCTTCTGGACGATGATGCCTTTCCCCTCCTCGAACAGCAGCGCCGAAGGCCCGTAATTTCCGGATCCGGCTGACCCCTGCAGGATCATGTGTCGGTCGATGAGCAGATTGTCCTTCAGGTAGTAGACGCCCGGCGGGACGAACAACGTTCCACCCTCCGGTCCTCCTTTCGGTCCCAGTGCGTCGATCGCGTCTCGAAACGCCTGCGAGTCGTCGTGACTGGGCTCGGCGCCAGGCGCGCCGCCGCTGCCGTACGCGCCGAACCACCGTACCGAGAGCGCGCCATCGTGAATGCGGATGAGGCGTCCCGCGCCGCGATAACCGTTGGGGACGAGCACGGTGCCGCGATTGGGCGGCGCAGTCGAGCTCGGGTCCCAGACGAACAGACCCCCCCCCAGGTCAGACCCGAGGCTGTACTTGTCGCCGCCGATGATCCGGGCATCGATCTCGCGCGCGCCCGCGTGGTAGTTCGTGAAGACGACGATCCGTGCATTCCGAAACGCTAGCGCCAGCGCACTCGCCTGGCTCGGATTGCCCAAGATGATCTCGTCGATCGTGTCGATGACCATGGGGATGACGTTGAGCGTGGCCGCCTCTGCGAGCTCGGGCCGCAGAGTCATGCCGAGCGCGCTCGCGGAACCGATCCCGAGCGCGCCGATGAGGCCCCGCCGCGAGAGCAATTCGAGCGCTCGACGGTGCCTTGCGGTGACCTCTTGGTTCGAATCAGGCTGCGCTTCGCGGACGTCCCCGGCGCAATCCGCCGTGGCAGGGACATCATCCCGAATTTCGTCTTTGGCCATCGCTGCGTCTCCTCGCTCGTTGCTCCGAAGATGTCGAAAGGCGGTTGCGCGCTGCGGATCGGAGGGGGAGTCGCCGCCGGGCCCTCGAGGTTCCGAACCGACGCTCGCGGCGATCCCCAAATGTGCCTACGAAGGGCGAAAGATAGTACCCCGACCTAAAAGCACCGAGCAACCCGAGGGCGCAGGCTGTGGCGGGGCTTCGCGAGACTCGTCGAGGCCGCCGGTGCCGCCGAGGACATCGTGTTGCGCGTGCTCGTCGTGACTCACGCGGATCTGCGCGAGTGGGCACGTTCGGGGCAGCAGGATCCGAGCTTGGTGGAGCACCTTGCCCAAGAGCCGAGCGGGCAAGCACGAGCGCTTGGAGCACCGCGGCACACCCTTGGGCTTGTTCGTCGGCGACTTCGCGTTCGAGCCGAGCCCGGAAGACGTGGCCCTCCTCGAGCAGCTTGCAGCGATTGCGGCCTCCCTGCACGCGCCCATCCTCGCCAGCGCGTCGCCGCGCGTGCTTGGACTCGAGCGATGGTCCGATCTGAGGATGCCTCGGTCGCTCGAGTGCGCGCCCCCGGGATGCGCTTCGCGACCGGCCGGAGGCCACGTACGTGGGGCTCGCCCTGCCACGAGTCCTTGCTCGCCTTCCGCACGAGGACGACTGCGAGGACGATAGCCGCAACTCGCTCGTCTGGTTCAACGCGGCGTATCTCATGGCGGGCAACGTCGTCCGGGCCGTTCGGAAGTACAGATGGTGTTCACGGTTCAGCGGCGTCGAGTCCGGTGGCGTCGTCGAGTCGATTCCAACCCACACCTTCCCGACCGCCGATGGGGGCGTCGACCCGAAGTGTCCGATCGAGATTTGCGTAGCCGACCGGAATGACGTTGAACTGGCGAGAGCCGGTGACATGCCGCTCGCCCACAGGAAGGGCGTGGACTTCGCGGCGTTCCTCGGCGCTCAATCGTTTGCGCGGCCGCGCAAATTGGCTGACCCCTACGACCATCTGCGCCTGGAGCTGACGTTGGCGCGGGCGCGGTAGCTGCCGGCGGGATCCACGACCGCGATTTCCGTACGGGGTGGTCTTCAGCGGACCGTGCGCCTGCGGTGACCGTGCCCGCGCTGAATGGGAAGTCTGCTCACTGCGCCAGGATCATCTCGGCGCCACCGGGTAGGTGCTCGGTCACCGACTGCACCTTGCGCTCCGAGGAGAATCGAAGCCGGTATTCGCGCTCGTCGATGCGGTAGGTCCATACGGTTCCATCCTTTGCCTGCGGCTCGCCGAGGATGCGCACCACGTCGTCGGAGCTTTGCCCGACGGTGATGGCACGCACCGCGTCGCGACCGGAAGCGGGGCCGCGGTCTTCCCGCGCACCTTCCTTCACCTTCGGCATCGGACTGCCGCCCACACGGATCTCGCCGACGCCGGCGCGATCGCGTGGCTGGTCGAGGCGCAGCGTCAGCACCTGCTTCTTCTCGGAGGGGCGGCCGAAGTCGGTGAGCACGGTGGCGCCGATCGTCGCAGGACCGATCACGGTCTGCTGCCGCGATCCGTAGTAGTGGGCGAAGATCTTGTACACGCCGGCAGGCGCACGCCGGATCAGGTATTCCTCGGGACCGTAGCCCTCGGTGAAGTCCCGCGACACCAGGCCGCCGACGGTGGTGCGGTTGTGGTTGTAGGCCGCTTCCTCGCCCGACGGCTCGACCACGTGCAGGTCGACGTCGGTGTTGTCGGCGTCCCACCACAGGACGATGCGCACGTCCACGTCGAGGTTGCGGACGAGGCGAGGGTCGAGCACCGGCACGTTGGCGCCCTTTGCCCACGCCGTGGTCTGGGTGAGCGCGATCAGCGCGTTCAGCTCCTCCAGCGCCGTCACCTCGATTCCCTCGAAGCGCTGCCACTCGCCCATCACCACCTTCTCGAGGAGCTGCATGGCCTCGCTCAGCGCCGCGGCCTGATGCAACGAGGCGAGCGCGAGCGCGAGCCCGCGAGCACTCTGGGGCTCCTCGGGCCGCAAGCGCAGCACCTTGCGCAGCACCCGCACCGCGCGATCCAGCTCGCCGGCGTCCTCGAGCCGCCACGCGAGCACCCGCAGCAGCGACGCTTCATCGATCTCGAGCTCCGCCAGGTTGGTGAGGATGCGCACGCCCAGCGGCTTCTCGCCCGCGCGCAGGAAGAATTCCGCGCAATCGACGAAGAAGGCCGGGCTGGTGGAGTAGCTCGGACGCTGTTCGAGATACACGCGATAGCGATCCGCTGCGGCGGCGGCTTTGATCGCGGTCAGGTACGGGGTGGCGGGGTCCCAGGGCTTCACGCTGACGGAAGCCTCCATCCCGCCGCCCGTGCCCCGCTGATCCGTCGTGCTCGTTTCGTCGCTGACGTCGCCGGCGGGAACCGCGCGCGAGAAGGCGCGCTGAGAGACGGCCCCGGCCCGCTCCGCGGCCGGTGCGTGATCGCGATCCATCCTGGCCCCGGGTGGGGGTGCGGACGGCGCTGAAACGCCCGGCTCGGCGCCGGCGGACGGCAGGGGCATGCCGGGTGGGAGACCCCGCGGCGGTGGCGCGACTTGCTTCCACTCCGCGGTGCGGGGATACGTGCCTTCCCACCACGCGATGCGCTCGTTCCACATCGCGACCACCCGTTCGAGCTTCGACGCGCGCTGGTCCAGGGTCTGCTTGGCGCGTGCCGCCTTCTGCTCGCGCCATTGCCGGCGCATGTCGGCGAGCGACGCCGGTGGCTCGATGTCGTGGCGCAGGTATTGATCGAGGCTCTCGAGGACGATGAGCGAGGTGACGGGGCTCACGATGCCGAAGCGCCGGCCGAGCGCGAGCAGCTCGTCCGTGTGGGAATCGGCCCTCACCGCCAGCTGGCTCGCGCGGCGTGCGGCCCAGGCGCTCGCGAGGAGCGCGCCGCGGGCGGCGCTCGCACGCTTTTCCAGGCGGATCGCGGGCGAGGTGCGCCCGTCGGAGTATTCGAGGCGAAGCTCCGTCTGGTCCGCGTTCAGCCGGCCGATCACCCCCGCGCGGCCGTGCACGGCGGATCCGAGACCCTGGACCTCGGCGATGCCCGAGCCGTGCACCGCCTTCACGCGCAAGGGCGGGTGCACGAGAGCGTCGATCGCCGCCGCGGTGTCGAGTCGTTCCAAATCG
>CAYVDO010000497.1:0-5385 GCA_964450125.1 uncultured bacterium
CGGTGGCTGAGAGCCTCGCGATCCACGACACCTGCCATCTCCAGTTCCTGGTGGAGATCGCCGAGCGCCGCGGGGACCGTACGCTGGCCCGAGCGATCACGACGGCCTTCACGTCGCGTCGCGGCTCGAACGTTCGCTGGGGCCTCTTCGGCGTGATGGTGGAGGGGCCGGTGAGTCACTGGCTCGGACGCGCGGCACTCGTCGAAGGGCGCGCGGACGAAGCGCTCGGGCTCTTCGAGGGTGCGCTCGCCGAGGCGCGCGCCAGCGGTGCCCGCCCCTACGCGGCGTGGATCGCGCTGGACCTGGGCCGCGAGCTCGTGGCGCGAGCGGACGCGGCGGATCGAGAGCGCGGGCGCAGGCTCGCCGAGGACGCGCTGCGCGAGGCGCTGAATCTCGCGATGCCGGCGCTGGAGCTGGGCGCGCGCGCCGTGGTCGTCGAGCTCGCCGAATCCGAGCCCGGCGCGTGCGAGGAGCAAGAGGCGCCGCCGGTGCGAGTCTCGGTGTCACGGCCACCGCGCTTCAGCCTGGAGCGCCAGGGCGAGCTCTGGACGGTCGTTCACCAGTCGCGGCAGTTCCACCTCGCCGACACCAAGGGATTGCGGATCCTCGCGGCGTTGGTGGCCGAGCCCGGGCGCGACTGGCACGTGCTCGACCTGACGACGAGCGAGGCCGGTTCCCAGATTGCGCAATCCGACGTGGGCGATGTTCTCGACGGACGCGCGCGCGCCGAGTACCGGGCGCGGATCTCCGCGTTGCACGGCGAGATCGAGGAAGCCGAGCGCTGGAACGACGGCGTCCGGGCGGAGCGTGCCCGCCAGGAACTGGAGGCGCTCACGGCCGAGCTGGGAAGGGCGCTCGGTCCGCGGGGGCGGGCGCGCCGCCAGGGATCCGATGTCGAGCGAGCGCGGATCAACGTCCAGCGGCGGGTGCGCGACGCGATTCGGCGCATCGGCGCGGCGGATGCGCCGCTCGCGCGCCACCTGGAGCGCTCGGTTCGCACCGGCGCGGTCTGTCGCTACGACCCCGAGTGAGGCGCTGCGCGAGGCGTCTGCGTTCCACGTCCGGAACGACGCTGCACGACGTCGGCGTCGTCATCACGTGGGCCGGAACCACTCCGCCGGCGCGTTCGCGAGCGTGGCCGCCGTTTCCGAGGTGTGGCCTGCGAGGTATTCGGCGATCAGCTGGAAGCCGAGGGTGTATCCGGTCCAGTTCGGCAGATCGTCGCTCGCGCCGTAGAACCAGCGCGCGTGGTCGTAATCGCGGGAGTCGAGCTCGCGGCGCGCGATTTCCAGGTATTCCTCGTTGCTCGCCGTGGGGAAGGCGTGCGTCCACGGCGGCGGTGGCGCACCGAGCTGCACGACGGCGAAGTGATCGGCGAGTCCTTCGGAAACCAAAGCCTCCAGCAAGGTCGCGCCGTATCCCGGGCCACGAAAACGCTTGGCGTGGTGAAGCTCGTGGGCACACACGAACGGCAGGCGCTCACCGATGACGTCCGCGAGCGCGGGGAAGCTCGGGTCGACGTCGATTCGCACGTGACTACCGTCTGGCGTGAATCCCCCGACGCCGTAGCCCGCGATGGCACGGGTCGCGTCGGTGTCGAGGGTGACCGTCACGCCGTGGAGATCCAGCACCGCGGCTACGCCGTCGATGGTCGCATCGAGAAGCATGCGTACGTCGTCGGCGAGCGCGCCGAGCGCACCGCTCGAATCGACGATCTCGACTCGATTCGGCGCGGAGGCATCTCCGTGCCCGGTGTCGCCGCCGGCGCAAGCGCCGCTGGACACGACGATGGCCCAGGCCACGCCGACGACCCGCATCGGCGTCCTACTCATGGGTCGTATCGTTCGGTGGTGGGTCAGTTTGCCAGGCATGCGCCGGTGCAGTCGCGAGGGTCTGGGGACTCGTCGGCGGGCACGGCTCGCCCGCACTCGACTCCGTGAAACCGACGGCTCGCCTCAAGCCGCGGCCACGCGATTGGGGCTCACTCCCCACGAGCGCGACTCGCGGTGCGTGGCCGCGGAGCGCCCTTCGACGTGCCCCCAGCCCCTCCGCCTGGGAAGAGCTCAGCACGAAACTGACCCACTACGTAGCGTTCCGGTTGGCGCCGCCGTCCGTGGCCGGCCGGCCGAGGGCCGGACGCGCTCGTCGACGATCGCCACCCGAGCGCAGCCACCTGCCGATTCCTCGAGCTCGGCAGGTGGCGATCCCGTTGCGACTGCGCGTGCCGCGCCGCGGATCACGCCCGAGAGCGTGCGCGCACGACGCGGCGGCGGAATTTGGGCAGGAGCGTCGACAGGGCGATCAGCATTCCCGAGGTTGCGCTCTGCGCTCCGATCGCGCCGCAACCGGCGGCGAACGTGGCGGTCACCGCTTTCGCCGCGTCCATCGTGACCTGGCACGGCGCGGTTCCGGTGCACTCGCCGCCGCTCCATCCGGAGAACTTCTGGCCGGACGCTGGCGTCGCAGTGAGGGTCACCACCGTGCCAGGGGCGAAGTTCGCGGCGCACGCGGTTCCGCAGTTGATCCCCGCAGGACTGCTCGTGACGGCCCCGCTACCGACCTTCGTGACCGTCAGGGCGTATGCCACCCCATCGAAGGTGGCGGTGACGGACTTGGCTGCGTCCATGGTCACCTGGCACGTGCCGGTCCCCGAACACTCGCCGCCCCAACCCGTGAACGTCGAGCTCGCCCCGGACGTGGCCGTGAGCGTGACGACGGTGTTGGGGTCGTAGCTCGCGGTGCAGGTGGCGCCGCAATCGATCCCGGGAACGTCGCTGGTGACCGTTCCCGTACCCGTGCCGAGCAACGCCACCGAAAGCGAGTAGGTCGGTAGCGAGAAGATCGCCGTCACGATACGAGCGGCGGTCATCGGAAGCTGACAGGTTCCGGTGCCGGTGCACGGGCCGCTCCAGCCGGCGAAAGTCGAATCGAGGCTCGGCGCGGCTGTGAGCGTGACCGTGGTGTTGTAGTCGTAGGCTGCAGCGCAGGTGGCGCCGCAATCGATACCCGTAGGGACGCTCGGGACCGTGCCGTTACCCGTGCCGGCCTTGTTCACCGTGAGCGCGAACGTCTGGAGCTGGAAGTTGGCGGTCACCGACTTCGCAGCGTCCATCGTCACTTGGCAGCTACCCGTCCCCGAGCACGCGCCACCCCAGCCCGTGAAGACCGAGCCGAAGCTGGCCGGCGCAGCGAGCGTGACGACCGTGCCGTAGTTGAAGCTCGCGGCGCAGGTTGCGCCGCAGCTGATTCCGAGCGGGCTCGACGTCACCGTGCCTGAGCCGTTGCCGGTCTTGGTCACCGAGAGTGCGAACGACGCGAGCGCGAAGTTCGCCGTGACGCTACGCGCGGCGCTCATCGTCACCTGACAGTTTCCGGTGCCGCTGCATCCCGAGCCGCTCCAGCCGGTGAACGTGGAGCCGACGGCGGGCGCGGCGCTGAGGGTGACCACGGTGTCGTAGTCGTACGACGCCGCGCAGCCGGCGCCGCAGTCGATGCCCGCGGGACTCGACGTGACGGTGCCGGAACCGGTACCACCCTTCGTGACGGTGAGCGCGAACGATTGCAGAGCAAACGTCGCGGTGACGTTCTTTGCGGCGTCGAGGCTGACGCTGCAGAAGCTGGTACCGGAGCAGCCTTCGCCGCTCCATCCGACGAAGGTCGAACCAGCCGCCGGTGTCGCGGCCATGGCGACCACGGTGCCGTAGTCGTAGGTGCCGGTGCAGGTCGCGCCGCAGCTGATGCCCGCGGGAGTGCTGGTGACCGTTCCAGAGCCGTTGCCGGCTTTGGTCACCGTCACCGGAAAAGTCTGCAGCGTGAAGATCGCGGAGAGCGTGCGGTTGGTGGTCATCGGCAACGCGCAAGTGCCGGTTCCGGTGCACGGTCCGGCCCAGCTCGTGAACGTCGAGCCCGCGGCGGGTGCCGCCGTCAGATTCACTTGCGTGCCGTAGTCCCACACGTAGACGCACGTCGAGCCGCAGTCGATGCCCGCCGGCGAGCTGGACACGGTTCCCGAACCCGTGCCGACCTTGTTCACCGTGAGCTGCGCACCCTGAAGGGTGAAGGTCGCAGAGACGCTCTTGGCCGCGTCCATCGTGACCAGGCAGGTGAGGTTCGTGCCCGAGCAACCGCCGCCGCTCCAGCCGTCGAAGCTCGTTCCCGGGGCGGTCGCAGCCGTGAGGGTCACGACTTCGCCCGCACTGAACGGCGCCGCGCAGAGGGTGCCGCAACTGATGCCGATGGGGTTGCTGGTCACGCTGCCCGTGCCGGTGCCGGTTGGCGTGACCGTGAGGGTGTACGACTGGAGGTTGAAGGTGGCAGTCACGCTGTGGGCCGCCGTCGCGGTGATCTGGCAGGTGCCCGTTCCCGAGCAACCCGAACCGCTCCACCCCGCGAAGGTCGAACCGAGTTGCGGCGTGGCGGTGAGGGTGACGACCGTGCTGGGGGTGAACGTCGAGGAGCAGCTCGCCCCGCAATCGATGCCCGCGGGGGAGCTCGTGACGGTGCCGAGCCCGTTGCCCGCCTTGGTGACCGAGACCGATGCCGACACGAAGTTGAACGATGCGGTCACCGTTTGCGCCGAGGTCAGCGTGACCTGGCAGGTGCCGGTTCCCGAGCAGCCGCCGCCGCTCCAGCCGGCGAACGAGGAGCCGGCGGAGGCCGAGGCGGTCAGCGTCACGACCGTGCCGGGTGCGAACCCCGCGCTGCAGGTCGCGCCGCACGAGATGCCGGAAGGTGAGCTCGTGACCGTGCCCGCGCCGGTGCCGGACTTGTTCACCGTGAGCTGAACGTTGGAGTCGTACACATAAGCCGAGCCCGAGTCGGTGCCCGCGGCGTCGGCGAGGAGTGCGCCGATCGCCACGCGGCCGGATTCGACGTCGAGGCCGGCGCCGAAGCTCGCGCCCGCGGCTGCGTTTCCCGCGACGATCTTGTCGACGAGCGACCAGCTCGCGCCGCTGCCCTGGTACAGGTATGCAGCCCCCGCGTCCGCGCCTGCGCTGTCCGCGAGCGGTGCGCCGACCGCGATCGTGCTGCCCTCGAGCGACACCCAGGTGCCGAAGTTGTCGCTCGCCGCGCCGTCGAACGCGGTGAGCTTCGTTTGCTGGGACCAACTCGCACCGCTGCGCGTGAAGACGTACGCCGAGCCACCGTTGCTCACACCCGTGTCGTCGCCGAAGGCACCGATCACGGCGGTGCTGCCGTAGACGCTGACCGAGTTGCCGAAACCGTCGTTTGCGGCGCCGTCGCTGGCGGTGAGCTTCGCCTGCTGCGACCAGGTGGTGCCGCTGCGCGTGAACGCATAGGCGGATCCTGCGTAGCTGCCGGCGCCGGTGTTCTTGTACGCCGCGCCCAGGAGGATGGTGTCGCCGCTGATCGACGACGAGTAGC
>CAYVDO010000498.1:0-5352 GCA_964450125.1 uncultured bacterium
GCCGTTGTAGTCATCCACCACCGGCTGCCCCGTCAGCGCTCCGAAGAAAGCCGACATGCCCGTTCCCGCGTACCCCTCGGACGAGAGCGTTGCGTACCAGACGAGCGTCTGTGCTCCCTGGCGCATGATTGCGATGTCGAGCAATCCATCGCCATCTTCGTCGGCGTGCACGGCAACATCATTCGCAACTCCGTAGGTCCGCGAGAAATCCAGCCCGACCCAGTCGGGGGAATAGGTTGCATAGTTCAAGTACTCGCTCCGATTCACGACGATGTCGCACTTGCGGTCGCCGCTGATGTCACCGAAAAACTTCCTGTCGGAGGCCAGGCCAAAGGCCTTCGTCACCTCCGTGTTGGCAGCATAGGTTGGCGAAAAACGAATGAGATACTGGGCCGTGCCCAATGCACCGGCGCGCGTGACGGCGATATCCGTCATTCCATCACCATTGAAGTCGCAGACCAGCGGCACGTCGCTCGTCACCGAAGAGCCGAACGTCACGGTGAGATCGGTGCTCGAGTAGCTTGGAGAAAAGCTCACGAGCCATTGGCTTGCACTTCCAGGTCGATACGCGACGAGGTCGGTCATCCCGTCACCGTTGAAATCGCCGGCGGGACGTGTGACTCCGCACCATCGAGCATCGTCAAGCACTGCGTGTGCCATGTGTGCCGATCCGTGCAAGCGCTGAATTTCGTGAGGAGTTCGCGCGCGGGGCCGGACCGCCTGAAGACCGGGCGTGCGCACCGAAGTTGGCGATCGAGACAGCTGTGACCACCCGAAGGTGCCAGTTCGCATGGCAGCGAACCGTGCTGCGGGTCGTGGCATCCTGCTGCTCGTGGCTCCGTGACCTGCTCACGGCGGCAGGCGCAACGATGCGGCTCGCGATGGACACGTTCCGGGTGACCGGCACTCGCGCTGTTGGCACACGGATGCGCTGGGCTTGGTCGCTCAGGCGCGGCGAGCTCGAAGCTGGATCCATCGGGATGGCAAGCGAGACTGCGATCAGCAGCTGGCGGTCACTTCGGCGCACGTCGGCGATCGGATCGGCAGCGACGTTCGCGAGGAGGTTCGAGCGGCGCTGGCGTGCGACTGTCGTCGAGCTGCACCCTGCGACGCTCTCGGGCGATGGCTGGATCCTTCGGCTGCGCCGTCGAGACGCCGTCGCCCAGCACCCGTTCGGGTCCGCGGCTACGCTTCGATGACGGTCGATGCCATGCGATTCCACGTGCGATTCGAACCGCTCGGGCGCGCCGTCGAGGCGCGTGCGGGCGACACGATCGCCCAGGCGGCGGCGCGCGCCGGGCTCGACCTCGTGTCGGCCTGCGGAGGGCTCGGGATCTGCGCGGGGTGTCGTGTGATCGCCGTCGGTGAGGCCGACGCCGAGGCGTCGCGGGCGCGGCTCACGGCGGCGCAGCTCGCGCGCGGCGAACGGCTTGCGTGCGCCACGCTCGTCGAGAACGACCTCGTGATCACGCTCCCCGCCGATCTCGGCGCCGGGGCGCGCAAGAGCGACGCACCCGCCAAGCCGGTCGACGTGCTGTGGCCGAGCGGCACGGCGCTCGGCCCCATCGACGCTGGCTCCGTGGCGATGCTCGTGCTCGGTGGCGAGCGCGACCTCGCGATCGAGGTCGTCCAGCTCAAGACCGGTCGCGTGCTTTTCGAGGTTCGTGTTCCGGGCGCCGTCGACGACGGCTGGGATGCGCTGACGGCGCGCGCACGCGATTCGCTGCGTTCCCACGGCTTCGAATCGGAGCAGGTGAGGGTGGCTCTCGTGCTCGCGGATCCTGCCGATGGTGTCCTCGGCCGCCAACGCGGAGGTGCGGCCGTCGCGAGCCTGGGTGCCCACTGGCGCCGTGCTGCGGACGTGGGCTTTCCGGCACACCCGGACGCTGCAGTCGCACGGCTCCGAGCGGGCTTCACCGGTCCGAGCTTCGTGGCGCTCGGGGCACTGGCCGCATTCGAACGGGGCGCCGCGCGTTACGTCCAGCTCGGTGGCGCGCCGAGCTGGGGTGGCGGCGATTCGCTGTGGTTGGTCGCCGATCGCGGCGGGCGTTGGGTTGCCGCGGACGTTGCCTCGCCTGCCACCTGGCCAGCCGCGGAACGACTCGCCGTGGTGCGTGAGAGCTTCGGGTCGGGTGCGACGGATCGCACGGCCGCTGCGCAGGTATTCGTCGGCACCAGCGGTGCCCCGCCGAGCGCCGCCGAGCGCGCGCTCCTCGGCGGCTGGCTGGAGGAGATCCCGCCGAGCGCCGTGCGCTTCCTCGGCGACGGACGCCTCGCCGGTTTGCACGCGCTTCTGACCTCGCACTCAGCGCGCGTTTCGTGGGAGGCTCACGACCCGATCCGCCACGTCGACGAGCTCGTGGTGCGGCGCCAACCGCGCCAGAAGCGCGTGCTATCTTCGGAGTGAAACGTGTTTCATTTCCTCGGGTCCGTACCATGAGCACCACGCCGCCGCCGACCGTCGCCGATCCCGCAAGCCGCGAAGCCTTCGTCGCCGCCGATCACGAGTTCCACGAGCTCACGATCGCGGGCGTGATCGCGGAGACCGCCGACGCGAGCTCCTTCGTGTTCGAGATCCCGCCCCACCTCGCCGAGAGCTTTCGCTACGTCGCCGGTCAGTTCCTGACGGTGGAGGTGGATCTCGGTCACGTGCGCCTCAAGCGTTGCTACTCGCTCTCGAGCTCCCCGGACACGGACACCGAGCACAAGGTCACGGTGAAGCGCGTCGTCGGTGGACGAGTCTCGAACTGGATGATCGACAACCTGAAGGCCGGTGACCGCATTCGCGTGCTGCCGCCCGCCGGGCTTTTCGTCCTGAAGCCGCGCGGCAATCCGGTGACGCTCTTCGGCGGCGGCAGTGGCGTCACGCCGGTGCTCTCGATCCTCAAGACGGCACTCGCCACCACGGAGCGCCGCGTTCAGCTCGTCTACGCCAATCGCGACCGCGACTCGATCATCTTTCGCGCCGAGATCGACGCCCTTGCCGCGCGCTACCCCGAGAGGCTCACGCTCGTTCATCGGCTCGACGTGGAATCGGGCTTTCTGGACCGCCCAGCGGTCCTCGAGTACCTCCGCGGCTGGGAAGCGAGCGACTTCTACGTCTGCGGTCCTGCACCGTTCATGGACGTGATCGAGGCGACGCTGGTCGAGCTGGGCATCCACGCCGACCACATCCACGTCGAGCGTTTCGTCTCGCCCCACGATCCCGATCGCGTCGAGCCCGAGCTCACGGGCGCTGCCGCGAAGCACGCCGCGCCGGTGGACGCGCGGGTGGCGATTCATCTCCGCGGTGAGACGCGCGAGCTCGATTGCCCGGCCGGCAAGACCATCCTGGAGGCCGCGCGCGCCGCGGGGATCAAGACGCCATCCAATTGCGAGGACGGCTATTGCAGCGTGTGCCGCGCCAAGCTCTCCGAAGGCGACGTGTGGATGCGACTGCACGACGCGCTCACCAAGACCGAGCTCGAGCAGCGCTGGGTGCTCACGTGTCAGGCCCGCCCGACTAGCGCCCGCGTGGCCGTCGACTTCGACGAGACCTGAGACCTGACGTCTGCGCGGTGACCCGAGCGCGGGTACGCCCCATCGCGGTCCCGCTCGTTCGCGTGACCGTCTCCGATCCGAGTGCGCGCGCTGCGCCGGATACCCTCTCGCCCAGGCACACCGTCTGCATTAAATGGACGTGCCGACGGATCCATCTCGAGCGCAGGTGTCGTCAAAGGAGAGCGTCATGAGCGAACCCACCACTCCCACCCTCGGCATTCTGGTCGGCGGCGGTCCGGCGCCCGGCATCAACGGCGTGATCTCCGCGGCAACCATCGAAGCCCGCAACCGCGGCCTCAAGGTCATCGGGCTGATGCACGGCTTCGAGTGGCTCGTGAAGAAGGACATCAGCCACATCCGCGTGCTCGACATCAACGACGTGTCGCGGGTGCACTTGCGCGGTGGATCGATCCTGCGCACCTCGCGGGAAAACCCCACTACCGATCCCGGCAAGCTCAAGAACGTCATCGATTCGCTGGGGCAGCTCGGCATCAACTACCTCATCACGATCGGCGGCGACGACACCGCCTACTCGTCGCAGCGCATCGAGGCCGAGGCCGCCGGTCGCGTGAAGGTGGTCCACGTCCCCAAGACCATCGACAACGATCTGCCGCTGCCCGGTCTCACCCCCACCTTTGGCTTCACGACCGCCGTTCAGGTGGGCGTGAGCATCGTCGCGACGCTCATGGAAGACGCGCGCACCACCGCGCGCTGGTACATCGTGGTGGCGATGGGGCGGAAGGCCGGGCACCTGGCGCTCGGCATCGGCAAGGCCGCAGGCGCCACGGTCACGCTCATCGGCGAGGACTTCCGCTCCGGTAAGATCCCGCTGCGCGAGATCGGCGACATCCTCGAAGGCAGCATCCTGAAGCGCGAGACCATGGGCCGGCCATACGGCGTCGCCGTGGTGGCCGAGGGGCTCTCGGAGCGTATGGATCCCGCCGAGCTCGAGGACCTGAAGGACGTCGAGCGCGACGAGCACGGCCACATCCGCCTCGCCGAGGTCGATCTCGGGCGGTTGCTCCAAGGGGAGCTCAAGCGGCGTCTCAAGGCGCGCGGGCTCAAGCGCACCATCGTCAGCAAGGACGTGGGTTACGAGCTGCGCTGCGCTGCTCCCGTGACCTACGATCTCGAGTACACCCGCGACCTCGGCTACGGCGCCGTGAAGCTGCTGATGAGCGGCGGCACTGGCGCGATGGTGACGATCCAAGCCGGGCGACTGGTGCCGATGTACTTCGCCGAGCTTCTCGATCCGTCGACCGGCAAGACCCGCGTGCGGTACGTGAACACGGAGACGGAGAGCTACGAAGCGGCTGCCAAGTACATGATTCGCCTCAACCGACCGGATTTCGAGGATCCCGCACGACTCGCCGAGCTCGCCAAGGTGGCCAACACCGATCCGACCACCTTCGAGAAACAGTTCGGATACCTGGGGCGCCGTTTCCGCTGGTGATGCGCACCCGTCGCGCGTGTCCGCGTCGCCTCGAGGGTGGAGCTTCGCGACGAACGCGTGTTTCGCCCGGCGGATGGCTGGCCGAGCCCCCGCGCAACACGCGGAGCGAGCCGACCATCGCACGGGTCTCCACGCTCATGCTCCACGTCGCCGCGAGCCGACGGCGAGCCGCAAGCGCAGCGAAGCGCCTCGGGGGTGGGCCCCGCTGCGGCTTTGCCGCGACGGGCGGGGGTCCGGAACAGCCCCTGCCTGGCCTCCCGGACGCACGAACTGCGCACCGGTCTCCACGCTCGCCATCCACATCACCGCGAGCCGGCAGGCGAGCCGCGAGCGCAGCGAAGCGCCTCGGGGGTGGGCCC
>CAYVDO010000499.1:0-5345 GCA_964450125.1 uncultured bacterium
CGCAACGGCCCCACCGGCACGGTGGAGCTCGCGTTCATCAAGGAGCGCTCGACCTTCGCCGACCTCGAGCTCGGTTACGCCGATGGCTCGATCCCGGAGCTTCCGGGCGATGAGCTACCGGCGCTTCCGCCTGGCTTCGACGAGGGCCCGCCGTTCTGACTCTCCGCGCCGTGCCCTGTCAGCCTCACCCGGTCTGCGACGAGGCGCGCGACCCGCGCCGGCGAAGCGCGCGAGCCATCAGCACGAAGCCGACGAGTGGGGCCCAGGCACTCGGCTGATCGTCTTGGCCGACTGCGCAGCCACCTGCGTGGCGCGTCGGGCGGGGGGGCGCCGCGTCGTTCGCGACAGCAGGCAGACCGATCAAGCCGTGATCGTCGACCGCCCGTAGCGCGTAGCTGAGCGCGTTCGCCGGAGGAACGAAGCGCAAGCGTTCTTCCGTGCCCGCCGTTGCGGGTGAGGGTGGATTCGCGACCTTAGGTGCCGCGACGAACGTGAGCGGGTCACTCAGATCCACCGCGGCGTCGGTGGCATATCGGACGTCGTACCTCGCCGCGCGTCCGCATGCGCCATCGCCGCCCGGCGCCGTCCACGTGAGCTCGATCGAGACGCCGTCGGCGGTCGACTTCCTGAGGTCGCGTACACGCGCGGGAGCGAGAGCATCATGGCCGTACACGCCGCTGCGATGCTCGTCGTGGTGGTAGGTCCACCATTCGGGTTGCCAGGCGCCATCGGCGCGGCACGCGGCGCCAGCGGTGTGCCAGGCGAACAGATTCCCTTCTCTCGTCGGCACCACCACCTCGAGCCGTCCGTCACCGTCGACGTCGCCGACCGACGGGCTGGCAACGATCCAACCCTGCGTGTAGCGGGGCCAGCCCGGCGCTAGCGCCAAGGTCGCGTCGTAGGCGCGCAACAGGTAACCGCCCGACCCGCCGATCACCTCCGGCTGCCCGTCGCCGCTCACGTCCGCCACCGCCGGGTTCGAGAGGAACTGGATGTCGTCCATCGGCGCGCGGATCACACGCGAATGGGGCGGATTCGTGCGCCAGCCCACGATGTTGTGGTCGAGTGCCTGGAGCCCAGGCCCTTGGTCGAGAATCGTGGTCGTGGGGACCAGCAGCGTGGGCGCGTTCGCGCCAGGTTCGAAGCGTGCGATCGTGGCGCCGCCGCCCGACGCCAGATCGCCGTCGCCCGAAAGCAAGAGTTCGATCGAGGTGGCACCGGAGCGGGTGCGCACCAGGAAAGGGAAGCCGAAGAAGTTGCCGCCGTAGACGAGCATTTCACCGTCGACGATCGCCGCGGCCGGTCCGAAGTCGCCCCCCGTCGTGAGCGGCGGCAGCGGGATCGTGGCGCCGAGGCTGGTGGTCGGCGTGGCGATTGGCCAGCCCGACACGAACGGTCCACCCGGATGGGCCGTGCCGTCGTGCCACACCGCGTAGTAGCGACCGGTGTCTGGCTCGCCGTCTCCGTCGTCGTCGCAGAGCTCGGTGGTCGCGGCGACGATCGACGGATGCTGCGAGAGCTCGGGATTCGTGCTACCCGGTTCCAACGTCACCGCCACCGGCGAGGTCAGGATCGACGCTTCGATCGCAGGCTGGCCGCGGTCGAGGCAGACCAGGCTCGCCGGCACACGTCCTGCTTCGCTGCGCAGCAAAACGGGAAATCCATCCACGGTGTCGGCGCGGCCGTCGCCGTCACCGTCGCGCGCGTGGAAGGCGTACAGCCGTTGATCGAAGCTGGCGGCGACGATCTCCAGCGCGCCGTCACCGTCGAGATCCGCGAGCGTGGGCGTGGCGATGAATGCGGGGCCATGGGCGAAGGCGCGCGGTGTCGAGCGATCGGCCGCCAACGTCGTCACCGGGAAGCCGGGCAGGAATGGGGCGGGTCGTCCGGCGGCGTCGACGTGCGCGGTGCCGCGAGGATGAATGGCGTAAATCGAGCCTCCCACCGTTGCGACGACGATCGCGTAGCCCGTGCCGTCTCCGTAGAGATCTCCGTAGGCAGCGGAGGCGATGGCGCCGTCCGTGATGCCACCGTCGATGGCTGCGGGTAGTGCGACCGGGAAACCTGGCGCCTCGTTCCACTCGCCGCTGGCCTCGTCGTGCCGGAATGCGTGGATCTCGCCGTCGCTCGTCGCCAACACGACGTCGAGCCGGCCTGCGTTGCTGGCGCCGAGGTCGACCAACAGCGCCGACGATTCACCCGAGCTCCCCAGGCGCTTCGGGAACGAGGCAACGAGATCGGGGTCGGTATGCACGCCGATGGCGCGCCGGATCTCGCCCGTCGTGCCATCGCCCGCAGTGACGCGCACCCGCAGCGTGAGGGTCGGATCGTCGGGTCTCGCCACCGCGCCCGTGGGTGGTGCGCCGCCGAACAGTGCCACGAGGTCGACACCGCCGAAGGATGCGTCGAACGCGTCGCGCCCCGATCCGGATGCGACGGTGCGGAACTGTTCCTCGCGTGGCTCGACGCCGGTGGCCGCCTCCAGCACGAAGTCGAATGGACGCCCTCGCGCCGCGATCGTGCCGCGCACGTCGAGCACGGGCTGGGCGCGTGGGTCGACGATGTCGAACCAATCGGGCGAACGAATCTCCACCGTCGGCGGGATGCGCGCCGCCAGGGATCGGGTCGGATCGCCGAGCACATCCATGGCGCGGCGGCCGTTCGGGCGGCCGTAGCCGAAATGGGCGTCGAAACCCGGCTGGCACGCCGAGCCGGTGAGCGAGATGCACGAGGAGGCGATGTCGTCGGCGGTGCCGTTCAGAATCTGCCTCAACTCGCCGCCGGAAAGCTCGATCCCCAGGTCGCGAGCCCGCGACAGGATCGCGCCGAAGAGCCCCACGGCGTTGCCAGTGGACTCCGAGCTGCAGTTGCTGGAGCTCACCGCCGTGTCCAGGTGCGCACCCCAGTTCGTGCAGTAGGTCTCGACGTAGTGGGGCGCGCCGAAGGGGAACGGGAAGATCGACTTCACCTGGTAGGTACCCGGCAACGCTGCCGGATAGTTGTGATGGAAGCTCAGCTCGTCACCCGACGCCACCACCAGCAGGATCCCCGCGTCGTTCGCCGCTTGCACGGCTTCGGCGAGCGCGCGCGGGTTGTCGACGCCGCCTACGGCCGCCAACACCACGCGGGCACCCATCGCAGTCGCGTAGCGCAGCCCGGCAGCAAAGATGTTGCCCTCCACCAGAATGGTGTCGCTGACGCGCACCATGAGCAGCGAGCAGTCCGGGCAGCCGCCGGGCACGGCGCCGGTGTCGCCGGGTGCGCCCACCGCCTCCTCGGCGCGTCCCTGACCGTGCGTTCCCTCGGGGAACTCGCGTACGCCGATCGCGCGCGGACGATTCCGGAAGAAATCCCAACCGCTCACGTCGTCGAGAAGACCATTGCCGTCGTCATCGACACCGTCCGAGAACGCGTTCATCAGGTCTTCGGCGTCTCGGTGGCCGTCGTGGTCGCGATCGCCCACACGGGGGTCTGCGGCGTAGTCGTCGGCGTTGAAGCGACCGTCGTGGTTGGCGTCGTAGTCGTTGGCACCTGCGGGACGCGGCAGCTCTCCGCGATTCAAGAACAAGCTCTCGCGCAGTGACCGTGAGCCGTAGCTCTCGATGCCGTCGTCGAGGACCGCGATGAGAACGTCGGGGCGCCCGATGGAGCGCTTCCAGGCCTCGGTAGTGGAGATGCCCGGGATCTGGAGCGGATCGTTCGGATCGGTCTGCTCGGGGCTTGCCACGTCGTAGCCGATGAGCGCGCTCGACACCTCGAGCAGCTCTTCCGAGAGATTGCTGGGCTTGTTGGGCACGAACTCGTCGCCGCGTGGTAGCCGGCCGTCGAGCGGTGACCCGTCGGCGCCATGAAGCGTGCTCGCGACCAAGATGCGGTGCCGGCGTCCGAAGGCGAGCTCGCCGCCGGCGGGGGTGAACAGCAGCGTGTCGCCCGCGGTCGCCGACGACGCGAGCGTGGTCGTGCCGGCGACGCTCACGACGCCCGTGCGATCGGTTCGCTGGATGCGGATGGAATCGGCGGTGATGGAGGCTCGATCGATCGCGCGATCGAAGCGGATCACCACGGGCTCGGTGGGCTCCAATCGAAACCGATCGAGATGGTGCGACTGGTAGGTGATCTCGATGGCGCTCGCCGGCGTGATCCAACCCACGACGAGCGCAGTAAGCCAGATGGACGCACGCGCAGAACGTTTCACCACCACCTCGGAGGTGCGAGGGGCGGTGAGCCTAGCGCGAAATCCTGCGAGCGCTCAGTCGCATCGACGTGAGAGGCGCAGAACCCCCGCGGTCACGCGTGCAAAAGCAGCGCGACCGGCCGGTGCGCGAGCGTCACGACGCGTGCGCAGTGGCTCGCGGGCGCGCGCGGGGCTCGATCTCGGCGAATAGCCGGTCGATCTCACCTTCGAAATCGGTCGGCTCGTCCAGAACGAACGCCTTGATGATGCCCGCGTAGTGGGCAACGGCGTCAGCGTCCATCCACTCGACTCGCCCGTCGATCAGCTCGACTCGGTACATGGCTTCTCTCCGGCGCATCGACGACGCCCCCGAGGAATCGTCGCGACGGCACCTTGGATCGCGGGGAGGATCCAAGGTCGAGCTGAAGCAAACGATGGGCCAACCGTTCGGCGAGACGTGCAAGCTCAGTCCCAGGCAAAAATAGAGTGATTTCTGGTGGTTAGATTCGCCTAGGCTGGACGCGTCAGCCCCCCGCTGGAACGGTGTTGCAGCCCCGTGTCGCACTGCGACATCGATGTCGCACGTTGCAACGAGCCCTCACGCCACCGGCATGGCGTCGATGTGCCGAACGAAGGCTTCGAACACCCGATCGCCACTCGTGAAACCGCGCCGAAAGGCGAGATCGTCGAGCATCTCGTGGTCGCGCGCGAGCAGCAGCGCCAAGAGGCTCGCGACCGATACGGCCCGGCGTAGGCTGCCCGGCGGAAAGAAGACGAACGACTGGGTGCGTGCGCCGCCCCCCGCGTCGGGTCGGCCTGCGAAGAGCACCTGGAAGGGGACCGGCGCGGCCACGCTCACCCAGCAAATGTTGCCGCCCGCAACCACGAAGCGCGCGTCGAGATCTGCCGCGTCATTGCCCGTGAGCTTGCGCTTCCACGCGGCGGTGAAGCGTCCGACCAGGCGCATCTCGCCGCGATACGAATCGGGAAACGCGACCTCTGGAGGTGTGGCCAGCTCGAGGTCGTGAAGCGGCCCCAGGTGAAGGGTGTCGCAGGCGTTCACCGCGATCAGGTGGTGATGGCAGCCAAAGCGCTGCGGCGGCAGCGCCAACGTCCGAAGCTGCTCCGACTCGGAAGGGCCTGGTAACGCGTGGAGCGCTTCGGAGCCGTG
>CAYVDO010000500.1:0-5334 GCA_964450125.1 uncultured bacterium
GCCTTCGGCGAGGCTAGGAGTGTGTCGGGAACGAATTTCCCGACACACTCCTAGGTCTCGGTGGTCCGATCGATCCCGATCGTGAATGGCCATTGGGTGGCTCACGCGGGTAGCTCGATGCGTGCACGATGCCCCGGGACCGCGGCGAGCCGCCGATCGCAGGTCACGAGCGGAGCGCCGAGCGCTTCCGCGAGCGCCACGTAGCAGGCGTCGTAGCTCGTGAGATTGCGGCGCAACGCCCAGATGCGCGTGAGCAGCGGCTCGTGCGGGTAGCGGATGATCTCGAAGCTCGTGAAATCGTCGAGCGCCTCGCGAGCGCGCAGGTTGGAAATCTGTTTCGTCGCCTCGGCGCGTCGCAGGGCCTGCGAGACCTCGAGATCCAAGAGGTGCGGTGCGTGCAACGTGATGTCCGCCGCCGCGACCCGCCGTGCGATCCACGTGCCCCGCCGCGACGCGAGAACGAGCTCGACGGCCGCGGAGGCGTCGAGAACGATCAACGGCGTTCTCGCTCGTCTCGAATCAGTTCGGCGGCCGGGGGGGCGAGCTCGACGGGCGTGCGCTTGGCGATGCGCGCCAGCACCTCGTTTCGTGTCGGCCGTTCCAGGCTGCGGCGAAGCTCGGCAAGCAAGTAGTCGGACATCGAGACGCCCGCGCGCGCGGCGCGCGCCTTGAGCTTGCGGTGGATCGACTCGGGCACGTTGCGAATCTGGATCATCACGGTCATGCGGCGAGAGTACTCTCCGGTCGGTTGACCAACAACATGTGCCGAACATGTGGCGATGCGGTGCAGATCCCGACCGCGCTCCATTTGCACCGCTCGCGTCGACGCGAGCCCGGAACGCCGTCAGATGCGCGGCGCGCCGAAACGCAGGTAGCCGAAGATCGCGAAGGTCGCGAGCAGGAGCCAGCGGGTCACGCGCTGGCCGGTGCCGTAGCGTGTGCGGGTGCCGCACGATTCGCAACGGGTGCGCGTTTCGATCCAGTACGCGGAGGTCTGGCGCCCGACGGCGATCGCGCGTGCGTCGCGCGCCAGCCCGACGCCTGCGGAGATCACCAGGCCCCACCCGAGCACCTGATGCCACACGCCGACGCCGCCGTACCACTTTGCCGCGAGCCCGATCGCGATCAAGAAGATCCCCATCGCGAAGAACCCGACACCGATGCCGGGATTGAGCGCGCGGTGCGCGCCCTCGGCGCCGCACGCCGGGCAGCGGGTGGAGGTGAGGCTGGTCACGGCGCCTCTTCCGGCGGCTCGACGTCGAGAGCGCGAATCGCGTCGGCGGCGGCTTCGGCGCCCTTGGCTTCGGCGTCGGCGCCGGACTTGGTGCGTTCGTAGGCGATACCGCGTGCAGCGCGAAACGCGCGCTCCCGCATCCCCGAATTGGCCTCGCGCACCGCCTCGACGAGCGCTCGTGCCAGGACCTGCTTCGCGGCTTCGCGACGCTCCGGCGCGGCGCTGACCTGTCCGTCCAGCACGAGGTCGAGGTCGGCGAGCAACGCCTCTGCCATTCGATCGATCACGTGGGCCCCTTCGCGTGGCGGTTTCGAAGCGCAACAGCGTAATCGAGTTCTCACGGGGGTCTGTTCCAGACCCCCGCCCCGTTCGCAGTGAATCCGACCGGGGCCCCACCCCTGAGTCGCCTCGCTTCGCTCGCGGCTCGCCTACCGGCTCGCGGAGCGATCGACGGAGCGCGTGGAGACCGCGTTGCCGTGGGTTCGCCCGCGGCGCTCGATCGGGGTCCGTTCCAGACCCCCGCCTCGCGCTCACCAATCGAGCGAGGTCGGGGGACGAGATCCGCTTCACTCAGCCACACTGGGCGCCGATGGTCGGTTCGTCGGTCGTCATCTCGGCCGTACGTCGACTCCATCTCAATCGACGCCTCGACGTGCGTCGGAGGATCCCATGAAGCGTCTGCCCAAGTCCTCACGAATCGTGATCGGTCTGGCGTCGGTGGGGCTGACGATCGGCCTGGCCACGATCGTTTCCGCCGAAGATCCCAAGCCGATGAGTCCGACGCCGTCGGCACCCGTCGCACCGCCGCTACCCTCGCACGGCGGGATGGGGGTACCGCCTGGGCATCCGCCGATGTCCGGTGGCATGGGACAAGGCACGGGTATGGGAATGGGCGCGCCTGCGGCGCCGCTCGAGGCCGCCAAGCCGGACGCGGAGGGTCTCGTGCATGCGCGCGGAATCAAGTTTGCCGTGCCCGCCGGCTGGACGTTGCAAGCTCCCACCTCCGCGATGCGCGTCGTCCAGGCGACCGTCGCAGGCGAGGCGGGCAAGGCCGATCTGGTGCTCTTCCACTTCGGCGTAGGTCAGGGCGGCGATCGCGAGAGCAACATCGAGCGCTGGATCACACAGATCGATTCGCCCGCCGGAACCAAGCCGGAGCGCAAATCGTACGAAGTGAAAAACGGTGGCAAGACGTTTCAGGTGGCGACGGTCTCGGTCCCCGGCACGCTCAAGGCGAGTGGCATGGGAATGGGCCCGTCGGCGCCGCAGCCGAACGCGCGCTTGCTGGGTGCCGTGGTCGAGGGCGAGGGTGGGCCGTGGTTCTTCAAGCTCACCGGTGACGACAAGACCGTGCAGGCCGCACAGCCGGCCTTCACCAAGATGCTCGAGGGACTACGCCCAGAGTGAGCTGAAGTTGCTCTGCTCGACGCGTCCGGGGGTGGCTGGTGCGGCCGGGCGGTCTGCCGGCCGCGCTTCGGCCTCGGGCTCTTCGACGCCGTCGAGGCCCAAGGCGCGGATGAACGCCTGCATCTCGGTCACGGGACCGCGCAGGTAGCGGAACATCTCGACGTGGCCGCCCTCGAACCACGCGAGGGGCGGCTGGTTCCAGCGCTGCCAGAGCAGCGTGAGCCGCTCGGGTCGCAAGATGCGGTCGTAGCGGCCAGCGATGAGCAGAATGCGGTCCTTGGGGATCGCGGGCATGAGCTCCTGGAAGCCCAGCTCGCGCAGGTAGTCGCCCACGTGCTCCGGGCCCCAGCCGAAGGTCGCGAGCTCGCGGCGAAAGCGCGTGAGCAGCGACGCTTCGAGCATGATCGACGGTAGATCGAGGTGCGCCGCCACCGAGATGGCGAAGGCGAGCTTGGGCTCCACGCACGCGGTGGTGAGCGTCATCATGCCGCCGAGGCTCGCCCCCGACATGCCCACCGGCCCCTGGCCCGACTCCTCGAGCCAGCCGATGAGCGCGCGGGCATCGATGACGGTCTGGCGAATCGCCTCGATGGTGCGCACCAGGTCCGCCGTCCAGAAGTACTCCCCGTGGAAGCGCGAGCTCTTGGGGCGCCTGAGCCCGTGATACGGCAACTGCATGCGTGCGATGTGCATGCCCAGCTTCCGCGCCAACCCGGGCAGCATCTGTCGCTCTTCCCACTTGAAGTCGGGCTGCATCCACGAGTGCAGATAGATGAGCGTGGGACGATCGGGACGCGCCAGGTGGCGGATCCAGCGCACGTGGACGGTGGAGTTGGCCTCGTACTCGGCCTCGTGGCGGCGCCGGAAATCTTCGGAGAGCGGCTGGTGAGGCGACGCGAACGCCAGGTCCTCGCACAGGAACTCGGGCGAATCCCAGCGCGGCTTGATGGTGACGCGCGGGGGGACCGGGGGTGCTGGGAGCAGGCGGTCGGGGGTGAGGCCGTGAAAGGCCTCGAGCTGGTGCAGCGTGTTGGGATTGGGCGGGCTGCGGCGATGGAGGACGCCTGCCAACGAGCTCGCCGTCTCGTCGAGAAATCGCGAGATTCTACGCCCCATCCGGCCCTCCGCGATCGCGCAACGACGTGCGAATGACGCAGTGCGCGGACCATAGCGTCACGCTCGCGCACAGGGCAACGTTCGTTGGACGCGCCGCGATCCGGATCGGCAGCCGTGTGATCGTTTCGCTGCGCCGAACGCGCGCTCGCGCGCGCGACGGCGCGTGTTGTGCCAGGCGAACCGAGCGGATAGCGTGCCGCGCTTCCATGGAGTCGCGCGATCGCAACCCGGGCACGGCACGCACGCCGCCGCTCGAGACCGAGGTCGATCTGAGCGGCGGGGACGCCGCCGAGTCGGGTGGTGGTTTGCCGGCTGCTGCGCTGGCAGCGCACGCGTCTGCTGGCCCCTTCGCGTTCACGTCCGAACGACGCGCCACCGATCGCGAGATCTGGGCGCTCTCGTGGCCAGTGATCCTGTCGCAGGTGCTCGCCAGCGCGGTCAGCCTCATCGACATCGCGATGGTGGGGAAGCTGAGCCGCCTCGACGTGCAGGCGGTCGGCTACGCCACCCAATACCTGAACCTCACGCAAGCCGTGCTCTTGGGATTGGGCGCGGCGTGCGTGGCGCTCATGGCGCAGGCGCGTGGCGCCGGCGACGCGACGCGCGCGCGTCACGCGTTGGCGGGTTCGCTGGGATTCACCGTGGCGACGTCACTGGTGGTGACGGTGGTGTGCCTCGCGATCCCCGGCACCTTGATGCGCTGGCTTGCGGCGCCCGAAGGCGCGATCGAGGTGGGCACCGCGTATTTCCGCCTCACCCTCGGCTCGACATTGCTCTTCGGCCTCTCGCTCACGCTGGAGAGCGGGTTCCGAGCCCTCGGTGAGACGCGGCTGCCGATGGCGATCGCCCTGGGCGTCACGATCATCAAGATCGCGCTCAACGCGCTCTTGATCTTCGGACACCTGGGGTTGCCGCGGCTCGAGCTCGCCGGCGCTGGGCTCGCGACATTCGTCTCCCAAGCCGTCGGCCTCGTCGCGTTCGCGTGGGCGGCACAGGCGCGCGGCGCGCCGGCCGAGCTGCGGGTGCGCATGCGCGACGTGCGCGACGGCAATGCCGTGGCGCGCGAGCTGGCGCGGCTCTCGGCGCCCGCGGTGGCCGAGCGTGCGGTGTTGCAGATCGCGATGATGACCTACTTCGCGGTCATCGGCCGCTTCGGCGCGGCGGCGGTGGCGGCCTACACGATCGGCATCCGCATCCTCTCGTTCACGTGGATTCCGGGGACGAGCTTCGCGGTGGCCGCGGCCACACTCGTGGGTCACGCGGTGGGGTCTGGAGACGACCGGCGAGCCGCGCGGGTGGGTTGGCGCGCGACTTTGCTCTCGCTGGTGGTTTCGGTGGTGCTGGGCATCGGGTTCGCGCTCGGTCGCACGCCGCTGGCGGGATTCTTCACGCCCGATGAGGGCATCGTCCGCGAGCTGGGACCGTTCATGCTGGTGCTGGCAGCCGCGCAGCCGCTGCTCGGCATGCACTTCACGCTCGCCGGTGCCTTGCGCGGTGCGGGCGACACGCTGACGCCGTTCTTCGCGGCGCTGGTGGCGAACTGGGTGCTGCGTGTGCCGGTCGCGTATCTCGCCAGC
>CAYVDO010000501.1:0-5301 GCA_964450125.1 uncultured bacterium
CGAAGCCGGGGTGAGGCGGGCCACGCCCCCGACGCGGGGATGTGGGCGCCCGCCCCGCGCGGTGCGGCGCCGCCACGCGGCGCCAGCGCCCGCGGGCTGGGGGTGGGTGGGCGGAAGCCCGCGGGCGGTGGCGCGAGCGAGCGCCGTGCCGACGACACTCGCGCTCACGCGGCGTGTGGGCGACTTGGGCTCCGCCGGCGCGGGCGTTGCCAGCTCGCTCGCCGAGCGCGCTCCTGGCCCTCAGATTCGAGTTCAACTGAACGCTCTGGCCTAAGCGACTTCTCCCTCGGCTGCGGCCTCCAGAGTTTCGAGGTCGCGCCGCATCCGCTCGTTCCAGGCTAGCGCCTCCGCATCGCTCCGGCCGAGGTCCTGGCCGATCGCAGCAACGGCCTGCTTCGCGCGATCCCTTGCGTCGGCGGTCCATCCCAACTGCCAGAGTCGTAGAGCCAGCGTGTGTAGCGTGACGGCGACTACGCGCGCGGGCACGTCGGGCGCATGCGCAGCACCCACATGCAGCAACGCCACGGCGCATTGCGCGGCCCGCAGGGCGGATTGCTCCCCGCCACTCTCGTGGCTCAAGCGGTTCGCCGTGTCGTTGAGCGTCATGGCGAGGAGCACTCGGTTGGCGACCTGGGCGCCGTGGGCGTGTCCACGCAGGGCCGCTTCGGCTAGATCGAGGCCACGTTCGAGTGCGCGAGTCGCGTCGCCGCCGAGGGTACTCTCCGGGGTCACCGCGATGCCGCCCTGCAGCAGGTGGCAGAGCGCATGTTCGGCCAGGTAAGCGAACGCGTTGCCCCGCGCCTTCGCCGCGCGCTCCAATGCCTCAAACAGCTCGATCGCCATGCTGAGAGCTTCGCGGCCCAGATCCGGCTGCTCGGCGGCCGGCAATCGCCTGCCGATACTCAGCAGCACGGACGCTGCTTCAGGAGAGACCGCTTCGTCGTGACCGTCGACGAGCGCGCTGTAGCGGCGCAGCGCGTCGAGCGCTTCGTGGAGGCGGCCGAGCTCGTGATACGCAAAGCCCAAGGAGCGGGCCGCGAACGCGCGCTCGTCGCGATCGTCGGTGTCCTGCGCGATCGCGAGGTACTTTGCGAAGCAGGCCGCCGCGTGCACCGAGTCGTCTAGTTCGCGGTACACTGCCGCGAGCCTCAAGCAGGCCGCGAGGGTTCGGTCGTCGCTGCGGAGGCTGTCGACGTCGGCGAGAGCGGCCTCGAACCACTGCACGGCTTTGTCGTGATCCGCGATGGCGTGCGCACGAAATGCCAGGTCGAGCTGGGCACGGCGCTCGGCAACTCGGTCCCCGGCGGCTCGCGCGGTGTCGCGTACTCGGTGGATCAGGGGCTCGGCCTCGGCCCATCGGTCGAGCCGAGCCCACGCTTGCGCCAGCCAGTTCAGGATCTCGATCGTCTTATCGACGTGCCCACGCGCTTCCGCGAGCGCAGCCGCGGCCTCGAGCGGCTCGACTGCACCCGTGAAGTCCCCCTGCACTAGGTATGCCTTGCCGAGATACTCGAGCGCGTCCTGCTCGATGCCGCTCGCACCAATAGCGCGCGCGGCGCCCAAGCATCGACGGTGCGCGAGAATCGCCAGCTCGATCTCACCGTTCTTCAGGTGGGCGTTGCCGAGACTTCCGAGCGCGGTCGCACGAGCGAGCTCACTCCCACTCCGCTCGGCCAACGCCACGACGCGCTCGAGCGATGGGATGGCAGATACGGGTCGGCCGAGCGAGAGATCCACGTTTGCGATTCCTTGGAGTGCTCCCATCTCGGCTTGGGCGTTTCCGGTCTCCTCGGCGAATGCCAGCAGACGAGAGTAGAGCTCGCGCGCTTCGTCGTAGCGGTGAAGCGCGTAACGCAGGTTGCCGAGGCTGCCGATCGCTTGTGCCTCGGCGGCGCGGTCTTCCAGACTCGTGGCGATACGCACTTCCTGCTCGAAGCACGACTCGGCCTCTTCGTATCGGCCGAGCGAGAGGTGGATGCCACCGATCGTGCCCAAGACGACTCGCTCGAGAGCTCGGTCTTGGTGGGCGCGAGCGAGGCCGAGGGTCTCCTGCTGTAACGCCAGGCCGCGATCCAGGTCACCGCGTAGCGCAAGGGCCTGGCCTAGGCTCGAGAGCACCTGACGGGCTTCTTCCGGTCGCGCGAGCGGCCCGCGCGCGACTTCGATACAACGCTCGTACGCATCGATCGCTCGATCGAGATCGCCCATCAGAAGCCGTGCATCGCCGAGCCCCTTGAGGCATACGAAATCGACGCCAACATCGACGTGACCGAGCAGCCTCTCGAGCAGCTCCGCCAGCTCGCGAGCACAACCGCGCCTGAGCAACTCGTCCATGAGGCGCCCTCGTGTGGGCGCCTCCGTCGGTAGGGCCAGAAGCCAGCCGGCCCGACGCCAGTCCTCGAGATCCGCGAGAAATCGGAAGATCTCGAAGCAGGGGCGAAAGCGCTCCGCTGCGCTCGATCCTGGGTTGCACTCGTCGCGTTCCAGATAGCTGAGGACAGCGCGGTACCGGATCTGGCGGCGGACCGGTTGGTTCTGGTGGAGATGCTCCCAATCGAGCTGTAGCAGCGCGATGCTCTCTGCCGCGGCCGGCATCCAGGATTCCCGAGTGGTCATTCCAGCGTCGCGGCGTGTCGCAACGCCACGGACCGTACCAGGTTGTGCTGACGCACCTTGCGAACGCCAGCCTCGATCACGTCCTCTGCCAGGAAGTGCTCTCGCAGCGCCTGCAATGCGAGCGCACGTTCGTCGGGCGCGATGTCCCATACATCGAGCTGATCAAGCCAGAACGACTCGGGAACGGCTCCTCGGAACGCCGAGGCCGCGCACAGTAGGCGATAGGCGGTCGGACTCGTGCGAGAGAGTCGCTGCAACGCCGCCTCCAAGCGCGATTGCACGTGGCGGCGAAGCTGCACGCTGTATCGGTCGAGCCGAAAACGCGCCCGGTCCTGATCGCCCCACGTCTCACCGCGCTCTGCTGCCTGTCGGGCAGCTTCGACAGCCTCGATCTCGACACCGTGGCTCTGCCAGTATGCGACCACGTCCCCGCGAAATGGGGGACGGGTGATCTCGCCACCGATGATGCGGAGCGCCAGGGGATGGCCCTCGTACGCGGCGCCGATCCGTAGCAGGCACTCGTTCTCGACCGGATCTTCGCCAAGCCCAAGGCCCATCCGATGAAAGAGCTGTTGGCGCTCCGCCGCGTCGAGACCATCGATGGGCTCCACCCACCACAGGGTTTGCGATCGTGTACCCGCCTGTTCCAGTTCGGCTGGCACGCACTGAGAGGTGAGGATCCACGTGCTCTGTGTGCTTGGGATCTTCAGCCAAGCCTCGAAGAAAGCTAGCCATCCAGTATCGCGGAAGGCGCCCCAGCCGACCCGTTCATCGCCGCCGAGCAGAAGCTCGAGCGAGTCCAACTGGATGAGCGCGCGCTGTCCCGAGAGCGCCTCGCAGAGCTTGGTTGTCAGAAACGTGGGCGAGCGACGTTGTTCGGCCGTGAGCGCGTGACCCCACCGATCGAGCCAGCTCGCGGCGAGGGGGGCGAAGTCCGTGCGTGGGTTCGAACCGTTGAGGTCGAGGTGTAGGTAGCGCCCCCAATCGCCCTCGAGCCAGGGTTCGAGGCCGTGCACGAGACGCTCTCCGAGCGCGGTTTTGCCGATTCCGGTGATGCCGACGAGGAAGAGCAACCGACACCCACCATGCATGCGGTCCAGCAAGCGCTCCACGAGCGCGCTGCGTCCGACCCAACCCGCGTCATACGCGAAGAAGGTAGGTCGGAAGGACTGACTGGAGGCATCGCCGACCGGCTCGCCGTTGGCTGCGGGACTTCGACGGACAAGGTCGAGCACGAGACCCCGGCTACCCGCGTGCTCCGTGCGTCGCACACCCGCTGCGAACTGCTCCCGCGCGCGAGCCGGCACGCACGCATCTAGGTCAGCCGTCTTGGCCCTGTCGGCGAAAGGCGCTTCCCAGTCGACGGCACACCCAAGCTGCTCGAGCTTCAGCAGGAGCGAGCGGCGCGACGGCTCGTCGTTCGCGAGGCGCAGGACGAGTCGCCCTTGGATATCCGAAAACATCGCCACATCTACGCCGAGCGAAACCATGACGGTTCGCTCGGGGCGCAACGCCAGCGCCATACCAACCTCGAAGATGACATTCGCACGAGGCTGCCATCGGCCGCCCCAGGGCGCGTGATCCTCGGGAATGCGCAGATCCGGATCAAGAACGGTGAGCTCGTCGGGAGTGAACAGCGCTACGATCGCCAGCGCTTGCTCCAACCCCTCGCGCACCACGTTTTCGATCACCGGTGACCCTTCGCCGCTTCGGGCGGCGACGTCGTCGAAATCGATCGCCTCCACCCCCACACAGCGAAGCAGACGTTCGAGCGCCGTCCACGCCGCTCGATTGCGGCCGTGGATGACGAACACCACCGGTCGACTCGATGACTGTTGGCTCACTCGCGTCCTTCCCGGTCGGGATTGGTCGGCACGTTGCGGCCGAGGAGGTCAATCTGCGCCGCGCCACACCACCACGACGCGCAGTTCGCGCAATAGGCCGAACGGCATCCGTGTAACCAGCGGCCTGGGGGGCGTCGGCAAGCGCGTCGTCACCCCAGCGACCCCCTATTCCTGAGAACTGAAGTGCATGTGTCCGCAGACTGGCACAATGTGAGCGGTGAGCGCACGGCGTGGAGCTCGCTTACTCGTTCCTCGTGCTTGGGGTCAGCTCCAACGCAAAGAACGCGGCCTCGGTCCCTGCGAACTCGGGATCGTCCGATCCGGCGGCAGCGAGATCCAGAATCATCGCGTGCACGCGTGCTGCGGGTGCTGCGCTTGCCCACTTGTGAACACCTGGGAGCGTGTCGGGCCCCCCGGAATCATTACTGTAGTGCTCCCTGGTGTTCGTGCTCGCAGGTTCGAATCCCGCGTCGGGTGCATCGCCCTGCCCAGGCTCATTGAGGAATTCGAGTAGGTCGGGGCGGCGCGCAGCACCTGCGCAGCACCCATGCGCGCGCCTGCATGGCGGGCGGCAGCAGCCCATCCGTTGAATCGGCGTAAACGCTTAACAGATTATGAATAATGTGATCCGCAGTCCCGCCGCGTCTGCCGCGGCGCGTAGGTCGGAGTCGATGGGGCATCGCCGCGCCGTGACGGCAGCCACTCGCATGGCGCTACGGCAGCAGTCCAGCGCTATCGCGCGGACCGCTTGGGGCGACAGCTCGCGCTGCAATCTCGGCCGTTGTGATAATGAACAGGCTTGTTCCGGTCGTCGCAGGCTCGTTGGCGTCGTCGAGGCTCG
>CAYVDO010000502.1:0-5300 GCA_964450125.1 uncultured bacterium
GGTCCCACCCCCGAGGCGCGCGCTTCGCTCGCGGCTCGCCTACCGGCTCGCGGAGAGATTGACGGCGCGCGTGGAGACCCCTGCGCAGATCGATCGTCACGATCCGTGGTTGGGGCTGTTCCAGCCCCCCGCCCGCTGCGGCCAAGCCGCCGCGGGTCCCACCCCCGAGGCGCGCGCTTCGCTCGCGGCTCGCCTACCGGCTCGCGGAGGGATTGACGGCGCGCGTGGAGACCCCTGCGCAGATCGGTCGTCACGATCCGTGGTTGGGGCTGTTCCGGACCCCCGCCCAGCGCGGCAAAGCCACGATGGGTCCCACCCCCGAGGCGCGGTGCTGCGCTTGCGGCTCGCCTCGCGCTCGCGGAGAGGTGAAGGGCGAACGTCGAGACCGGTGCGCAGCCCGGTCGCTGCGGCGGGTTCGATTGCGATCGTGGGTGGAGCCGTGCGCCAAGCGCGGAGCCTCAGGCGCCGGAGACCTTGACCTCGCGGCCGGCGAGCTCTCGACCGGGCTCGAGACACAAGAGTCTCACCCGTCCAGTCGCGACGATCTGATTCGCCTCGTTCCGGATCTCCGCTTCCCAGAGCTGGGAACGCCGCCCGCGCGTGATCGGAGTCGCGACCACCATCAGGCGCCCGTCGCGAGTGGCGCGCACGAAGCTGGTGTGATTCTCGAGCCCGACCACGGACAGACCCTCTCCGAAGACGCTCATCGCCGCACCCATCGAGCACACCGTCTCGATCACACTGCAATACACGCCGCCGTGAACGATGCCGTAGGGCTGGTGATGACGTGCATCGACCTGCCAGGTGCCGGTCACGCGCTCACCGGTCACCTCGGTGAGCGCGAGACCGAGATGCCGATTCCAGGCACCCGTCTCCATCCACGAGTCGTGGGAATCCTGCGGCGATTGGGCATCCATCGAGCTTCTCCCGCGTGATAGGGTCGCAAGCGAGGCGGGTAGTGTAGCCCGGGTTCATCCGGCGGATTCCACATGACGAGCCGAGGACGACGGAAAGGGGCGAATGGCGTGCGCGACCTTCGAGCCGCCGAGGCGACGCACGCTCGCTGGGGAGTCGTTTGCTCGTGCCTCCTCGCCGCAGCGCTGCTCGCTGCGACGGCGTGGGCGCCGAGCAGCGCGCGCGCCGCGAGCGCCGGGGCCGTTCCGCTCGAGATCGTGGTGGCGCGCGACGGCGACATCAGTGTCGCAACGGTGCTCGCGACTGGCGCGAGGGGCGTTTCGATCGTGATCCCAGTCCCTGGCGCGATCGGTCCCGACGCGGTGACGCTCCTCGGTGCCGACGCGCCGGCGCACCTGGACGCTTATACGGCGCCTCGACTCGCTCGCTACAACGACGCCAATCCCTGCGCGCCGCCCGTCGACTTCCAGTTTCGCGTCGCGCCACCTCCGCCGTTTCGAAACGGGGCGGCGGTGGCGAGCGCACCCGTCGCACGCGACGCGACCGAAGCGCGCCCGGGCGGAGACACCGGGGCGAGCACCGTGCGCGTGGTCGCGCTCGAGAATCGCGATGCGCTCGCGCGCTGGCTCGCCGCCGAAGCGCGTCCCCTCCCACCGCGAGCCCGACCCCGTCTCGAAAGGCTGGCGACCCGCGGTGGCAGCTTGGTCGTCCTGGACATCCCGGCGACCGCGACCGACGTGCGCCCGCCGGTCCCCGTTCGCGTGCGGTACACCGGCCGCGAGCTCTGGCTGCCGTTTCGCCTCGGCAGCGCGGCAACCGATTCGGACGAGGGCTCGAATGCCGCCGCGAACGAGTTACTCCTTCACGTGCTCACGCGCACCGGACTGGCCGCCGTCGGCGGCCGCAACAACGCCACCGCAGCGTCTGGCTCGTCGCTACCCGCCTTCGTACTGCACGACTTCGAGCGCTTCTACGCAGCTTCGTTCCGCCACGCGTCGCGCGAAAGTGAGCCGGGTACGGCGTGGCTCGAGTACGCAGGCGACACCGGCTACTGCGATCCGTGCGTGGCGGACCCGGTGCCCACCGCGGAGCTACACGCGCTGGGCGCATCCTGGGCCGAGCCCGCGCGCGATGGAAGCGCTGCCGCGCACGCCTCGCTCGCTCCGGAAGCGCATCGCGGCGGCGCGCGCAACGTGTTCGTGTCGCGCTATCGCCTGACGCTCGGGAGCGAGCGCGACGACGCGCCGCTCGTGCTCGACGAGAGCAATGCGCAGCGTGGCAGCCAGGTGCGGTTCGTGGTGCGCTACCCGTTCGCCGGGCCAAGCGATTGCCCACAGGGCGGGACGTACCGCACCAAGCTCGCGCACCGCGAGGAAGAGGCGCGGAAGGCGCTAGCGGCGCTCACCGGCTGGAACGACGAGGAAATCGCACAGCTTGCGGCCAGCGCGGCGCAGCGCGAGGCCGCACCGCGCTGATCGGCCGCATTCAGGACGTGCGCATCCGCCTGCGAATCGCGACCAGCGACAGCACCGCGAACGGCACAGCCAGGACACCCGCGTCGACGCTCGCGATTCGGCCTTTCGCGTCCCACGCCACGGCGATCGCACCGCAGCCCGAGGTCGGGGCATACACCGCCACCGAGCCTGCGCGTGGCGCGCCCGACACGGCGAGATTGGGGGTTCCGACCACCAGATCCCCGAGACCATCGGCGTTCAGATCGCCGAGCCCCGCCACGGCCCAGCCCACCAGATCGCCGCGGTTCACGCCGTCGTAGCGTTGCAGCAGCTGGCCGGTGGCCGAGTACACGTAGGCAGTGCCGCCGTTGAAGATGCCGCCCGGGTTCGAGTGTGGCGCGCCCACCAGCACGTCCGCCTTGCCGTCGCGGTTGACGTCCCCGACCCACGAGATCGAGTTCCCCATGTAGGTGTACTCCTCGGGCGCCACCACGCGGATGAGCTGGCTGAAGTCCGCGCCCGAGAAGATGTAGAAGCCGCCGTACGTCTTCCACGAATAGAACTTGTTCGGATCGCCGGCGTGCAACACGGTTGCGCCCACGGCGATGTCGGGGAAGGTGTCGCCGTTGACGTCGCCCACGCCGCCGACCGACCAGCCGGTGTAGTCGAGGTAGTGAACGCCCTCCCATTTCTTGAGGATGGCGCCGTTGGCACCCGAGAAGAGCCACGCGCCACCGGCGTTGTACTCGTTGCGCGGATCCCAGTGCGGCACGCCGACGACGATGTCGGGGTAGCTGTCCTTGTTCACGTCCATCGCCGCGGCCACGGAGATTCCCAGGTTGTCGCTGACGTTGAACGTGTTCTCGCCGTCGAAGCGAAAGAGCTGGCTGCCGTCGATGCCGGAGAGCACGAACACCGAGCCCGCGTCCGGCCGGCCGCCCGGGTCCATGTAAGGCGCGGTGACGGCGACATCGGCGAATCCGTCCTTGTTGACGTCGCCGAGGCCGGCCATCGCCCAGCCGTAGAGGTCGCCCTGGCTGACACCGTGCTTCTGCCAGAGCAACGAGCCGTCTTTGCCCGAGTAGAGGTACGCAGCACCGACGCGGTTGATCGCGCCGAGCCACTCGTCACGAGCGCCCACGAGGATGTCCGCGTAACCATCGCCGTTGGTGTCGCCGGCACCGGCCACTGAGTAGCCGTAGTGGTCTGCGGCATGTGCGCCGTCGAGCTGCCTGAGCAGCGCCCCGTTCTTGCCCGAGTACACGTACACCGACCCTGCGTCCTCGCGTCCCCCCGGATCCTGCCACGGAGCGCCCACCACGATGTCGGGAGTGCCGTCCTTGTTGACGTCGCCCGCCGCCGCGACGGCGCCTCCGAAATAGTCGTATTCGGTGACGCCGTTCCACTGGAACTTGGGAGCGGCGGCCGCCGTCGCGTGGGTGCGCGCGGCCATCAGCCCCGGCACCAGCGCGGCGATGGCAACTCCGCCCACGGCCAACATCTTGCGGCTGCTCGTCATTCCTAGCGACCTCCGAGCGCTCATGGCTTCACCCAGGTGGTCGTCGCCATCACGGCCGGCGTCGCCATACCGGTGTTCAACCACGCATCCAGCAGATTGATGCCGACGTTGGCGAGGAACGGATCGGTGCGGTTGTTCGCGAAGCTAACGAACTGGATGTATTCCCAGCTCGTGGGCTGGTAGTAGAGCGTGATCGTCGCGGTGGTGGCAGTGGGCGGCGGATTGAGCGGGACCGTGTCCCAGTATTCGTAGGTTCCGCCAGGCCCGGGATTGCCGAACTGGGTCTCGGGCACCGGTAGTGCGTTGCGCTCGCGCGCCGAGTCGTAGCTCATCCCATACGGCGGAATGCGGTTGTCGTGGAGGATCGCGTTGTTCAGCGCGAAGTGGAACGTGAGGTGGCCGGTGCCTGGCGCCTGGTTGGCGAGATCACCCAGGGTGTAGTTGGGCTGACCGCTGTTGCGATCGAAGCTCAGCACCAGCGAGGGCGAATAACCCATGCCGAGGAGCTGATTCGCCCATTCCTGCGACATGGCCATCTGAATCTCGTAGATGCGGGTGTTCGTCCCGTTCAGGTCCAGCAAGGTCTGAACTTGCACGTTCTGGCCGCCGATCACGGCGGTGATGGCGCCGTACTCGCCGTCCTCGCGAACCAGCGATCCGCCCCCGTCGTACCACTTCATGTTGAGCCACATGCGGCGACCCTCCGGGTATCCGGAGATGAGCTTGTGGCCCGTCAGATTGACGACTCGAACGGTGTTGGTGGCGTTGTCCACGGTCAACGCCGCGGCGTTGGCCAAGTTCGCGTAGACGCGCGTCTTGCCGTCGTTGAGCGCGTCGATCTCTTCTTGGCCGAGCTCGGCGGCGCCAATCCGCAGCGTGCCCTTGGTCTTCATGTACTGGATGGCGTCGGGGACCCAATAATTGCCACCGGTGAGATCGTGGCGCGGCATGTCGGTGTGCGGCGTATGGCCCGGGAGCACGCAGCCCGGCGTCACGAGCGGCCGCATGTGGCAGGTCTGGCAGGTGTAGAAACGCGGCTCGCCATCCGCGTAGTCACCGCCCGACTGATCGTAGGCACGCTTGATCGCACCTTGCTTGAGCTCTGCCGGCAGCGTCGGATAGTCGTTCACGCGCAGATTCGACAGCGCCCCAGACTTCCACTCCGAGAACGTGCGTTCGACGATTCCGTACTGATGCGGGAACGTCTTGAACGCCGCCTTGGTCTCGACGGGCGCGCCCGGAATGCCGCTGAACGAGCCGGGAGGTAGCGGGATCTGTGCGCCGTTGTTGTGCGCCAGATCGCCGACCATCGGGTTCGAAACGTCGTGACAAGTGCCGCACATCTCGGCTTGCCGATGGTACTTGGACTTCTGGGCACCATGGGCGCAATCCGGCGGTGTGTAGGGTCCGAG
>CAYVDO010000503.1:0-1686 GCA_964450125.1 uncultured bacterium
GCTGATTGCTGGCCCGCCACACGCACTGCCGGGTTGGTCTCTCGACCTGCTCGGTGTCTCATCGGACGCAACTCACTGTAGAGGCACTCGGAGGGAACTCGGTGTTCGCGCCTCAGGAGAAACCCCGTTGATCGCCGGCGCGGCTCGATCACTCGTCGCTCGAATCGAGACGCTCGCCAGCACGACGTTCGCGTGATCCCGCGGGGCCGCCGCCCGCGGGAGTCGACTCACACCAGCGCGACGCGCATCACCTCGGAGAGCGACGTGATGCCGCGCTGGCACTTCGAGAGTCCGTCCTGGAGCAGCGTCTGCATGCCCTGCTCGCGGGCGATCGCCTCGATGTTGGTGGTCGTTGCCTTGGCCACCAACGCCTCGCGGATCCGCTCGGTGATCGAGACCAGCTCGAAGAGCCCGATGCGCCCGACGTAGCCCTTGCCGAGGCAATGTTCGCAGCCACTGCCCGCATACCAGGGGCCGCTCGGCAGCGCCAGGCCGGTCCTCTCCAGACTGCGGATCTCGCCGTCGCTGGGTTTGGCTTCGCTGGTGCAGTGGGGGCAGAGCCGCCGCACCAGCCGCTGTGACAGCACGCCCACCGTCGCCGAGGCGAGCAGAAACGGCTCGACCCCCAGATTGATGAGACGCGAGAAGACACCGGACGCGGAATTGGCGTGCACCGACGTGAAGAGCAGGTGACCCGTGAGTCCCGCCTGGATGGCGATCTGCGCCGTTTCCAGGTCGCGGATCTCGCCGACCATGATCACGTCCGGGTCCTGACGGAGAATCGAGCGCAGGCCGCGGGCGAACGTGAACTCGGTGGCCTCGTTCACGCCGGTCTGCGTCAAGAAGTCGAGGTCGAACTCGATGGGGTCCTCGATGGTCACGATCTTCACGAGCTCGCCGCGATTCTCCTTCACCGCCTTGAGGGTCGAGTAGATCGTGGTGGTCTTTCCCGAGCCGGTGGGGCCGGTGAGAAACGCGATGCCCTGCGGCATGGAGATGAGCCGCGTGTAGTCCTCGAGCACGTGCGAGTCGAAGCCGAGTTCGGTGAGGCTGTAGAGGACACCTTCGCGCTGCATGATGCGCAGCACGATCTTCTCGCCGTGGAGCGTGGGCATCACCGAGACGCGCAGGTCGACCTCCTCGCCGCCGTCGCGCACGGTGTGGATGCGGCCGTCCTGGGGCAGGCCCTTCACGAAGGTCTTGAGCTTGGCCAGCACTTTCACGCGGGTGAGCACGTTGGTGTAGAGCTTGGTCGAGAACTGCGCGACGTCGTAGAGCACGCCATCGATGCGGTACTGGAGCGCGATGTAGCGGTCCTTGGGATCGAAGTGGATGTCGCTCGCCGAGAGGGCCACCGCGTTCTGCAGCGTGTAGTCGACGAGCTTCACGATGTCGACGCTGCGGGCGTTGGTCACCGCGCGGATTCGCTCGCTCACCAGCGGCAACTGCGAGATCGTCATGTGCTTGCGGCCGAGGGTGATGGTGTCGAGCCCGGACGGCATGTCGCGGTTGACCGCGTCGTCGATTTTCTCCATCGCGCGACGGGCGCCGCGCGAAAGGACGACCAGCACGCCGAACGCCACCAGCACTGCGATCGCTGCGCCGGCGGCGATCAGCACGGTACGCTCGATGGGAATTCCGAGGAGCGAGTTGGGGACGTGCTTGGCGAGCCGCTCGAAGAGCGCC
>CAYVDO010000503.1:1696-5296 GCA_964450125.1 uncultured bacterium
CTCGAGCTGCTCGTCGACCTGTGCGGAAAGGATCGGGATCGGCATGTAGGGGCGTGCGCGCGCGTTCGACGTCGGGGACTCGTCACGCGGCGCGCGGCATGATAGCAGAGGTGGTGGCGACGGCGACGCGCGATGCGTGCGAGCGCTGTGTTGGTGGCAACTCGGGACGAGCGGCGCAACGCACACGGGGATCGCCAGCGAGAATCCAGCGATGGAGAACGGGTGAACGCGTATCTGCTGGGAAGCTGTGCGGCGGCGGTGATCGCCTACCGCTTCGCGTCGGCGACGACACGACGTCGGCGGCTGGTGCGCGCCAAGGCGCTCTACGAGGCTTACACCTCGCCGACGAGCGAGCCCGATCCAGGATTGCGCGAGCTGCTCGAGCGCGACGCAGCGGTGGTGGCGCGGACGATCCGGAGCGCGCCCATCGAGAGCGCGCGGCTCGCTTACTTCGACAGCACGGATCGCTATCCCTTCCTGAGTGACGGCGACATCGGTGTGCTCGAGAACTTCTTGGCGCCGCGTACGCTCATTCGTCGCGAGTATTCGACGCTCCTCGATACGGCGATTCGCCACTACCGGCGGCTCGAGCGCGAGGCCATCGATCCGCGCACCTGGTTGCGCTGGCTGCTCTTTCTGCCACGCGATTGGCTCGACTACCTGGGGTGGCGCACGGTGCGAACGCGCATGATCGTGACCGTATTGCAGCTCGTTTACTGGTTGATTCCGATCGGAATCGCAGGGCACTGGGTTTGGCAGCGTTTCGGACTCGGCCGCTGGCTACCGCTCTGAGCTGGGCACGCGTGAGACGGCGCGGGTCAGGGGACCCGTGGGGGGGCACGGCTCGCCGTGCGTCGAGCGCGTGGAACCGAACTGTCGCCTGCGCCGCGGCGGCGCGAGTGGGGCTGACTCCCCACGAGCGTGACCGGGCTGCACCGCCGCGGAGCGTCCGTCGACGCGTCCCGAGCCCCGACGCCTCGAACGGGCTCAGCGTGAAGGTGAACCACTGCGTTCGCCCCGCCGAGCCCTGTCCAGCCCTGCCGAGATTGCAGTCGCGCTGTGGGTCGTGTTACCGGGAGGAAGCGCCGGTGCCAGCCGCCCGACTGTCAAGCCGCGCTCCGGCGGGACGCGAACATGGACGTCGACGATCCCGAGCCGATCGAGCGGCGCCGATCGCAGCGCGTTCGCGTCAACGAGGTCGTCCAGTTCCACGTCTCCGCGAAGCGCGTGGTGGGATTGCTCACGGTCATCAACGAGGGTGGATTCTTCGTCACGACGCGGCATTTCCTGAAGCCCGGTGCGGTCACCCAGTTCGAGATCGACCTGCCGGAAGCGGGTCGATTCCTGCCCGTCTCGTGCGAGGTCGTGCTCGTGAACGGACCGTCGCGTTACGACTGGCGGCTGCCCATCGGAATGGCAGTGCGGTTCGTGTCGATGGACGACGTCACCCGCCACATCATCGACGCCTTCCTCGCCAAGTCCCGCGAGCGCTTCGCCGAGTGACGGCAGCGAGATAGACCGTCGCGTTCATCCCCCGATGCTTGCGAAGGCGGCTGGTGATCACTCGCATCGGCCGCCGCGAGCGCAGTCCGCGAGAAGTACGATCTCGGGCTCGGTTTCAGTCCTTCCAGATCGTTTCGTACCAGGGTCGGTCGCCAGGTTTCGGGCTCGCGTCGCCGAGCTTCATCTTGCTGCGGATGGTCGCGAGGTCCCAGCCGGTGAGCTCGGCGAGGGTGCGTGCTTCTTGCTCGCGTCGTGGCCCGAGCGACTCGCGATAGCGCCTGCCCGCGTCACACTGCATCGCACCCGTGAAGGGATGCTGGAGGACGTAGCGCCCCTGGAAGTTCTGCCGGTCGCCGGTGGTTTGGAAGACCAAGTCCTCGGGGAAATGCGCGGCGTCGTAGCGCACGTGTAGTCGCGTGACGAAGGTGTCGACGGCGCCGCCCGGCGGCGGGGACGGCATCGGCCGGAACGCAGGCGCGCGGGAATCCATCGGCGTCGGCTCGCCGAGCCAGAAGACGCCGAGCTCGCGCAGCTCCGCCGGCGAGAGTGGATCGGCGGCGCACGGGTCGCACCAGCTCATGTCCCACGCGTATTCGAGGAACACCGCGCGCATGTCGGCGTCGCGTACCTGCTTGGTGAACATCGCGCGATAGAAGTCGCCGAACTCCCCCTTCACGTACTCGGGAATCGTCATACCGGTGGGCAGCCGCACGGTGCGGTAGTTGGTGCTCTCCACGCGGCCCTTGCGGGTTAGGGCGTAGATGAAGAGCTCCTGTGGGCCATCGGCGTTCACCGTGCCGAGACGGATCGGCAGCATGAATTTCGGGCTCTCGTACGCCACGGCGAGCGGCCGCAGGTAATGGAAGCCGAGCTTCGCCTGCTCGCTCAAGTTCACCCTGGCCACGAAGAAGCGCATGTTCTGCTTCAGGTAGCTGGCGAGGATCGCGCTCGCGCCGTCGGGAATCCGGTAACCGTTCTCGCGCAGCCATTGCTCGAGGCCGTCACTCTGTTGGGCGGAGAGGATGAGGATGTCGTATTCGCCGACCGTGTACTGGGCCTCGATCTTGACGCCGAGGCTCTTGGCGCGGGCCTGGCTGTCGGCGCTCGCCGGCATGGGCGCCTGCGCCGCGCCGAGGTTCATCCGCTCGTAGAGCACCTGCGCACAGGGGTCGGGGTCGTGGTACTCGACGAGCCGCGGCGCGGTGTAGGCGTCGAGGTGCTCGATCACTGCACGATCGCCGACGTGGATCTGCTCGCGTCGGATGAACGTCGGCACGGGAACCACCATCGCGAACTCCTCGGGGTCCCCCTGGAAGTCGTTGCTCATGGTGAGCACGGTGCGATCGCCGTCGCGCACCAACACCACCTGCGACGCCTGGTTGAAGAGCTTGGTGTCTGCCTTGGCGACGTAGAAGCCGCAGAAGGCGTGCACGGGTGTGGCGCCAGCGAGGGCGGCGGCCGCGAGCAGCGCGGCGAGCAGCGTGGGGCGGTTCATGGCTCGAATCCTTTCACGCGGGTTCAGGTACGGGGGAAGCCGAGGGCACGGCGAGAGGCGGCCCCGGCCGCCACTCGAAGCGCGGCGAGGTGAGCAGCCGGTCGAGGAGCGGCGTCGCCAGCGAGCACATCACCAGCGACCAGATGAGGCCATTGGTCCGGAACAGCCGAAACTGCACGTACCAGGCGCCGACGGCGACCGCCGCGCCGAAGAGCACGCGGCCGAGTCGGGCGTCCGGAGTCGTGCGCGGATCGGAGATCATGAAGAACGCAAACAGCACCAGGGCGCCGCTTTCCAGTCGATGGATCGGGATCGCGAACGGTTCACCCAGCCATGCGGAACGGCCGAAGACGAGCGCCACGTAGCACCCCAGAAATGCCAGGGTCACGTCGGAGCGTGCCGAGCGCTGCACCACGACCAGCCCGGCGAGTGCCAGCGCCGCGGCGAAGATGGCCACGTTCCCCCACTGCCCCGACGAGATCCACACCCGGTCGCTTGTGGCCAGGAGCGTCGCCAGGGCGAAGTTCGTCGGGTTGAAGACGTGTTTGCCGCCGGTGCGGATCGCGAACTTGCTGCCGATCGCGATCACGCTTCCGAGTGCG
>CAYVDO010000504.1:0-5294 GCA_964450125.1 uncultured bacterium
ATCCCTGCGACGCTCATCGAGAGCGAGTTCTTCGGCCACGAGCGCGGTGCCTTCACCGGCGCCACCTCGCGACGCGACGGCCGCTTCGCCCTCGCCGACGGCGGCACGATCTTCCTCGACGAGATCGGCGAGCTGCCGGTCGAGCTGCAGTCGAAGCTCCTACGCGTGCTCCAGGAAGGGGAGTTCGAGCCCGTGGGCAGCGCCAAGACCCGCAAGGTGGACGTGCGGGTCATCGCCGCCACCAATCGCGATCTGCTGGCGGCGACTCGCGAGGGGCGATTTCGCGAAGATCTCTACTATCGGCTCGCCGTCTTTCCGCTGCGCGTGCCGCCGTTGCGCGAGCGCCGCGAGGACGTCGAGCTGATCGCCACGAGCTTCGTCGAGCGCTTCGCCGCGCGGCTGGGCAAGCGCGTCGAGCCGATCCGTCCGGAGTGCCTGGATCGCCTCGCACGGTATTCGTGGCCAGGGAACGTTCGCGAGCTCAGGAACGTGATCGAGCGCGCGGTGATCGTGTCCCGCGACGGACGCATCGACGTGTCGCGGGCGCTACCCGAGCTGCTCGAAACCGCGAGCAGCGAGACGAGCGTCACGCCCGAGCCCAACGAGAGCGCTCCCGCAGCAGCCGCGTCGTCACCCGGCATCCGCACCGTGAAGGACCTGGAAGCCCTCGAGCGCGAGAACATCCTTCGCGCCCTCGAGACGGCTGCGTGGCGCGTCTCCGGAGAAAACGGTGCCGCCGCGTTGCTGGGCACCAAGCCCTCGACGCTCTCCTCGCGCATGAAGGCCCTCGGCATCCAACGCCCCCGCTGAGAGGCTCGACAGACTCGCTCGAGCGTGGCGATGTTTTCGCGGGGGGCTTTTCAAGCCCCCCGCCCGCCCTGGCAAAGCCACGGCGGGGCCCACCCCCAAGTCACTCGCTTCGCTCGCGGCTCGCCGCCCGCTCGCGGAGAGACGGAACGCGAGCGCGGAGTCCAGGCAACCGGTCGATCGGCGTGGAGCGTGATCGGGGCTTTTCAAGCCCCCCGCGCGCCCCGAAGGCACGCGCTGCCGGCGAGAGCGGGCGCTCACACCATCGTTGAGCGGCGACGCCCCGCTCACGAGAGCTCGCGACTGGGCTCGCGAGATCTCGCGAGTCGCGAGAGTCCGCGACCGCGCCCTCACACGGCCTCGTGGGCGTCTTCTCGAAATCGTTCGCGTTTTCGTGTTGCCCGCGCTCGGCACGCGCTTCGCTCTAGGCCCCCACGTCGTCGTTCGATCACCACACACGGGGGAACCACCATGAAACGGATTGCTGCTTTCACGTACGGCGTGGTCAGTTACGCCATCTTCTTCGTCACCTTTCTCTATGCCATCGGCTTCCTGGGCAACGTCGGGGTGCCCAAGTCGATCGACTCGCCGCGCACCGGCTCGCTGGGAGCGGCGCTCGCGGTGGACCTGCTGTTGCTCGCCGTGTTCGCGCTGCAACACAGTGTGATGGCGCGGCCCGGCTTCAAGGCCGTCTGGACCCGCTTCGTGCCGAAGCCCGTCGAGCGCAGCACGTACGTGCTCTTCTCGAGCGTGGCGCTGATCGCGCTGTTCGCGTACTGGCGGCCGCTCGGCGGTGTGGTCTGGGATCTCCATGGCGCGATCCCCCGCGGCATCGCTTCGACGCTCTTCGCCGCGGGTTTCGCGACGGTGCTCGCCACCACGTTCCTGATCAATCACTTCGATCTCTTCGGGCTGCGACAGGTCTGGACGTACCTGCGCGGTCGCGAATACCGGCCGCTTCGCTTCTCGACCCCTGGTCCGTACAAGCACATCCGCCATCCGCTCTACGTCGGCTGGTTGCTCGCGTTCTGGGCCGCGCCCACCATGACCGCCACCCGCCTGCTGTTCGCGGTCGTGACGACGGCCTACATCCTGGTCGCCGTGCGCTGGGAAGAGCGTGACCTCGCTGCCGAGCACGGCAGCCTCTACAGCACCTATCAGGCGCGAGTTCCCAAGTTCTTGCCGCGGCTCGGCCGAGGCGAGACGAGCCCGTCGCTGGGGGCCGCGGCTTCCGCCTGACCTTCATCGACGCTCGCGGGCGGCCGTCGGCGTTCGGCGTCCGCCTTGCGAGCCCACACTCTCGACCTACCCACTGGAGCGTTTCCCATGGCCGCCATCTGTCCCGTCGGCTTCGACACCACCCGCCTCAGGCAACACGTCCTCGCGACCTACGATCGCGTGGCGCGCGAGCCCGAGGGTGACTTCCACTTCCATCGCGGCCCGTTCTACGCCGCCGAGTATCTCGACTACGACGCCGCCGAGCTCGACGCCCTACCACTCGAGTCCACGATGCGATTCGCGGGTGTCGGCAACCCGCTCTTGATCGGACCGATCCGTGCGGGCGCGACGGTGCTCGACCACGCCTGCGGCGCAGGCACCGATCTGCTGCTGGCGGCACGTCGCGTCGGTCCGATGGGACGCGCGATCGGCCTCGACATGACGCCGGCGATGCGGGCTTGCGCGATCGCCTCGGCAGAGGCGGCAGGACTCGCGGATCGCGTCGAGATCCTCGGCGGCTTCTACGAGCACCTTCCGGTCGGCGACGCGAGCGTCGACGTGGTGCTCTCGAACGGCGTCGTGAATCTGGCACCGGACAAGATCCAGGTATTCGCGGAGATCGCGCGCGTGCTCAAGCCTGGCGGGCGGCTCTACTTGGCCGACGTCGTCGTCGAGCGCGAGCTGACGCTGGAAGCGCGCAGCAATCCCGAGCTGTGGGCAGCCTGCATCGCCGGCGCGTTGCCGGAGGACGAGATGGCGGAGATCGCCGCCGCGGTGGGGCTCGTCGGCGGGCACATCACGCACCGCTTCGACTGTTTTCGAGACACCTCGGCCGAGAGCAAGGTCTCGCGGGACCTCGGTGTCCACGCCGTCAACTTCCACGCTCGCAAGCCGTGAGCGTCGAGGCCATCGCCATGCAGATCGAACCCCACGACCTCGGCTGGCGCTACTGGGCCGCAACCGTGCCACTGCTGGCCGCACGCTTCGGCGGCTGGGAGCCGGCGCTGCCCCTCGCGCTGACCCTCACCGCCGTCCAGTTGCTCCACTTCCGGATTCGCACGGGAGACGCGCGTTCGTTCCCGGTCCAAGTGCGCGCCGCGTACCTGGGGCTCCTGATCGCGGGGACGTGGCCACCCCTCGCGTTCCTGCACGCCATCCAGCTCGTCGGCACCACGGCGATGGTGACCGTGGGCTACTGCCCGCTGGCGCGCTGCGTCTCGTTGCTGCCCTGGAACCGCCGCCAGCCGCTCACCCTCGCACTCGTGAAACGCACGTTTCTGTCGGCGCCGGTGCGCGGCAGCATCCTCGCGGCGATCACCACCGCCGCATCCACCACGAGCCACCGAGCCACGGGATCGTGAGCACACATCCCTGCTCGTCACGCAGTTCCACGGATCGAACGCGGCCCCCCCGCAAGCGGATCGCCGCAGGACGGAGAATCGACATGTCGACGCACACCACCCACCACGGCCATTGCTTCTGCGGCACGGTCCAGCTCGAGGTCACGGGCGAGCCCGCAGCCGCCGGCTTCTGCCACTGCGATTCGTGCCGGCGCTGGTCGGCAGGCCCGGTGAACGCGTTCACGCTGTGGAAGCCCGAGCAAGTGCGCGTCACGCACGGCGAGGAAAGCCTGAATACGTACAACAAGACGCCGGCGAGCTTCCGTCGCTGGTGCATCAAGTGCGGCGGGCACGTGCTCACCGAGCATCCCACCTTCGGACTCGTCGACGTCTTCGCTGCCGTGATTCCGAGCTTTCCCTTCCGTCCCGCGTTGCACGTCCACTACCAAGAGAGCGTGCTTCCGATCCACGACGGGCTCCCGAAGCTTCAGGACCTTCCAGCCGAGATGGGCGGCTCCGGCACGACGCTGCCGGAATGAGCGCGCGGCGCGAGCGAACCGAGTGACCCGGGGGTGCGGCTCCCCAAAACACCGCCTTTGCGGGGCGGGGGGCTCGAACGGCCCCCCGAGGCAGCTTGGGCAATCCCTGAAGCAAGCGCTTCGCACGAGCTTCCGGGCTTGCCGAGCGAGCACCCAGGGACGACCTTGACCCAACCGCGGGAGCGGCGCGCATCGTGCGCCCCGCTCCCCGGGTCCTTGGGGGAGTCATGCGCCCGTTCCGCTTCGTGCCGGTGGTCGTCGTGGTGGCGTTCGCCTACCTCGGTGCCGCGACGTCTTCCCATGCCGGCACGCTCGACACCGTCAAGCAGCGCGGTCAGCTCGTCTGCGGCGTGAACGTCGGGCTCGCGGGCTTCTCGATCCCCGACAGCCAGGGGCGCTGGGTAGGTCTGGACGCCGACTTCTGCCGCGCGGTGGCTGCGGCGGTTCTCGGCGATCTCAACAAGGTGAAGTTCACACCCCTCAGCGCCCAACAGCGATTCACCGCGCTTCAGTCGGGCGAGATCGATCTGCTGGCCCGGAACACCACCTGGACGCTCACCCGCGACACCTCGCTCGGCCTGGAGTTCGCCGGTGTGAGCTTCTACGACGGGCAAGGTTTCCTCGTGCCCAAGAAGCTCGGCGTCACGAGCGCCAAAGAGCTCAAGGGCGCCACCGTGTGCGTGCAGCCCGGCACCACCACCGAGCTCAACCTCGCCGATTACTCACGAGCCAACGGGTTGGCGCTGAAACCGGTGGTGATCGAGAAGTTCGAGGAATTCACCAAGGCTTACTTCGCCGGGCGCTGCGACGCGATGACCACGGACGTGTCTGCTCTTGCGTCGATCCGCGCCACGCTCGCGCCGACCGCGGGGGAACAAGTGCTTCTTCCCGAGACCATCTCGAAGGAGCCCTTCGGCCCCGCGGTCCGGCAAGGCGATGCACCCTGGGAAGACGTGGTGCGCTGGACGCTGAACGCGCTCGTCGAAGCCGAGGAACTAGGCCTCACCTCGAAGAACGTGGTCGAGCAAGCGAGCACGAGCGCCTCTCCCAACGTGAAACGGCTGCTAGGAACCACGGCTGGGATGGGGCAAGCGCTCGGCCTGAGCGAAAGATGGGCGCTGGAGGCGATCCGCCAAGTCGGCAACTACGGCGAGATCTTCGAGCGCAACGTGGGCAAAAGCTCGCCGCTCACGCTCGATCGCGGCCCCAACCGACTCTGGACCCAGGGCGGGCTGCTCTACGCGCTGCCGATTCGCTGACGACGCGAACAACCGCGGCTTTGGCAGGCTGCTGAAAAACTCGTCGCGGCGAGTTTTTCGAGCCTGCCGATGCCTTCTCGGGGGTCTGTTCCAGACCCCCGCCCCACGAAAAACGCGGTTTTCGTGGGGCC
>CAYVDO010000505.1:0-5281 GCA_964450125.1 uncultured bacterium
CCTGTGGTGGTCACCGAAGACAACCGGATAGGCGTGCCCGCGGGAGAGTCGGCGGGGGTTTCAGAGCCCGCAACTCCGACAGCCGCAGCCTCGGAGAGATCCGGTGCAATCGACGAGGATCCGGTGACGCGCGAGGCGCGAAACGCTGACGCACTGATGGTGCTGGCGGAGACGATGCTGGCGCACGGACCAGCGGCTGTGGATGGTGGCGATCGTTACGAAGTCAGCGTTTATGTGAATGAAAGTGCGTTACCGCTCGATGGCGATGGACCGCCAGCGGAGCTGGCAGATGGAACGGCGCTCGCTCCCGAGACGGTGCGGAGAATTGCGTGTGATTGCAGCCGGGTTTGCGTTCACGAGGGCGAGGACGGCGAGATTTTGAACGTGGGCCGGCGCACCCGGCAGATTCGGCCGGCGATCCGGCGGGCGCTCAAGGCACGGGATCGGACGTGTGCGTTTCCGGGATGCAAGCAAAGTCGCTTCGTGGATGCCCATCACGTTCGCCATTGGGCGGATGGGGGTGAAACGAAGCTTTCCAATTTGCTGCTGCTCTGTAGGCGGCATCACGTGCTGGTACACGAGGGCGGCTGGCGGATCGACGCGACGGATTTCGGCACGGCGTTCGTGCGAGGAGATGGATTTCGGCTTCACGGCGCCGAGCTGGGTGGAGACGAGCTTCTCGATGCGCTGGGAGAGATGGAGCGCGCGCAGCAGGACGAGGGACTAGGGATCGCCGCAAGCACGATCATTCCCGAGTGGCGGGGCGAGCGGATCCTGTGGTCGTGGGCGGTGGACAACCTGCAGGATTGGACCCACGGGGGCCGCGCGTAGCAGCGTGCGTCCTTGGGCGGGCTGGCGCCCGCCCCTACGATTTGGGGGCCTCGCAGCGCGCGCTCGGACGATAGCGTCAGCATGAACTTGGCATGCTACAGTCATGCCATGGCGAACCTCCAGGTGAAGAATGTCCCTGAATCGATTCACCGGCGCTTGCAAGCGCTCGCCGACCGTCGCGGCCGTACGATGAGCGACGTGGTATTGGAAGCTGTTCGCCGTGAAGTCGAGCAGGCCGAGTTCGTCGAGCGACTGCGAAAGCGCGCACCCGTCGATCTCGGCATTCCCGCCGCGGATCTCGTCGCCGAGGAGCGCGAGGGGCGGGTTCGGCGCCCGCCGGGGCGCGCACGCCGGTGACGCTCGCAGTCGATGCATCCGTCGCCGTCGAGTACTTGCTGGGCACCGAGCTCGGAAGGCGAGTCGCTCAGCAGCTCGAGAGCGATCGCCTGGTGGCTCCCGAGCTGATCGATGCCGAGGTCCTCGCAGCGCTGCGGCGCGCGCGGCTACGTCACCTCGTCACCGAGCGCCGGGCGGCCGAGATGGTCAGCGACCTTCGCGCGTGGCCTCTCGTCCGTCTGTCGCATCGACCGCTGCTCGCGGATGCCTGGCGCCTGCGCGGAAACGTATCCGCGTACGACGCGCTTTACCTCGCAGCCGCCCTCGCCCACTCGGCGCCGCTCATCACCGCCGACGGGCGGTTGGCGCGCGCACCGAGGCTAGGTGTTCTCGTGCAGCACGTCGCGATCTGAATGAGCGCGAGCGGAAGGGCTGACTGGGCAGGCGTGGAGCCGGCGAGTACGACGGGTTGGCGCGAGAACTCGCCTCGCAATCTGGATCAGCCCCCGTCTACTGGAGCCCGCGATACGCGCGTTCGACGGCCGACTTCGCCCATGCGGCGGCATCGGGGCCGAAGAAACACGAGTCGGCCTCATACCGGTCCAGGTCGTACTCATCGCGGGTCACGATGTAGCCGGCGTACGCGTTCGCGGGAGCGACGACGATGCACTCGTCGCCGTTCGCGCACACGCTCTCGAGATCCCGCCCCGTGCGCGTCGTCGCTTCGCCGGGGATCGCGAGCAAGACCAGGCGACCGAGAGCAATTGCCTGAACGGTCAGCTCGTCGCGGGTCGTGACCAAACTGGTCAGAAAGCCCGGCAGCGTCACGCCGCCGAATACGTTCACGACCAGATTCTCGAACGGCAGACGCACGGCGCTGGCGCGGAGACGCGTGTCGTCCGAGGGCGCCAGCGCGGGAATCATGCCGAGGAAGGCGTCGGCGAGCCGATTGCCGTAGGACTCCATGTCCTTGACCTCGATGTCACCCGACTCGGCCCAGTCGGGCGTGGGCGCCATGTCACCGAGGCTGCCGTTCAGGAAGAGCGCGGCGCTGCCCGGCCCGAGCGCTGCTTCGAGCCGGCGACAGAGCACACCGGGATAGTCCGCCGAGATCGCGAGATTCTTGGGCGAGAGCACGGTCGGATGCGCCGAGAACTGCGCCACCGCGCCGATGTTCGTGCCGTCCTGGGCTTGGAAACGAATCAGCACCGCGCGCTGATTGAGGGCAAAGCGCGGATCGGCCGAGGGAGCGAGGCTGCGGCCGAGGCCGTGCTCGAAATTCGGATCGAGCCGGCTCCGGTTGAACCCCGCAAGCTCCGCGCGCGCGACGCTCATCACCGCGGGGCGCGCAGTCGCCTTCGCATCGCGCACGGCGCGCGCGATGGCGTGCGCGGTCTGGCGAAGGATCGCCTCGTGGAAATCCCCCATGAAGTGCGTCGCGACGAAGCTGTCGTCGTAGCCGGAAAAGCTCGAGTGGGTGTGCGTCGCGGCGACGAGGAGATTTCGTCCGTCGAAGCCGTCGCCGCCGAGCTCCGAGAGCGCCAGGTCGCGTAGCTCGGTCGTCACGTAGCAGAGGTCCACCGCCACGATCGCGGCCATCGCGCCGCGCGCATCCGTCACGACGAGTGCGCGTGCATAGACTGGATCGAGCACCGCCGTCGCCAGCGCGTTGTCTCTGTCGCCGTAGCCGTTGAGCGACACCGCGATCTGCGACAGGTCGGGGGTCATGTCGACCTTCGCCATCCCGACTCGAAACCCGATCGTCGCCGAGGGAGAGAGCAGGCTCGCAGCCGTGCTCGGCGGTTCCTCCGCGAACGCCGCCACCGGCACGAGGGCCGCGAGAAGAAGCGAGATCGCCGCCGCTCGTCTCATCGCTCCCGCTCGGCTCCGGATCCGCGCTCCCCTTCGTTCTCAGCAGCGCGCGAACGCGGTCGAACATAGCAGCCGGGCGGCGCGACGCGCCTCAGCCGATCAGGCCCACCGAGGGACCGGTGGGCCTCCAAACTGCGGCGGTAGAGCTCCAGGCGTCCGATCGCGATCCGCAACGAGGATCGGCGCGAGGGATCGTCCGCGGGCGCGGGAGGCCGCGTGAGCGTTGCGCGCGCTCGCCGCGAGCACTCAGTGCCCCGCGAGCTGCAGGAAGCGTTCGGCGTCGATGGCGGCGCGGCAGCCTGATCCGGCGGCGGTGACGGCTTGCCGATAGCGGGGGTCCATCACGTCGCCGGCGGCGAAGATGCCGGGGACGTTGGTCTCGCTGGTGGGATCCTTGACCTTGATGTAGCCCTGCGGGTCGGTCTCGATCACGCCGTTCAGGAATTCGGTCACGGGCGTGTGACCGATCGCGACGAAGAGGCCGATTCCCGGCGACGCCACGGTCTCGCGCGCACCGGTCTTCAAGTTCTGAATCACCACACCTTCGAGCGTGTTCTGCTCGCGACCGAGGACTTCCACCACCGCCGAGTCCCAGCGCAGCTCGATCTTGGGATGCGCGAGAAGGCGTTCCTGCATGATCTTGGAGGCGCGAAACGAATCACGCCGGTGGACCAGGATCACCTTCGCGGCTAGCCCGGCGAGGTAGAGACCTTCTTCCATCGCCGAGTCGCCGCCGCCCACCACCACGACGGTCTTGTTGCGATAGAAGAAACCGTCGCACGTGGCGCACGTGCTCACGCCCTTGCCGGTGAGCGCTTGCTCGCCCTCGATACCCAGCGACCGCGGCGCCGAGCCGGTGGCGATGATGAGCGTGCGGGCCAGGATGCGTTCGCCGGTGTCCAGGTGAATCCGAAACGGGCGCACCTCGGTCTCCACCTTCGTGACCGTCGCGATCATGAACTCGGTGCCGAAGCGGGTGACCTGGGCGCGCATCCGCTCCATCAGCTCGGGGCCCATGATCCCGTCGGGAAAGCCGGGGAAGTTCTCGACCTCGGTGGTGGTGGTCAGGAGCCCGCCCGGCGGCACCTGCCCGCCTTCGATGATGAGCGGCTGCAAGCCCCCGCGCGCCGTGTAGAGCGCCGCCGTGAAGCCCGCGCATCCCGAACCCACGATCACCACGTTTCGTACCGCGTCCATTCGTGTTCTCCTTCGCGAGTCGGCGGAATGTAGTCACGCCCCCTGCCCCTGTCCACGCGATCTCAGCCCTCGCTCATGACCGCCCTCGAACAGGTGCAGGCGCTCGTGCCGGCCTGGGTGCGCTGGACGCCGGCGCCCGCGGCGATCGCGCTGTCGTTCGCGCTCTCGTGGCTGCTGGCGCGTGCGTGTGTTTGGGCGGCGTGGGGCCGGCGACCACCGGCTCTCGACGGGTTGCACTGGACCGAGCGGGCGCGGCTCACGTGGCCGGCGCGGGTGAGCCTGAGCCAGCTCGCGACGATCGCACCGCTCGGAGTGGCGATCGCGGTCTTCGAGTTCGATTACGCGCTCTCCGCGGTGCCGGCCGTCGTGCCGCGGGTGCTCGCGCCCCTCGCCTCGCTGGCCGCGATCTCGCTCGTCTACGACCGCGTCGTGCAGCGCGCCCGCAAGCGGCCCACGAGCTTTGCGATCACCGTGCGGACGCTGAGCGAGCGGTGGCTCATCTGGTATCCGCACGTGTTGCTGATCGCCATCGCGGCCCTCGCCATGCCGGCGGAGTTCGGTGCGAAGGCATATCTCGCGGTGGCCGCGACCGCAGCAGGGTTGGTGGCCCTCCATTTCGGCGCCGCGATCCAGGCGGAGCGACTTCTCGGGCTGATCGCACCAGCCTCACCGCGCGCAGTCGAGGCCGTCGCGCGGGTGGCGGGCACGATGGGACTGGCGGCGCCTGTCGCGTACGAGCTTCGCTCGGACATCGGCTCGGCAGCAGCGTTGCCCTGGGCGCGCGCGGTCTTGATCTCCACCCGGGCGCTCGCGCTTCTCGACGACAGCCAGCTCGACGCAGTGATCGCCCACGAGCTGGGTCACGTATCCGAGCCGCGCGGCGTGCGGCTGGCTCGCCTCGCCGGCACGTTGCTGCTGGTGCCGCTCACGCTCCTTCGGCCTGTGGCCGCGAGCTTTTCGTTCGCCCTCGCGGTGATGATGGTCGTCGCCGTCGTGATCGCGCTGCTACCGATGCAACGGCTGCGGCAGCGGCTCGAAGAACGCG
>CAYVDO010000506.1:0-5257 GCA_964450125.1 uncultured bacterium
CGCCGCCGACGGTCTGGCCGATGACCCTGAGGCCTTTTGACCCTCGATCACCCCTGAAACCTGGTTTAGTGTCAGTCGCGAACGCCGGCGCCGACCGGCCGCGGGTGTCAGTGCGTGAACGTCACGGGATGGTGCAGTTTGTCGGGGAAGATCCCGGGCCGAGGGCCATCGCCCGGTGACGCGAAGGACGACGAGGTCGCCCGCCTGCTGGCGTTGGAGTCGTTCGACATTCTCGACACGCCACCCGAGGCCGCGTTCGAGCACATCGTCGCGATCGCGGCGCGGCTCTTCGGCGTTCCGGTGGCGCTGGTCAGCCTGGTGGCCGAGGATCGCGTCTGGTTCAAGGCGCGGCATGGCTTCGACGCACCACAGGTCGGCCGGGAGCCTGGATTCTGCGCCTCGGCGATCCATCGCCCCAACGTGCTGCACGTCCGAGATGCACGCCACGACCCGCGCACCGTCGACCATCCGCTGGTCACCGGTGCTGCGAGCATTCGCTTCTACGCCGGTGCACCGCTGCGTACCCGCGATGGGCACGGCCTCGGCACGCTCTGCATCCTCGATCACGAGCCGCGCGAGCTGACCGTCACCGAGGCCGAGCATCTCGAACGGCTCGCCGCGCTGGTGATGGAGCAGATGGAGGTCCGCCTCGCGTCACGCACCATCTCCGAGCTCGAGGCCCGCGAGCAGCGTGCGCGCGAGGAGCTTCGCGAGACCAATCGGCGCCTCGCCGACTCCGAGGAGCGCTTCCGCGATCTCTTCGACGAGGCGCCCATCGCTTACGTCCACGAGGGGCTCGACACCCGCTTCATCCGCGCCAACAAGACCGCCATGCGCATCCTCGGCATCACGCCGGATCAGGTGGACGGCACCTACGGCAAGAGCTTCATCCCGGACACGCCGACGGCACAGGCGCGCGTGCAGGCGGCGCTGGAATCGATCGGCCGCGGCACCGACACCAGCGGCGTGATCCTGGAGCTGCGCCGCCGTGACGACGGGCGCCCCATCTGGATCCAGTGGTGGTCGCGTCCCGATCCGAGCGGCACCTTCACCCGCACCATGTTCCTCGACATCACCGACAGCCTGCGCATGAGCGAGGAAAAGGAGCGGCTCGAGGCCCAGAACGTCTACCTCCGCGAGGAGATCCGCACCGAGCACAACTTCCACGAGATCGTGGGCTCGAGCCCGGCGCTGCTCGCGGTGTTGCGCCAGGTGGATCAGGTCGCCGCCACGGATTCCACGGTGCTCGTGACCGGCGAGACCGGTACGGGAAAAGAGCTGGTCGCCCGCGCCATCCACGAAGCCAGCTCGCGCCGGAAACAAGCGCTGGTGAAGGTGAACTGCGGCGCCATCAGCGCGGGTCTGGTGGAAAGCGAGCTCTTCGGTCACGTGAAAGGTGCCTTCACGGGTGCTCTCGCGCATCGCGACGGTCGCTTCAAGGTGGCGGACCGCGGCACGCTCTTCCTCGACGAGGTCGGCGAGCTGCCTCTCGAAACCCAGGTGAAGCTCCTGCGCGTGCTTCAGGAGCAAGAGTTCGAGCCCATCGGTAGCAACCAGACCGTGCGCGTCGACGTGCGCATCATCGCCGCCACGAATCGCGACCTGGCGGCGGCGTGCCGGGAGGGGCGGTTTCGCAGCGACCTCTACTATCGACTCAACGTCGTTCCCATCGCGATCCCACCGCTTCGGGAGCGCCAGAGCGACCTACGGCTCTTGATCGCGTTCTTCCTGGAGCGCTCGGCGCGAAAGCTCGGCAAGCCCCCCGTGCAGGTGTCGGAAGCGGCGATGGAGCGGCTGCTTCAGTACCCCTGGCCCGGCAATGTGCGCGAGCTCGAGAACGTCGTCGAGCGCGCGGTGGTGTTGGCGCCGAGCACGGTCCTCACCGCCGCCGACCTGTTCGCGCCGATCGAAGCGATGCCCGTGGCGCTACCCGCTCGGGCGGTGGGCAATGGAGCGCCCACCACCACCGTACCGAGCCCGCCGCGGGCTTCGTCCCTCGACGGTGTGCTTCGCGAGCACATCGAGGCGGCGTTGGTGCGAGCGCACTGGATCATCGAAGGGCCGGGGGGCGCAGCCGACCAGCTCCGGCTCCATCCGAGCACGCTGCGCAGCAAGATGAAGAAGCTCGGCATTCGCCGACCACGAGGCGCGTGAGCGACCCTCCCGAGCCCCGTCCGGGTCCCGACGACCGCCATCCCTTCGATGAGCTCACTTCTCGACGACGCAATCCGCGCCCGGCTCTTCCCCGCGCTCGGCGACGGCTCCATCTTCCTCAACCATGCGGGCATCGCGCCGATCTCCGGCCCCGCGGCGGTGGCGCTCGAGCGCCACGCGCGCGAGGCGCAAGCGCCCACGCCCGACGTGCTCCGCGGCTGGCTCGCCGAGCGCTCGCGTGCACGTCGCGACGTCGCGGAGCTGATCGGCGCGACTCCGGAGGAGATCGCGTTCATGCCCAACACCACCGTGGCCGTGGCGACGGTGGCCAACGGGCTCGGCCTCGGCCCCGGCGATCGGGTGATCGGCTTCGAGGACGATTACCCCGCGAACGTGATGCCGTGGCGCCGGCTCACCCGCTTCGGCGTCGAGCACGTGATCGCGCCCGCGCCGGAAGGCCTGCCGGACCTCGACGCGTTCGAGCGTCTCGTGGACGAGCGGACGCGCGTGGTGGCCGTGAGCAGCGTGTGCTTCTGGTCGGGTGCGCGGGCTCCGCTCGACGACATCGTGCGCATCGCGCGTCGTCACGGAGCGCTGGTGGCCATCGATGGCGTGCAGAGCATCGGCGCGCTCGCCCTCGACGTCCGCGCCGCCGACCTCGACTTCGTCGCCTGCGGCAGCCACAAATGGATGCTCTCACCGATGGGCGTAGGGTTCCTGTTCATCCGCCGCGCCCTGCTCGATCGTGTGGAGGTGACCCAGCCGGGCGCCGACGCCAACGATCCGCCGCTTCCCTACCTGGACGGACGCGAACGGATGCGGGGCGACGCCGCGCGATTCGAGGGCGGCACGCAACCCACGGCGAACGTCTTCGCGATGGGAGCGAGTGCTCGCACGTTCCTCGAGCTGGGTAGAGAACGCATCGAAGCGGCAGTGCTGGCGAACGCTTCGCGGCTCGCCCAGGGGCTACGCGAGCGCGGCTGTCACGTGCTCGGCGCGCGCGGGCCCGCGGCGCGTGCATCGGGAATCGTGGCGTTTCGTCATGCCACGCTCGACAACCGCGCCGTGGTCGAAAGCCTCGGCGCCCAGCGCATTCGCTGCATCGAGCGCGAAGGCTGGGTGCGCTTCGCACCCCACTTCTACCATCGAGAAGACGAGCTCGAGCGCGTGCTCTCAGCCCTGCCGGCGTGAGCGACTGAACTTGCACTCAGGGCACGGGCAGATGTCCCGCAGGTGCTCCCAGGTGTAGATGCCGGTCGAGTGGCCATCGCTCCACTCGATCTGGATGGCGTAGCGCCCCACCGGCTCCAGGCGCGTGGGCTTCACCTCGTCCGAGACGGACGCAGGATCGAGGTTTGGCTGCCCCGTCCACTCGTCGATGCACACCGCGCAGCGGCACGCGCGCCTCAGATCCGGCACGAAGTAGACGCTTTCGTGGCCGTCGACCCACACGATCTTGAGCTGCGACGGTCCGGCTTGCTCGATCGCCCGCGGCGCGATCATCGACATCGACGAGTCTCCTCTGGCCGCGAACGCGGCGCGCGCAGGATGGCGGAGCGTGCGCACGTGCCGCAAGATCCACGAGGACGATCCGTGGCAACGACCCGAGCCCGATCACTCGCCTGGCGCAACCCACACCCCTGCAGCTGCCGAAGGCGTCGCTCGCCGGGGATGAGCCACCGCAGATCGACAGGCACGAGCGGAATCATCCAGATTTCCCACGACACACCACCGCCGATCCGTCATTCGACGCCGACGAGCTCGAGGAACTCCGCGAGCTCGCCCATCACCTCGCGAGGCAGATTCTCGGCGCGATGACGCCCGAGGCTCTTCAATGCGACACATCCGCGTTTCGGGCTCACGAGGAAGCATGTTCTGCCACCGACGCCGGTGCGGCGCCGGCGCCGGCTGCAGTCGCGAGCGGCCGACTCGCGCCGCGTGCGGAGTCCGCCGATGAAGCGGCGCCGCGCACCTGAGCCGGCCCGCCGCGACGAGGGGCTACCGACGGTCAATCTGAAGATCGACCAGCCCACGCTGATGGAGGCCCGAGCGCGCCTCGACGCCGAGATCTCGCTTGCGAAGCATTGTGGCCTGGCAGCAATCAAGCTGGTGCACGGCTACGGCTCGTCCGGCCAGGGTGGCGCGATTCGGAAAGGCATTCGCGAATCGCTCGACCGCCGCGCCCGGGAAGGCCGGATCCGCGGCTGGATTCCCGGCGAGGACTGGGAGCTCTTTCATCCGCGCACCCGCGATGTTCTTGCCGAGGCACCCGGCGCAGATCGCGACATCGACCTCGGCCGGGGCAACCCGGGGGTCACCATCGTGATCCTCTGAGTGGGCGCGAGGAGTGCCGCTTCCGATCGCTCAATTTCTACGGAGAAAGCCATTCCTGCTACGGCATAATCCTTGCTTAACCTAGCGCGAACGCACGATTCCACGGTTCGACCGATGCCCCGCAGGGGGGCTTTGCATGCGGATCTGCCGCGGCAGATCCGTCAGCCGGAGGCACATCATGCCGAGTCGCCGACGTCCCGTAGCTCTCGCGCTCGTGCTCTTTTTCAGCGTGATTTCCGCAGCCGTTGCCGCGCGCGCCGCGGCCGCGAGCGCAAGCGACGAGCGATTCGCCGCCGGCGGGCTGCTGGAAGGATTCCAGGCCGTGCCCGGCGGGGAGGATGCGTATTTCTCCGGGCCCTCCGTCGCACCGGCTGCGGCAGTCAAGAACGTGACATTCACCCTCATCACATCCAACGACACCCCTCTTTACGGGGTACTGGTGGCACTCGAGGGCGCCGGAGGGTCATTCAAGGCCACGACCGGGCTGAACGGTGTTGCGATCTTCCCCACCGTCGCCGCCGGCACGTTCAAGGTGAGCCTACTTGGGCTGCCGCCCAATCAGGTTCCCACCAACGCACCGGCGACCCTCACGATCGCCAAGACCGCGAACGTCAACATCGAGACATCGCTGATCTTTCCCGGTCGCAGCCACGAGTGGATCCTGTTCGGCGATTCGAACTCCACCCCACTGCCGCCGGACATCGTCGGATTCGACGTGTTCCTGAACAAGGATCACACCTTCGCCAACTACGTGAAGTTCGTGCTCAAC
>CAYVDO010000507.1:0-5207 GCA_964450125.1 uncultured bacterium
GCCACGGAAGGCGACGCGTAGCACTGGGCTCGGCGTGGAGCCTCTACGATTCGACGCTCGGCTTGCGCGGCACGGTGCAGGGCGCTGCCGACGTGGGCAACACCACGTGGGTTGCCACCACCACTGGGCCGTACCGGTCGCGCACGGATGACGAAGGGCGCAGTGCCTTCGAGCACGTGGAGACCGGGCTCGCCGAGGTGACCGACATCCTCGTCACACCGTTCGGCATCTTGCTGAGCGGCGGTGACGGGCTGGTCGTCTGGGACGGTGTTCGCGCGGTGCGACTGCTGGAGAACGTGGGCGTCTGGAGCCTGGATCCAGCCTCCGCAAACGGTGATCGGGTGGTCGCCATCGAAGACGAGCGACTGGCGATCCTGAGCCACCGCGCCGAGGGATGGCGCGTCGCGGACACGAGTCGCGGTCCGCCGCTCGGCCTGAGCTCACTGGCTCCAGGGCCCGACGGTGCGCTGTGGGCAGGGCAGATTCGCGGTGGCCTGATCCGCTTCGAGCTCGACCCGGGTGGCGAGCGGATCGCGGGATGGGAGCCGCACGCGCTGCCGGATACGTCTTCCACGACTCCTTCGACGTGGGTGTTCGAGCTCGGCGGGCGTGTCTTCGCTCGCGACGGCGACCGCTACTTCGTCCTCGATGCCGGCCGATTCCGGCGGGTCCGCCCCGGCGACGGCTTGCCTTCGGCGACGCTCGACGAGCTGGGCGGCGAGACGCTCACGTGCCCCGATGGACGCAGCTACGTGCTCACCTCGACCCGGCTTTTCACACGGGCAGGCGGATCCCACGACTGGCACGAGGTGCGCCCCTTCGACGGTGCAGCGCGCCACCTGCTGGGCGCCGACTGCGGTGACGGCGACACGCTCTTGATCCAATCCGAGCGCGGACTCTTGCGATTCGATCCGTCCCGCTCGCGCGCCACCCTGAGAAAGCTCGAGACGCACCTTCGTCGTGCCGTCGCCATGCGGACCCGAGGCATCGACGAGCCGCTGCCACTCGACTCGGCCGGGCCCGTGGCAATCCAACCCTTCCAACGCCTTCGCTTCGAATACGAGGTGCCGACCGGCGAGCTCGAGGTGCGATATCGCACGCGGCTCGTCGGCCTCGACGAGGAGTGGACTCCCGCCAGCCACGAGCCGCGCCGCGAGCTGGGTTCGCTTCCGCCTGGGCGATACCGTTTCGAGGTGATCGGGCTGGTGAACGGCGCAGCGTCGGTACGCCCCGCTGCTCTCGCCGTTCGGGTGCTGCCGCGCTGGTACCAGCGCCGGGCGGTAGCGGTGCTGGCCCTGCTGCCGCTCGCGCTCTCGATTGCGGGTGTGGTTCGGTGGCGTTCCGCGGCGCTGCTCAAGGCGAATGCGGCGCTCGATGCCTTGGTGCGCCAGCGCACCCGCGAGCTCGAAGATGCGAATGCACGGCTCGAGCTACAGGCGCGTCAGGACGATCTGACGGGGCTCGCCAACCGCCGCCGGCTCGAGCACTTCGGCGCGGGGGCATTCGACGAGGCCTCGGCGCGCGATCGGCCACTCTCGGTGCTGATGGTCGACGCTGACCACTTCAAGGTGATCAACGATCGGCTCGGCCACGCCGCCGGTGATCGACGGCTGCGCGAGATCGCCGAGGCCTTGCGCGACCACGTCGAAGGCAGCCACGAGCTGGCGGCGCGCTACGGCGGCGAAGAATTCGCGATCGTTCTCCCCGATACACCGCTGGCGACGGCGTACACACGTGCCGAGACCATCCGCACCGCGGTGGCCACGACCACGCACGGCGTCCGTTCGACGCTGTCGATCGGGGTCGCCGAGCGGTGCTCCCACGGCGCGACCTCGTTCGAGCACTTGCTGCGTCTCGCCGATGCGGCGCTCTATCGCGCCAAGCAAGAAGGGCGAGATCGCGTGGAGCGCGCCGAGCCCGGCCTGGTGGCCGAGCCGCTCACGCGCGAAACGATTCCGTCCTGACCCCGCGCGTTTCTTGCGCACCCCGGCGCAGCCGCTTCAGCCACCGCCGCCGCGACGACGCTGGAAGGTGCGCTCGCGACCTCCGCTCACGCCGCCGGCATCGCGCTGCCGCCAACCGCTGCGATCGGTGCTGAAGCCGCCGCCGCGCTTGCCCTCGCCGTCCGTATGGCTCTGCCAATCCCAGCGGCCGTCGCCGTCACGCGCCGCGGAACCACTCGTTTCGGATCCCCACTCGCGCCCGGCACGGCCTTGCCCTTCACGCTCGCGCTGCCACTCGACACCGCCCTCGGTCGCCTGCGCGCTGCCGGTTTCGCTGCGGGACCAGGTACGCCCCTGCGCGTCCTCGCCGGATCGCTCACGCGTCCAAGTGGTGCCGTCCTCGCCGCGCTGGACGTTGCCGGAAAGCTCGCCCTGCTGCGTCTGGCCGTTGGGACCCGTGCGTTCGACGTCGCCCGTCCACGATCGGCTTCCGTCCTCGCCCTTGGTCACGGTCACGTCCTTGTCGACGGTGACGGACTTTCCGGCTTCGTTGGTGTACGTCTTGTCACGCGAGTACGTGGTCGTGCCGTCCTCGTTGTGGCTGACGGTACCCTCGCGATCGATGGTGCCGGAGCCGCCGTTGGTGGTGCTGCCGGTGCTCGTGCTGTTCCAGGTGCGGCCATTCTCGGTGTGTTGCGCCGAACCTTCCGTCGTCGAGGACCAGGTATTTCCCGCGGCACCGCCGACGGTGTTCTCGCGGGTCCATTCCGTGCCCGCCCCCTCCTCGGCGCGGCTCACGGATGCCGAACCGTGAAGACCGGCGAGGCACGAGCCTGCCAACACCCAACGCCACCACTTCTTCGCAGTCGTCATCGACGTTGCCTCCAATGTGCCGCGGAGCCGTGCTGCGGCAGCCTACTCACCAGGCGCCGGTGCCGCGCACGATCGCGGGCACCGTCTTGAGCAGGATCTCGAGATCCTTGAGCAGATTCCAGTTGTCGACGTACTCCATGTCCATGTGCATCCAGCGCTCGAAGTCGACCTGATTGCGACCGCTCACCTGCCACGGCCCGGTGATCCCGGGCTTCATGCTGAGGCGCCGGCGCTGCCAGGGCTGGTAGGCATCGACCTCGCTGGGAATGGGAGGGCGCGGCCCGACCAAGCTCATGTGACCCAGCAGCACGTTGACGAGCTGCGGAAGCTCGTCCACCGAAGTCGCGCGCAACACACGCCCCACTTTCGTGACGCGTGGGTCGTTCTTGATCTTGAACACGGGCCCGTCCATCTCGTTCAACGCTTCGAGCTCGCTGCGCCGGTGCTCGGCGTCGACGACCATGGTACGGAATTTGAGCAGCGTGAAGCGGCGTTTGTTGAGCCCGTAGCGAATCTGGCGGAAGAAGATCGGACCCGGACTGGTGAGGCGGATGGCCACTGCCGCGGCCAGTGCCAACGGCGACGTCACCACGAGAGCCGCACTCGCCACCACCACGTCGATGGCGCGCTTCACCAAGAGCTGCCAGTAGCGAGAGGGAGGGATTCCGAACGAGATCGACGGGATGCCGTTGAGTGTCTCCAGGTAGTTGTCCATCGAGTCGAGCGGTGGCGGCAGGAAGAAGAGACGCGCCTTCACCCCTTCCCTGGCGCAAAGCGGCAGCCACTCGGTGAGCCTGGCGATGCCGAGGTCGTTGAGCAGGAATGCCACCTCGTCCACTGGCCGTGATCGCAGGACCACTTCCAGGTCGTCGACCGAGCCTAGCGTCTCGATCCCGCGCTCCGCGGCTTCCGCGACGTCGGGCGCCAAGCAACCGACGCATTGATAGCCACGCCCTGGGTTCCCTTCGATCGAAGCGATCAGCTCCCGCGCCTGCGCGCCCGCGCCCACCACCAGTACGTAGCGCTGGTTGTAGTGGCGACTGCGAATGCGTTCCAGAAGCCACTTCACGACCACCCGCTCGACGCTCAGCGCCACCACGGCCACCGCGGTGAAAGTCAAGATCAAGCTGCGGCTGACGGTGGAGTCCTTGAGGGCGAAGAGCGTGAAGCCCAGAATTCCCAAAACCGCGACACCCGTCCGGAGCTGCATCCCCACCAGCGAACCGAAGGATGCCGAACGATACGAGTAGTAGCCGCCGGTAACGTGCAGCACGATCACCCAGGTCACCGTGGCGACCAGCATCACCCAGCGGTACGCCTCGAAGGGCAGCAACGTGGGCACGTTCGGCGCCAGCAGCTCGACGCGCACTACGTTCTGCACCGCGTAAACCCAGGCGAAAAGCAGTCCGAGCAACACGGCGTCGAGCACCATGTGCGCACCGCGCAGCAGCGATTCGTGCTCTTTGATCACGACGAGGTGTGGACGAGAGTTGCGACGAATCCTGCGACGGCGGCCAGCGGCTCGGACGTCGCCGGCGAAGTGCAGGAAATCGCGTGAAATCCCGCCCCTTATAGCACGGTCGCCGCAGCCCAGCCGATCCCGCGCCCGAACCGGAAGCGCGCTCCTGGCGGTTTGAGCGGCCGGGCGTGGAACTTCTTTGACGTCGCGTATCGGCGTTGGTAACTTGCGCGCGACTCGTGATTCCTCGAGTCCTTCGCATCGAATCGTTCGGTGTCCCTCGATCCCCACCCCTCCGAGCCCACGCCGACGCCGTACGAACGGCCGGATGGCGTCGGCGCGGATCGCATCGAGAGACGAAGCTCGGGCACCACTCGGCGTTCCGTCGGCGCGCCGTTTCGTGTCCTCGGTGGCGCGCTCGCGATCGTCATCGCGGTCGGGATCGGCACGGCGAGTGCCTCCCGTCCGCTCGACCCAGTGCTCTTTCCGACGCCGCCCCAGCTCGAGCCAAACGTCCTCTTCTGGACGGACGTCTACAGCCGCCACGACAGCCACCACGTGGTCGTCCACGACAACCTGTACATGGATGTCGTTTATGCGGTGCTCGACTTCTCCGATCTCGACCGTCAGGATCTTTCCGACGCGACCAAGGCTTCCAGCCGCCAGGAAGCGGTGGATCGGGCGGTACGCAAGTACGCGGACATCCTGCGCGACCTGGCTGGTACCGGAAGCTCCGACGCTCCCGTCGACACCGCCGAACGCCGCGACGTGGAGACGATGTTCCGACGCGTGGGGGGCGGCGACGGGAAGTATCTGGCGGCGATCGACCGAATCCGCGCGCAAACCGGTCTCGCCGACAAATTCGAGTCCGCCGTCCGGCGTTCGGGACGGTACATGCCGACGATCGAGCGGATCTTCCGTACCCGCGGATT
>CAYVDO010000508.1:0-5204 GCA_964450125.1 uncultured bacterium
CCGCAGCGGGCGGGGGGCTGGAACAGCCCCCCGGTCAGGAGAACAGCAGCATCGAGAGCCGGCTGCGATACTGCTCCGTGCGTGGCTCGTGCGGTCCCATGATTTCCAGGACGTCTAGAAAGGCGAGTCGCGCCTCGCCGTTTCGGTAGTCCCGCTTGCGCGCCAGGATCCCGAGAAGCTCTTCGGCCGCACGGTCGAGATCGCCCTCGCGCGCCGCGACGTGGGCAAGCGCGAAGCGCGCATCGAGGTCCTTCGGGTCGGCAGCCACTCGTGCAGCGAGCACGTCCACGGTCTCGGCTGCGGGAGCGCTCGCGAAACGGGCCTGGGCGCGCAAGAGGCGCACGGCGGTGCCCGCTGGACCGCCGTCCGGCAAGCGCTTCACCAGGTCGAGGGTGCGCTGCGGGTGGTCGTCGTCGAGCTCGAGCTTTGCGAGGGCCAGCACGGCGCCATCGTGGTCGGGTTGGGCCGCAAGCACCGACTCGAGCGTAGTGCGCGCCGCCGCTCTGTCGCCACGTTCCAACGCGGCGACCGCGTCCGCGACCTGCACGTCGAGCGCGCTGGGCAGGAGCCGCTCGAGGAAACGCTCCACCGCTGCGCGCGGCAGCGCGCCGGTGAACTCGTCGACCAAGGCGCCATCGCGGAATGCTTTCACGCACGGGATGCCGCGTACTCCGAAGCGCTCTGCGAGCGCCGGATTCTCGTCCGAGTTCACTTTCGCCAATAGCCACGACCCGCCTCCCTTCTCGGCGAGGTCTTCGAGCACCGGGCTGAGCGCCCGGCATGGTCCGCACCACGGCGCCCAGAAGTCGACCAGCACCGGGATCTGGAACGAGCGGCGGATGACTTCGGCCTCGAAGGTCGCCTCGGAAACGTCGAGCACGTTGGCTGTCATCGTCTTCCTCGTGCGGGCGTGGTGGTTCGGTCGACCTCGCGCACCCTATGGTACGCTGGCGCGAACCCGGTTTGGACGATCGCCGCTTCGCCGCCAAGCCAGCCCAAGCCTCGCAACTGCGCCGTCGTGCCGAGCTCGCGTAACCCATCGTCGCCGCCTGCCGCGGACGAGCTCGGCGGCATCGATCAGACCACGCTGCTCTTCCGCTCCAGAAGCGAGGCGGAGTGGGAGACGCGTCGCAACGCCTTTCTCGAGGCACACCCATACCTGGTGGGTTACGGGCTCTTGGCAGTTCCGGTGGTGATGATCTTCGCCACCAAGCTCACCACGTTCGCTGTCGCGTTCCTGTTTCTCTTCCTGGTCTCCGACGTTCTCACCCACGATCTGCGCCGGCGGGTGCCATTCGTGCCCAAGGCCGTGATGTTCTCGTTGCTCTACGTGGGGGTGACGGCGCTGGCTGCGATGCTCGTCTTCAAGCTCATCCCCGAAACCGTGCGCCTGTTGCCGGCGGTGGTGAGCTCGATCCAGGACCAGGCGATCACGCTCTATCGGCAGGCGGACCAGCGCTGGAACCTGGCGCAGTACGTGACCTCGGAGGACGTGATCGGGCAGATCACCGAGGGCATCAAGTTCGCGCGTGAGCTGATTCCCTCGGTCACCGGCGTGGTGTCCCGGATCTCGGGCTACATCGTCTATTTCCTGTTCGCTCTGGTGCTGAACCTGGTCCTCTACCACGATCTGGGAGCCGTCGACGCCGTGTTCTCACGGCGCCCCCAGAGCTTGCTTGGATTCCTGTACCGCTTCGGCGTGGTGCGGGTGAGAATCTTCTACTACTACTTCAAGCGCGTGATGGGTGGTCAGCTCATCATCGCCGGTGTGAACACGGCGATCTCGGCGTGCGTGGTGATCGGGCTCGGTCTGCCGCAACCCCTCGTGTTGCTGCTCACCGTGTTCCTGTGTGGGATCCTGCCGATCATCGGCAACCTGATCTCGAATACCGTCCTCACCTGCGTGGCGTTCGCCGCCATCGGCCTGTGGGGTGCCCTCATCTGTCTCAGTCTGCTGGTGGCGGTGCACAAACTGGAGTACTTCCTCAACTCGAAGATCATCGGTGACATCGTCAAGCTGCCGATGGCGGTGACGCTCACGGCGCTGGTGGTGTGCGAGGTGCTGTTGGGGCTGGTTGGACTGGTGCTCGCCATCCCGATGGTGCTCTTCGCACGTCACGAGCTGGAACACGTCCCCGGGTTGCCCGAGGCGCATCCTGCGGAGCCGTCGCGTGCGGTCCTGCCGGTGCGCGATGCCGCATCGACCGTGGCGCCGCGCCGCCACGGCGTGACCGACGCGGACGCCCCGCCCCCTGGTGCCAGCCGCGCCCGTTCGACCTGATGCCGCGGCTGCGCTCGTAGCAGGCTGCTGAAGCACTCGCGGTGGCGAGTCTTTCGAGCCTCTCGATACTTCCGCGCGGGTCTCGACAGACCCCCGCTCCACGAAGAGCGTGTTCGTGGGGCTCCACCCCCGAGTCGACTCGCTACGCTCCTGGGCCCGCCTCGACGCGCATGTCTTTTCAGGAACCTGGTAGGTTCCGCAAGAACTCGCTGGGGCGAGTCTTTCGCGCTAGGTGGCGGCTGCTCGCGTGGTCGTGCGCAGCTCGGCGACTCGCCGTGCACCCACCACTGCGCCACCGACGAAGTAGGCGATCCCGGATGCGAGCAAGTACTCGGGTAGGGAGCGGGTGACCACCAGGATCCAGACGACGGCGAGGTTCGCCACCGTGAGTCGTTTCCAGAGCAGCGTGCGCGCCGAGCCCACGCGCGGGATGTAGATGGGGCTCACCATGAGCAAGCCCAACCCGCCGAGCAGGAACGCGAGCCCCATCGCGCGGGTCTCGAGGTCCACCGAGTGGCGAACCGCGACCAGCACCGATGCGGCCACGAAGCCACCGGCGAACGTGGACGGAACCCCGCGAAAAAGTCCTGGGTACGCCTTGCCGTCGACGACGTTGTAACGTGCCAGCCGAAGCACGCAGCCGAACACGTAAATCAGCCCGAGCAGGTGGAGCAGCCGCGGTCCGCTGAGCGGTCCGGTCGGTTCGCCGACACCCGCCAGCAAGAATGCGGGGGCGAGCCCGAAGGACACGAAGTCCGCGAACGAGTCGAGCTCGCCACCGATGCGGCTCTGCGCGTTCAGCAGTCGTGCCAGCGGCCCGTCGAGGCCGTCGAGAAGGACCGAGTACAAGATGAACCAGCCAGCGAGCTGCGGCTGGCCTTCGACGCCGTAGAGAATGGCGATCAGCCCGCACGTGAGGCTACTCAGCGTGACGGCGTTGGGCGGAAGGTAGCGAAGAGTGGACACGAACGGTTGCGCCTTTCGACCCGCGCGCAATCCGGGTCCTGGCGAGATCGGCGCTACGAGCGCTCAGCCCTCGGGCTTCGCCTGCGCGCCGCGATTGCCTGTCGAGATGCTGACGATGGCGTTGGCCAAGATGGGCTCGAGCATGCCCGAGGCTTGCGGCTTCATCGCTCGGAGCCGCGGCAGCGCCTCCTTAGCGTCTGGCCCGATCGACCCCAGCGCCCACACCGAAAAGGTGCGCACCTGATCGTGTGGGTCGTCGAGTGCCTTGATGAGCGCGGGGACGGCACTCCTGGCGTCCTCCTCGTAGAGCCCGAGCGAGAGCGCCGCCGATCGTCGCACGCCGGCAATCGGATCTTCCATCGCCACCGTCAACGCGGGCACCGCGGTCGCGGCGGGCGCTTCGATTCGTCCCAGCGACCAGGCCGCCCATTGGCGGACCATCCGCTCCGAGTCGCCGAGATCGGCGATGAGCCGTGGCGCCGTACGCACCGCTGCGGGGCCGATCTTGCCCAGGGTGCGCGCGGCCGCCATGCGCGGACCGGGTTCGGCGTCGGAAAGCATGGTGTCGAGCGCGTCGATTGCCGGCTTCGCTTTGTCGCCGAGCGATCCCAGGCCCCATGCCGAGGCGATTCGGATCTCTCTGTCGTCGTCGCCGAGATGCTGTATGAGGGCGGGCACCACGGTACGCGCTTCCGACGGCAACTGGCCGAGCGCGTAGGCGGCACTGCGCCGTACCGTCGGGGTTCCTCGACGGAGTGCCGTGAGCAGCGGCTCGACGGCATCGTGCCCCATCGCGGTGATCTTGTGCTGGGCCTCGTTCTGAACGCTGGGATCGGCTTCCAGCCAGCTGACGATGGATGCGTATCGAACATCCACTTCGGGGGCTGCGCTCACACCGGAAACGGCGGCAGTGCATGCGCACATCAAGCTCACGACCGCGAACCTCGAACGCTTCATGGAAATGCTCGATGCTCCGAAACCCGAGGGGAAGGAATGCCAGTCTGACACTGAGGACGTCGGCTTGTCACGCGAAGTATCGCGTGCGCGGCGCGTCCGTGCCGGCGGCGCGGCTCAGGATGCGCCCGGTGCGCACGCGGCCCGTGCCGTCGCGGGCACCTTCCGGATCGGGCACCCTGCTCGCGGGGAGGTCCCTCGGATGGCGCCGTCGATCGGGACGCACTCGACTGGAGAGACGGGCGAAGCGCACTCGTTCGAGCGCACCGTCGAGCCTCGCTGGCGCCGTTCGCCCGCCTTCGCGCTGCTGCTGTCGGCGCTCGTCGGGGCGCTCGTGTGGGCGATCTCGCCGCTCGCGGTCGGACGGGTCGAGCCGTGGGATGCGGACGGTCCGTACTACGTGATCGCGCTCTTTGGTGGAGGCGTGTTGGCGGGGACGGTGGCGCCGCGTCCGCTGTGGGCCCACTACCTCGGTGCCTGGCTCGGCCAGCTCGGCTACCAGCTGGTGTTCTTGCCGATCGGCTCGCTCATCGTGTTGGGCGCCGTGCTCTTGTTCGGCTACTCGCTGGTGTTCGCGCTCGGTGTGGCTATCGCCACGCGACTGCGCGCTCGGATCGCTCGGCGATCGGACTCGTGGTGAAGCGCGAGAAAACCGCATCTTCGCCTTGGATGGCTCGAAGCGCGATGGCTATAGTGCGTCCGCGTTCGTGCTCGATGGGCGCCGGCGCGCCAGTCTCGAGGTTTGCGGCTGATTCTCCCGCAGTGACGCGCACGTGCCGTCGCGCCCACCCCAGCGCGTGCTGTGCCGCCGAGCGCATTTCCGGAGGTTGCGATGACGTCACCCATTCAGCGCGCCGCCCGGTCACCTTGGTCTTGGCTGGCGATACTCGTTGCCGGTGGTGGACTCCTGGCGGGCAGCTGCGGCGGCGGGAGCAGCAACCCGTGCATCCACGATCTCGCGGACTTGAGCGGCACGTGGAGCGGCGAGCACACGCTCACCGAT
>CAYVDO010000509.1:0-5190 GCA_964450125.1 uncultured bacterium
AGGACTGATATCCCATGGCACACGTCTCCGACGCCACTCGCAATCAGTTTCATCTCGCGCCCGGCGGGATGATGGCCCTCACCTCGACCGAGATGGAGCACGTCGAGCGCACTCATGGTCGTTGGCGCTCGTCGGGGGCCGCACAACGTCTCGAGCAGGCGATCGTGTTGCACGAGCACGTGATCTCGGGCAGGTCACGGCCGCGTCGTCGACAGGTCGACGCCTGGCTCGCGTACCTGATGCTGACCGAGGCGCCCTGGTCCGACGTCCTCGGCGACCGCGCCGACGAGGTGCGCAGGTACATCGAGCCCGAGATGATGCTGAGGATCGCCCACGGGATCCCGTGCCAGCTCGTCCGTCCGGACCGGCAGAAGCGGCTGACGAGGACCTACTTCGACGCCCACGGCGGCCGCGAGAGCGTGCTCGAGCCTGAGCCGGACGCCAGCGAGGACGCCGCCCTGCTGCGCGCCATCAAGAGCCAGCTCGCCGACATGCTCGCCGAGGACGACGAGGTGCTCTCATGACGAACAAGAGCCCCGGGGCGCTGTTTCTCGTGGGTCGCCGCCCCTACGTCGACAGCCAGGCGCTCCACAATCTGACGCGAACGCACGCGGTCACGCAGATCGACGGCGGCTGGCGCGTCCAGGGGAGCGACGGCCACGCGGTGTTGTGCCTCAAGGCCTCGCTCCCGGCGCTCCCTGATCAGCAGGGCGGGCTGTACGAAGCTCGCGCAGACCGGGGCACCGCGCTCTCCGACGCGTGCGCGTCGTGGATCGCCCGCGGCGCTGCACGGCTCGCCGGCAAGTACGAGAATTGGCCGAAGGCTTCCGGGTGCGGCTGTGGTGCGACCTGCGGGTGCGGGCCTTGCCGGCGTCGCCATGTGCATGGCGCGACCGCGACCATGGATGATCCCGACCCTCATCCGCCCTCATCCTCCCCGCGCGCCGCGCTGCGGGCGGAGGATGAGGCCGTGAGGGGCGCCTCCGATCGGGACGCGGCGCAGTTCGTACTCGACTTCCTCGCCCAGAAACTCCCCGAGTCTTATGCCTCGGTGGAGATGATGCAGCCCTGGGGCTTTCGCCTCACTCTCTATCAACGAGAGTCAGATCGCTTAACGCAGGTGATGACCGTCGAGGTGCAGGACCAAGACGTCATCGAGACGCACTGGGACAAGCCGCTCGACGAAGCGACCATGGATCGACTCCGTGATGCCGTGGACAGCGCGGTCCACCTCGCATTCACTCCGGCGAAGCCGACGCGCGAGCACAAGCACGAACGCATCACGGATGACGAGGCCGCCAAGTATGTGCTCGACAGGCTCGTGTTCGAGGTCGGCGACTATATGCCCGAAGCCGAGCGGCGCAAGCCCTCGGGCTTCTTCTTGCACCTCTACCTCACGGGAGAAGGCCAGGACCAAAGGGTCGCCACGTTCGAGGTCTTGGGGAGGAACTCGCTCAGGGCCGTATGGCTGAGAGATGCGACGTCCCCGAGGTTGCGCAGCAAGATCATCCAGGCCATCGATCGGCTGGTTCAGGAAGCCTACGACGAGGAGAATCACCATGACCCCGGCTGAAGCGCTCGACAAGTTGTGGCCCCGGCTTCGCCAGGGTTTGCCCGCCAAGTACACGCCCGCGTACCTGGACGCCTTCCTCGCTCGAAACCGGGCCGCCCTCGAGGAGCTCGTGGCGAGCATGCTGTCGATGCGTCGCGTCAAGCGCGGCGAACCGCCTGTGGATGCCCCGGATTTCTGGACCTACGGCGAACTCGCCGCGCGACAGCGGTCGCGCGACGCCGAGGCGGACGAGGCCGTCATCGAACGCGTGATCGCCAGGCTTGGGAAACTCCTGGCGAAGGGGAAGGGCGACGCCGCGCGCGCCTTCGCGGCGATGCGGGCGTTCGGGGAACTTCGGGCCCTGGCGATCCTCGCGCGCCAGGGGGGCCTCGACGCGGTCCCGCTGCTGCTCCAGCGGCCGGCGCTCGCCCTCCTGCGAGACGGTGGCCTGCTCGCGGTCGCCAGCGACAGCGGGCAGCTCGCGTTCTCGGCCGTGGTGAGCGAGGCAGGTCGCGGCCTCGTCTCGCGGGTGATGGAGAAGGCCAAGGGCCAACTCCGAGGGCTCCGGACCGGCCTCGCCGAGCCCACGTCCGAGGCCGGGCTGCGCGCGTACCTCATGGCGCTGTGGAGTCGCACGCGCGGCGACGTGGCGCCCGAGCGGGCTACGCCGACGGTCGCCGTCCCGCCGGACCTGCGCGATCGCAAGTCGCGCACCGCCGCCAACGTGCGCGCGATCCAGCTCCTCCACGAGAAGCGTCCCGAGGAGATGACCGCCGAGGAGCTGGCGGCGCTCGCCGAATACTCCGGCTCGGGTGGATTGTCGATCGAGGCGATGAAGGGCTCCGTTCCGGAGGAGCTCCTCCCCGAGAACTTCGGCCTGATCCACGAATACTACACGCCGCAGGTGATCGCCGACGCGATCGCCGAGACGCTGTGCCCGCTGCTCCCCGATGTCGCCGGCCACGACGGCATCGTCCGCGCGCTGGAGCCGAGCGCCGGCATCGGGCGACTGATCCGCGCGTTCACGCCGGAGCGGTGCCTCGAACTCGAGGTGGGCGGCCAGATCGGGGGCATCCGCTGGACCGCCGTCGAGTTCTCGAAGGTCAGCGCCAAACTCCTCGGGGCGCTCCGGCCCGATGTCGACCTCCACCACATGCCCTTCGAGCGGTGGGTCGCCCAGGAGGGCGCGAAGTACCAGGGCACGATCGGCCTCGTCGTCAGCAACCCGCCCTACGGCGAGCGCGGCGCGATGGCCCGCGAGGACACCGACGAATTCTATAAAGAGAAGCGCGCCTTCGCGTACTTCATGCGCCGGACGAGCGACCTGCTCGTGCCAGGCGGGATCGGCGTGTACCTGATCCCGGCGGGCTTTTTGAGCGGGAACCTCAACGAGGGCCTGCGCGAGAAGATGCTGCGCCGGCATCACCTGCTCGGCGCGTTCCGCCTGCCGAGCCACGACAGAAAGGGCCGCGAGGCGGTCCCCGGCGCCGCAGTCGTGATGGACGTCGTCTTCTGGCAGAGCCGCGGCGGCGAGCTCACCGAGGTCGACCCCGCCGACCAGTTCATCCTCGACGGCGACTACTTCAAGAAGAACCCGACGCACATCCTCGGCGTCGAGGACGGTGCGTTCGCCGGCGACGACGAGGCCGGCACGGCGCGGAGCTGGCGCTACAAGGTGACGGGCGAGTTCCGCGGGCTACCGCCCCTGCAGCCACGGTCGATCTGCGCCGCCTGCGTGCTCTCGCCGATCGCCCCGCGCGAGGCGGCCCCGGCGATGCAGACGGTCGCGCGCATGGACGACGGCATCCCCGGCGACGTCGACGAGGACCTGCGCCCCGCGCTCGAGCTCGGCCGACGTGTCGGTCGCTACCTCGCCGCGGTCGGCGCCGACGAGGCCGATCGCGCGCAGCAGCTCTGGCCCGAGCTGTTCGCGGCGCTGCAGGACTTTTCGGCCAGCGCCGGCAACCCCTGGAAGCACAAGCCGCTGCGGGAGCTCGCCGAGGGTCGTCGCAAGGTCGTCGCGGCCCAGCAGCTCCTCGGCGCGTTCGACAAGAGCGGCACCATCACCGCCGCGCTGCGCGAGCCACCGCAGGTCGCGCCGAAGTTCGCGGGCCAGCCCGACGACGTGCTCGCCCAGGCCGAGGCGCTGTTCCGCCAGCAGCGCGCGCTGACCATCGAGCAGCTCTTCGCCTTCCACAAGCGCCAGGGCGGCACCATGAGCAGGGACGCGATCGTCGAGGCGCTGCTCGCGGCCGAGTGGAACCTGGACGGCCCCGCGTGGGACCAGCTTTTGCCCGCGGACGCCTACCTGACCGGCAACGACCTGTGGGACCGCCACGACCGCGCGCTCGCCCGCGGCGACGAGCAGGGCCGGATCCAGGCGCGGAGGCTCCTCGGTGCCATCAAGCCTGCCGTCTTCGACGACCTCACCGACATCAGCCCCCAGCACGGCTACGTCCCGCTCCCGCTGGTCGCTGGCTGGATCTCGGCGACGCTCAACGGTCGCTACGGCGCGATCGACCTCGAGCGCAAGGGCGGGTTTGTCCAGGTGAAGGGCCACGAGTACACGAGCGAGGAACGGCCGCCGCTCGCACCCGAGGCGCTGTCCTTCCTCGGCTACTACAACCACGACCCCGAGCTGTTCCAGCCCCCACGGGAGAAGCGCGACCGCGACCTCGGGCCGCCGTCTCGCGAGGAGCGCGCCGCGAAGAAGCAGAGCCTCGCCGAGCGGCGCATCGCCCTGGCGAAGAAGTGGGACGAGTCCTTCAAGGCGTACGTCGCCGCCGACGAGGCGCGCCGCGAGCAGCTCGTCCACGCCTACAACCGCGTCGCCCGCGGCCGGATCGTGCCGACGTTCGCGCCCGAGCCGCTGGACATCGTCCGCTGGGGCCCGAGCTCGCCCAAGCTCAAGCCGCACCAGATCGCCGGCGCGCGCCGCGTGCTCGCGCAGCGAGGCGGCCTGCTCGCGTTCGACGTCGGCGTCGGCAAGACGTACACCGCGCTCGCCGTCATCGCCCGCGCGCGCCAGGAGGGCTGGGTCCGCCGCCCCGTGATCCTCGTGCCCGGCTCGCTCGTGTGGAAGTGGCACGACGACATCCTGTGCACGCTGCCGGACTACCGCGTCGCCGTGATCGGCTCGAAGCGCAAGCAGCTCACCCGGGGCGCCCGCAAGGGCCTCGTCACCTCCGAGACCGACACGCCCGAGGAGCGGCGCAAGAAGTGGACGCTCCTGCAGACCGGCCAGCTCGACGTCGTCGTGCTCAGCTACGACGCGCTCGCGCGCACGAAGATGAGCGAGGACGCGGTGATGGCCTACATCGGCCAGGTCGAGGCCGTCGAGCGGTCGATCGCGCTGCGCAAGCGGGCCCTCGAGGAGAAGGTCAAGAACGCCAAGCAGAAGGACAAGCTGTCCGAGCGCGAGCGGGCCCTCTTGGAGCACGGCGTGCGCGCGTGGGTGGAGGAGATCCTCGCGCTGCCCCCGGACTGGGAGTACGACCCGGGGATCACGTGGGATGCCGTCCAACCAGACTGCCTGATCGTCGACGAAGCGGCGGCGTTTAAGAACCTCTATCGCGCGCAGGCGCGCGAGGACGGCGTTCCGAAGTTCATGGGCGGCGGCGGCGAGGGCTCCGACCGCG
>CAYVDO010000510.1:0-5149 GCA_964450125.1 uncultured bacterium
ACCAGCTTCGACGCCGGCACCATCACCGCGGGCGTGCTGCCGATCAACCGCGAGCCACCGTTCCAGAAGATGAAGGTCAACGTGCCGATGATCGACATCAAGTCGATCGGCGCGGGCACCGGCACCTACATCCGGCTGGACCCACAGACCAAGCGCATCAAGCTCGGCCCCGACAGCGCAGGCGGCACGCCGGGACCGGTGTTCCAGGAAACCGGCAATCCGGACATCCCGACCATCAACGACTGCAACATGATGCTCGGGATCATCAACCCCGAGTACTACCTGGGGGGCCGGGTGAAGGTGAATCCCAAGGCCTCGCTCGACATCGTCACCGAGAAGATCGCCCGACCGCTCGGCCTCGATCCGTACGTCGCCGCCGAGCAATGCTTCGATCTCGTCAACGTGGTCATGCGCGAGCACCTGGTGCGCAGCCTGATGGTGGGCCACGACCTGCGTGACTACATGCTGCTCGGATACGGTGGTGGCGGCCCCATGCACCTCATTCCGTACGCGGGCGACTACCCGTGGAAGTCGGTGGCCACCGTGCCGCACGCCGGTGCCTTCTCGGCGTGGGGCGGGGCCTGCATGGACTACGCCCACCGCCGCCACAAGAGCGTCACCGCCCTCATCTTCCCCGGGATGGACGGCGCGGCGAAGGTGCAAGCCCTGGCACACGTCAGCGCCGCGTGGGAGCAGCTCGAAAACGAGCTTCTGAACGACCTCCTCGGCGAAGGCTTCAGCCGCGACCAGATCAAGCTCGAGCAGATCGCTTACATCCGTTACTACGGCCAGCTCGAGGACGTCGAGGTCGACTCTCCGGTGTCTCGCCTCGCCACCCCCAAGGACGTCGACAAGCTCCTCAAGCGCCACGAGGATCTCTTCACCAAGATGTTCACCCTCGCGGCCAAGCCCACGATGCCCACCTACAACGTCACCGAGGTCAGCGTGGTGGCGCGGGTGAACACCGTGAAGCCCAAGCTCGCGAAGCAGCCGCTCCAAGGAAAGAAGCCGCCCAAGCAGGCCTTCAAGGGCATCCGGCGGTGCTTCCAGAAGGGCCGCTGGATCGACGCCAACACCTTCGAGATGAGCGAGCTCAGGCCCGGCAACGAGATCGACGGGCTCGCGATCGTCGAGGCCCCCAATACCACGCTCTTCGTGCCCGAGGACTGGCGCGTTCGAATCGACGAGCACGAGATCTACTGGCTCACGAACAAGAAGCAGAAGAAGGGCGGTAACCGCAAATGAGCACTCGAATCGCTACGGCGAAGAAGACCGCTGCCAAAGGCACCGCCAAGCGCGTCCCTGCCCCGAAGAAGGGCGCCGGCGCACGCAGCAAGGCCGTCGCCGCGAAGGGCAAGTCCGCGTCCGCGAAGAAGCCGGCCTGGCGTCCGTCGCCGACGGCTGCGGCGGCGCCACGCGCGACCCTGCGCGCCCAACTCATCGAGAACGATCGCCTCCTCGCGAAGACCGGCCATCTCTTCGGCTTGAGGCGCATGCCGCGCAAGGAAGCCGATCCCGGCATCTACGAGGCGGTGTGGCAGATCCTCCAGAACCTCTGCGATGCAGCCTGGACGGTGGGCTGCAAGGTTTCGGCGTCGCCCATCGCAGCGGAGGGTGGCGACGCGCTGTGGGGTTTGCACCTGCCGACGGGCGAGGCCATCTGCACCTCGCGAGGCATCACCGCCCACCCCGGCTTGCTTTCGATCTTCATCCGCTCGCTCATCGAGAGCGGCTACGAGGAGAACCCCGGTTTCCGGGACGGGGACGTGTTCGAGAACAACGATCCGCACTACGGCGGTATCCACTCCGCCGACTTCGACATGGCGATGCCCATCTTCTACAAGGGCAAGCTCATCGCCTGGGCCACGGCCGTCACCCACGCGATGGACGCGGGCTTCGTACTGCCGGGCTCGATCGGCTTCATCAACCCGGACTGCTACTCGGACGGCGTGCCGGTCACGATGGAGCGAATCGGCGAGAACAACGCGTTTTACCCCTGGTACGAGATGCGGATGCGATCGCGCACCCGCGTCCCCGACTGGGTCATGGGCGACGCCCGCGGCCGCCTCGCTGGCTGCATCACCGTCAAGGAGCGGCTGGTCGCCGTCATCGAGAAGTACGGCCTCGATTTCTTCGAGGACGCCGCCCGCGAGTACATCGAGGACAGCCGTCGCTATGCCACCGGCCGCGTGCGAGGCCAGGCGGTGCCCGGGCTGATCCGCAAGTCGAACTTCAAGGACCTGGCGATGGCCGGCAAGCGGGTGCTCACCCCGCAACAGAACGTCGACTGCTTGTTCCACCTGCCGATGCGCATCGAGATCGACAAGAACGCACGGGTGCGCTTTTCGCTCGATGGCGCCTCGGGCTGGGTGCCGTTCGGCCAGAACATCACGCCTACCGCCATCCTCTCGGGCGTGTTGATGGCGTACTCGCACATCGTCGGTTTCGACATGTTCAACTGGGGCTCGGTGGCCTCGTGGACCATCGACACCCCGCCTGGCGGCTCGTGGGCGAACCCCTACCCCGTCAACTGGGCTGCGGCCTCGGGTGTGGCGTGGGCTCCGGCAGTGATGTGGCTGAGCTCGCTCTACGAGGTGTTCGGGCGTCTCTACTACTCGCGCGGCTTCGTCGAGGAAGTCGCATCCGGTGCGGCCACCACGCTCACCGCCGAGTTCGCCGGCATCAATCAGTACGGGCTCTACGGCGCGGGTCTGACACTCGAGCAGGCGTCGAACGGCGCGCCGGCGCGCGCCATCGGGGACGGCGAGAACAGCGCCTGGTGCATCTACACCGCCAACGCCGACTTCGGGAACGCGGAGATCACCGAGCTCTACTACCCCATCGTCTATCTCGGCCGGAACTTGCGCCCCGACTCGGGTGGCTACGGCAAGTACCGCGGCGGCCTCGGCCACACCGTGGTGTGGATGATCAAGAACACGCCCAGCGTCGAGTACCAGTGCGGCTGCGCCGGCATGCGCTCGAAGGTGCTACCCAACCACGGCATGTTCGGCGCCTACCCGACCTGGCCCGACCGCGCCGACTACGCCGCCGGCACCAACGTGAAGCAGCTCATCGCCGAGCAAAAGCCGCTGGTGCACGAGCGCGGCGACCCCGAGCACACGGACCTCGAGAAGAACGTCGAGGCGAAGATCATGGCCACCAATCAGGTGGCGCCCTTCGTGGTGCGCGAGCCACTTCACGAGTACGACCTGGTGATCCATCCGATCTCGGGCGCCCAAGCGTTCGGTGACCCGATCGAGCGCGACCCCGAGATGGTGCGCGTCGACCTCGACAAGGGCTGGACGCGCCAGCGAATCGCCGAAGACGTGAACGGCGTGATCGCGAGCTACGACGAGACCACCAAGAACTGGACGATCGACGCCGCCGCCACCGAGCGCCGCCGCGCCGAGATGCGCGCGGCGCGAAAGAAGCGCGGTGTGCCGTTCAAGCAGTGGTGGGCCGAGGAGCGCAAGCGAGTCGAGGCCAAGGAGAACATGTCGTCGGCGGTGACGGACATGTGGCGAACCTCCATGCAGCTTTCGCCGAGCTTCGGCACCGAGCTCAAGGCGTTCTGGAAGCTGGCAGACGACTTCACCTTCTGACGCCGAGCCGGCGCACCGGCGGCGGGAGAGCACCATGCCTCAGTACGACATCACCGAGATCGAGAAGCTGGTCGACGGACGCCTGCCGTGGACGCGCGTCCAGGAGATCATGAAGGACTCGAAGGACGCCGACCGCTTCCAGAAATGGGTCGAGATCCTTCAGAGCCGCGTCGCGTGGAGCGAGCGCATTCTGCTGCCGATCGGCCCCAACCTCTTCATCGTTCAGAAGGGTCGCGAGCGCGTCGTGAAGTGCCGCTGCGGCCAGGAATTCGGCGACCACCGCGTCAACTGGAAGCTCTCGGCGCTGATCCACGTCCGCGACACGTCCGAGGAGCTCGCTGCGGTGTATCGGGGCTCGGAGCAGCCGGACACCTCGTGGACCCAGCTGCGCGAGTACTACTGCCCGGGCTGTGGTAGCCAGCTCGAGGTCGAGGCGGTCCCGCGCGGTTGTCCGCCGGACTTCGAGTTCCTCCCCGATCTCGACACTTTCTATCGCGATTGGCTCGGTAAACCGCTGCCGAACGAGCTCGAGTTCGCCGACAAGACGCTCGACACCGTCCGCTCCTGGTCGAAGTGACGGATTTCGTTGCGAGTGCTGCGGGCCACACGGCTCCGTCTCCGCAGCGTTCGGACGCTCCTTCGCTCCGCCATTCCCCTGTCGCGCCGCCCACCGACACGCCCATGATCGCCGCGCTCTCCGACGTCGTGATCCTCGAGCTCACCAGCGAGCCCTGGACGGCGCTCGCGTCGGTGTTTCTCGCCGATTTCGGCGCGGACGTGATCCGAATCGACGATCGCGCCGCCACGGTTCCCCGACGTGCCGACGATCCCCCGGAGAGCGAGCGCCCGGGATGGGACCCGGAAGCGGAGCTGGTTCACCGCAACAAACGAGCGCTGGCGCTCGATCTCAGCAAGGCCGAGGCGCGAACGCTGCTCCACGACCTGCTGCGCGGCGCCGACGTCTTCCTCACCGATTGGCCAGCCCGCGAGCTCGCAGCCTTCGGTCTCGACGCTGCCTCGCTCGCGGCGCTGAACCCGAGGCTCATCTACGCCCGCGGCAGCGGCTTCGGCCCGAAGGGCCCGGATACGGACTTGCCCGCTCTCGACGAGCTGGCCGCCGCCCGCACGGGCATGATGCCGATCCTCCAGCAGCCGGGGAAGCCACCCGTCTACGCAGCGCACGGTGCCATGTACACGGCCACGATGCTGGGCTTCGGCATCGTGACGGCCCTGCTGCATCGCGATGCCACTGGCGAGGGCCAAGAGGTGGACGCATCGCTCTATGCCGGGAACGTGTACGGCGCGAGCCTGGACGTGCAGGCCTTCCTCGCCATGGGCGGCGAGCGCTTTCTTCACCCGGTGTCCCGTCTCGACGCCGGCAATCCGATGAGCGGCACGGTCTACCCCGCCAGGGACGGCCGTTGGGTGACGCTCACCATGCCGGACACCGATCGCTGGTGGCCCGCGTTCGCCAAGCTGGTCGGGCTCGACGTGAACGATCCCCGCTTCGACACTCACGAAAAGCGTTGCGGTGCGCACCGCTTGGA
>CAYVDO010000511.1:0-4645 GCA_964450125.1 uncultured bacterium
GGATCGAGGCGGGACACGGTCCCCCGCCGAGCGAATCGAGGTCGCGATCACGAGGCGTAACGGAGCACCGAGCACCACGTGGCGCGCTGCGCTGTGGGATTCCGATCCCGCCGACGCACCCAAGCCGCAGTTCGAGGCGGAACCAGCTCATGGCGATCTTCGGTGGCGGCACGACTCGATTGATCCGCGGTGACGTCGCGAAACGAGTCATCGCGAAGGATTGGAGCGACGAGGCGTCGCGCGATCAGCTCCTTCAGGAGCTCCAGCGCAACTCGCGCGATCTCAAACCGGAGGAGCTGATCGCCCTGGTGGCGCACGGCGACGTGCCGGTGCGGGCGGCCGCTGAGAAGATCGTGCAGCAACGCCTCGATGCGAAGCTCGCGGAGGTACTGTTCAAGGCCACCGAGAAGCTCGATCCCAAGGTTCAGTCGATGGTGTTCCACACGGCGGCACGCACCCGCGCCGACGTGGCGATCCCTCAGCTCACCCGCCTGGTGACCGAGGGCAATCCGAGCACCGCGGTGCGAGCGATGAATGCGCTCGCGTCCATTCCTGCGACCCGCTCGGGCCCGGCGTTCGCACGCTCGCAGGCGAGCGGAGCGTTCCTGCGCTTTCTCGCGCACGAGAAGCCCCAGATCCGGAGTCTCGCGCTCTTCAAGGTCGCGGAATCCCGCGATCTGCTGGCCGATCAGCGAATGCAGCGCGCCGTCGTGGCGTTGGCCGACGACGTCGAGGAGCGCATCCGTCTCAAGGTTCTCGAGATGCTGGTGGACACGGACCCGAAGGAGGCGATTCGGGTGTGCCTGCAGCATCTCACCGATACCTCTGCGGCGGTTCAGCAGGCCGCCGTGCGCGCACTGAGCGCGGCGCTCGATCGCCTGGAGAACAAGGCGGACGCCGAAGAGCATCTGGTCGCGTTGCTCACCGACGGCACGGAGGTGGTCCGCAACGGCATTCTCGGCATTCTTCTCAAGCGTCCGGACGCGGGCCGCTACCTACGCAGCCTCTTGGTGGTCTGCAAGAACCTCACGGGCTGGATGCGCGAGCGCACCGTCGACTCGCTGCGCAGCCACGGCGACCGGCTCTCGGGCGACGTCATCGGCCTGATGGAGGATCCCGACGACGACGTCCGCGCCATGGCCGTGACGTTGGCGGCGGTGCTCACGGCAGCCGAAGTACGGCCGGCGATGCTTCGGCGACTCAAGGACGCCGACTGGATGATCCGCATGCTTGCCGCCGAAGCGCTGGGCCGTAGCGGCGATCGGGCCGTGGTGCCGGCGTTGATCGAGGGGCTCGGCGACCCGGAGAGCGGCCTCACTTGCCTCGAGGCGCTGGCGATCTTGCGCGATCCGAGTGCTTTGGTGCCGATCGTCCAGCAGCTCGGCAGCGCTAAGGTCGAGGTTCGCACCGCGGTCCTCGACGCGCTGCGTTCGTTCGACGATCCCCGCGTTCAAGGCGTGTACGACAAGGTGATCCAGGGCGATCCCGCCGAGGAGGTTCGGCAGCGCGCGGCGCAGCATCTGTCCGAGCTTCGCGCGGGTCGCACGGCCGCGGCGCCGCGGTTGCGCGAGTCATTGCTCGCCAACTACAAGCAGCGCGTCTCCGACTCGCTCACGCCGATCGAGCAGCTTCTCATCCAGGCACGCGAGGCGGAAGCCTCGGACGTCCACATCCTGGTGGCTGCGCCACCCATGATGCGGGTGCACGGAAGGCTCCAAAACCTGCCGGGCGAGCCTTATACCGAGGAGTCGAGCCGCGAGCTGATCCTCGCGATCCTCGATCCCGAGCAGCGCGCGAGCCTCGAGAAGGATCGCCAGCTCGACTTCTGTCACTCGATCGTCGGTGCGGGTCGGTACCGCTGCAACGTCTACGTCGAGCGCAAAGGGTTGGCCGGTTCGTTCCGTCTCATCCCCAAGGAAGTGCCGACCATCGTGGACATCGGTCTGCCGAGCCACCTGGCCGACATCGTCAACTACAACCAGGGGCTGGTGGTGGTGGCCGGGCCGTCGGGCTCGGGGAAATCGACCACGCTCGCGGCCCTGGTGAATCTCATCAACGAGCGCCGTCGCAGCCACATCCTCATCTTGGAGGATCCCATCGAGTTCGTGCATCCGCCGCGGCTCTGCTTGATCAACCAGCGCCAAACCGTGCTGCACACGCGCTCGTTCGCGGCGGCGCTGCGCGGTGCGCTGCGCGAGGACCCGGACGTGATCGTGGTGGGCGACATGCGCGATCCCGAGACCGTGCGGCTCGCGATCGAGGCGTCCGAAACGGGGCACCTCGTGATCGGGACCCTGAACACCACGTCCGCACCCAAGACCGTCGACCGGATCATCGAGTCGTTCCCGCCCGGCGAGCAATCGCAGATCCGCACCATGCTCTCGGAAACGTTGCGCGCGGTGATCTGTCAGTCGCTGTTGCCGAGCGCCGGCGGGGAGCGCGTGGCGTGCTTCGAGGTGCTCATGGGCAACCTCGGAGTGCGCAACCTCATCCGCGAGTCGAAGACGTTCCAGCTCGTGGGACAGATGCAGATCGGAGAGCGGCAGGGCCACATGACGGTCGACGCCTCGCTCGCGCGGCTAGTCGAGACGGGCAAGATCACCGGCGAGCAGGCGTACTTGCGGGCTCAGAACAAGGCCAACTTCGAGGCCATGGTGACGCCCGAGTTCCTGTCGGGCCGGCTGATCGTGGGATGACCGCCCAGGCGACGACGGCGGTGGCCGGCGGCGGCGTGCTCGGAAAACGCTCGCGCCGGCGCGCGGTCGTGCTCCAGGCAGCGCCGCAAGCGAGGGCGAGATGAACAAGATCGATCGCTTCTTGAAGCTCATGAACGATCGCGGTGGCTCGGACTTGCACCTCTCGGTGGGCCGTCCGCCGCTGCTTCGGCTGCACGGCGACATCGAGCCGATACGCTACGGCAACCTCACGGACGTGGACTTCACCGAGCTGCTGAGACCCGTGGTCGGCGACGACGACGCGTGGAACCGGTTCCTCGCCGGCGGCGACATGGACCTCGCCTACGAGGTGGAGGGCATGGCGCGTTTCCGCGTCAATCTCTTCAAGCAATTCCGCGGCATGGGCGCCGTGTTCCGGCTGATTCCCACGCGCCTCATGACCCTCGAGCAGCTCGGCATGCCGCCCTCGGTCGAGAAGTTCTGCTACCTGCGCCAGGGGCTGCTCTTGGTCACCGGGCCTACCGGTTCCGGCAAATCGACCACGCTTTCGGGAATCCTGAACCGAATCAACGACGAGCAGACGCTGCACATCATCACCATCGAGGACCCGATCGAGTTCGTGCATCCGAACAAGCAATCGATCATCAGCCAGCGCGAGATCGGCGCCCATGCCACTCAGTTTTCCGAGGCCCTCAAGGCTGCGGTACGCGAGGATCCGGACATCATCCTGGTGGGTGAGCTGCGCGACCTCGAGACCATTCGCACGGCCATCAACGCCGCGGAATCCGGGCTCACCGTCTTCGCGACGCTCCACACCAACAGCGCCGCCAAGGCGGTCGATCGCATCCTGAACGTGTTCCCGGAGGACGAGCAGGAGGCCGTGCGGGGTGCCCTCGCCGAATGCTTGCGAGGCGTGCTCGCACAGCAGCTCGTGAAGAAAAAGGGTGGCGGACGCGTGGCCGCGCTGGAAGTGCTGTTCGCCACGTCGAGCCTCGGGACGCTCATCCGCGAGGGCAAGACCGCGCAGATTCAGTCGTCGATCGCCATGGGGAAGAATCTCGGCATGGTCACCATGGACGAAAGCCTCTTCAATCTGGTGGTCGACGACGTCGTGGAACCGCAGGGCGCTTACGAGAAGGCGATCGACAAGGGCGGATTCCGTGATCGCCTCGCCAGCGTCGGCCGCCAGGTCGACGCGTGAACCCGGCCCGGCTCGCGAGCTTGGCGCGCTTCACCCGTCGCTACCTGGCGGAGAAGCGGCCGCCGAGCTACCGACTGTGCAAGGCCTGGCTCGGGCTCGTGTATCCGCGGCGGGGGCGGCGCGACTCGCACCGGCTGGTGATCGAGTACGACCGCGGGCTGATCCACGTCGATACCGCGAGCTCGATCGAGTACGCGGTGCTCTTCCGGGGGGTCTGGGAGCCCGAGGTCTCGCGGCTGATCGATCGGCTGGTGCGGCCTGGCGACGTTTGCCTCGACGTCGGCGCGAGCGTGGGAGTGCACGCGCTGCGCATGGCGTTTCGGGTGGGCGAGTCAGGCCGGGTGATCGCCTGCGAGCCGCAGCCCGAGCTGGCCGAGCGCATCCGCGCCAACGCCGCGCTCAATCGCCTCGCGAACCTGACGGTGATCGAAGCCGCCATCAGCGATCGCGACGGCAGCACCACCTTCTACACGTACCGCGAGGGTGAGTTTTCCCGCGCACTCTCCGGACTCACGCCTGCGAAGGGCGCCGAGCGAGCGATCGAGGTGCGCACGCTGAGCGGAGCGGGGCTCTCGCGGGAGGTCGTGCTCGACCGGCTGGATCTGATCAAGATCGACGCGGAGGGCGCAGACGCCACCGTGCTCGCCACACTCGACGCGCTCGTCGAGCGACACCGGCCCGCGATCCTGTTCGAGCACCGCGAGCAGCACTGGGGCCGGCTCGGGGCCTCGATCGACGAGGTGCTCGCGCGGCTCGGCGCTCTCGGCTA
>CAYVDO010000511.1:4655-5130 GCA_964450125.1 uncultured bacterium
CACCGCGCCTCTCGCGGGCCGCGTGCCCGCGAGCTGCGAGCTTCTCGCCATCGCCCACCGCTGAGCAGCCCATCCAGGCGCCACGCGCCGGCACGGAGCGAGTGAGCCGCTCCGCCGAGTGCTGAAGAATTCGAGAATGGATTTCCGTGCTTTCCTCGGGTGATTCGTCACCTGAGGATTCAGGGCTGTGGCGACACATCGCTTGCGTGGCACTGCGAACGATGAGAAGTTCGAGTGGGCCGCACGTCGTCGCGGATCCGAAAGGCGACCAACGATGAGCACAGGGTTTCTGCGGATCGAGATGGGGCGGGCGTTGCACGGTGACTGCCTCTTCGTCGAGTGGGGTGACGGGCATGGCAAGCACCGCATGCTCATCGATGGCGGACCGATCGGTGCATACGCGGCGCTCGAGGCGCGCCTCGCGGCGCTCGCCGCCGACGAGCGCGTGTTCGAGCTGATGGTGCTCTCGCACGTG
>CAYVDO010000512.1:0-5125 GCA_964450125.1 uncultured bacterium
GGTCGGTCGGCTCGCCGATGCGCCCAACCTCGGCGATTCGGGCAGCAGCGAGGTGCGACCGCCGTACGCCGTGTCACCGCTCGCCGGCATCCGCGAGGCATTGCCAAACGCCGACATCGTCGCCGTTCCATCGTCGATGCTCGCGGGCTACGAGGACGCGATCGCCGCGGCGGACGCGGTGATCGCCGTCGTCGGTTACACCCACGAAGACGAAGGCGAGAACCTGCTGGTCGGTGGCGGCGATCGCCATTCACTCACCCTGCGCCCCGAAGACGAAGCGCTCTTGCTCGAGGCCAGCCGCCTCAACCCGCGCACCGTCGCGGTGGTGATCGCGGGCAGCGCGATCGTGAGCGAAGCGTGGCGCGAGTCGATCCCCGCCGTCTTGGTCGCGTGGTACCCGGGCATGGAAGGCGGCCACGCGCTCGCGTCGGTTCTGCTCGGCGAACGATGTCCCGGCGGCAAGTTGCCGTGCGTGTTTCCACGCTCCGCTGCCGATCTCCCGGAGTTCGATCCCGCGGCCGATTCGGCGGTCTACGACCTCTACCACGGCTATCGTCTCCTCGACCGCGATGGCGTCGAGCCAGCGTTCGCATTCGGCCACGGGCTCTCGTACACGACCTTCGCGCTCAGTGCTCCCGGCGTCGCATCGAGCCGCCTCCGGAGGCGCGATGCGTTGCGGATCACCGTCACCGTTACCAACACCGGTGCACGGGCCGGCAGCGAGGTCGTCCAGGTCTACGTCGAGCCGCCCGCGAGTGGCGTGGACCGGCCGGTGCGCGAGCTCAGAGGGTTCCGGAAAGTGCGCCTCGAGCCGGGCGCAAGCGCCGTCGTGGAGATCGACGTCCCCGTTACCAAGCTCGGCTACTGGGACGTCGAACGCCACGACTTCGTGGTGGCGAACGGTGAATACGTGGCGCAGGTCGGCACCTCGTCGCGACTCGCCGACCTGCAACCGGTCGGCTTCACGGTCGTGTGATCGACGTGGAGCGCAACTCCTCCGTGACCGAGCGGGCTCGCCTCGTGGTGCGCGGCGCGGTCCAAGGCGTGGGCTTCCGGCCGTTCGTCTTTCGTCTCGCCACCGAGCTCGCTCTCGACGGTTGGGTCCAGAACACCGGCAGGGGGGTGCTCATCGAGGTCCAGGGCCTTCGCGAGCGCCTGCACGCATTCCTGGAGCGGCTGCGCAGCGAGCTGCCGCCCAACGCCGCGCTGCAATCGGTGGAGACGGTGTTCCTGGACCCCGTGGCGCTGGTGGGATTCGAGATCCGCTCCAGCGCCGCCGGCGACGCCACCGAAGCGATCGTCCTGCCCGATCTCGCCACGTGCGCCGATTGCCTGCACGAGGTTTTCGATCCCGCCGATCGCCGCTACCGCTATCCGTTCACGAACTGCACGAACTGCGGCCCGCGCTTCACGATCGTCGAGGAGCTGCCCTACGACCGGCCGCGCACCACCATGAAGCGTTTCGTCATGTGTGCCCGGTGCCAGCGCGAATACGACGATCCCCGCGATCGGCGCTTCCACGCCCAGCCCAACGCCTGCCCCGACTGCGGCCCGAGCCTGGCGCTGTGGGACGCGGTCGGAAGCGAGCTGGCGGTGCGCGAAGAAGCGCTGGTGGGCGCGGTCACGGCTCTTCGCGAAGGCGGGATCGTCGCGGTCCACGGTCTGGGCGGCTTTCATCTGACGTGCCGGGCAGACGACGAGCGCGCAGTGGCGGAGCTGCGTCGTCGCAAGCATCGCGACGAGAAGCCGCTGGCGGTGATGTTCGCGAACCTCGACGACCTCGCGCGAGCGTGCGAGGTCTCGCCCGCGGAGGCGCGTGCATTGCGCTCGCCACAAGCGCCGATCGTGCTGCTCGAACGACGAGCGTCTGCGCCGGTGGCACCGAACGTAGCGCCGGGAAATCCCTCGCTGGGCGCCATGCTGCCGACCACACCGTTGCACCACCTGTTGCTTCGCGACCTGGGGCGAGCGGTGGTGGCGACCTCGGGCAATCGCTCCGACGAACCGATCTGCATCGAAGGCACCGAGGCCGTGCGCCGGCTCGCCGGCATCGCCGACCTCTTCCTGGTCCACGACAGGCCGATCGCGCGCCACGTCGACGATTCGGTGGTGCGCGTGATGCTGGATCGAGAGCTCGTGCTCAGGCGCTCGCGCGGTCACGCACCGCTGCCAGTGCCACTCGGCCCCGAAGTGGTGGCGGCCGAGCCGCTACTCGCCGTCGGTGCCCATCTCAAGAGCGCCGTCGCGCTGGCGCAGGGCTCGAACGTGTTCGTGAGTCAGCACATCGGCGATCTCGAAACCGCCGAGGCATTGGCGGCGTTTCGAGGAGTGATCACGAGCCTCACACGTCTCTATCGTGCCGTGCCCCGGATGGTGGTGACGGACCTCCATCCCGACTACCTGTCGACCCAGCACGCGGCGGCGCTCGGAGGCGACCGTCTCGCGGTTCAGCACCACTTCGCGCACGTCGCGGCGTGCAGGTTGGAGAATCAGCTGACGGGTCCGGTTTTGGGTGTCGCGTGGGACGGCACGGGGCTCGGCACGGACGGCACCAGTTGGGGCGGCGAGTTCCTGCGCACGGATGGCGCCTCGTTCACGCGGGTGGCGTCGCTCAGGCCGTATCGGCTGCCGGGAGGTGACGCCGCGGCGCGCGAGCCGCGGCGCGCCGCGCTGGCACTTCTGCACGCTTGCTTCGGCGCCGCGCTGCACGAGCTCAGCGAGCTGGAAACCCATCGAGCCTTCGCCGCCAGCGAGCTCGCGACCCTGCTCGACGCGCTCACGAAGGGCGTGCATTCGCCCGTCACCCCCTCGGCCGGGCGGCTCTTCGATGCGGTCGCCTCGCTCGCGGGCGTGCGCCAGCGGTCGAGCTTCGAAGGACAAGCGGCGATGGAGCTCGAGTGGGCGTGCGACGACGACCTATCGCACGCGTATCCGTTACCGCTCGTCCCCTGGAGCGGCCCGCACGGCGTCGATGCGCCCGAGCGGATGGCAGACTGGGAGCCGGCGATGAGGGCGATCGTCGACGACCTACGGCGCAGCGTGCGCGCCTCGACCGTCGCTGCACGCTTTCACGCCGCAATGGCGGAAGCGATCGTGGATGTCGCACGATGGGCTGGCGAGGAGCGCGTGGTGCTGAGCGGCGGATGCTTCCAGAATCGGGTGCTCACCGAGCGCGCCGTGGCGCGGCTTCGGGCCGAGGGCTTTCGTCCATACTGGCACCAGCGCGTGCCGCCGAACGACGGCGGCATCGCTCTCGGGCAGATTGCGGTCGCGCTGGCGCGACGCAATCGCTGAGCAGAAGGAGACGAGCCGCATGTGTCTCGCCGTGCCGGGCCGGATCGTGAGCATCGAAGGCGAAGACGCGCTGCTACGTAGCGGACGAGTCGATTTCGCCGGCGTGGTGAAGACCGTGAACCTGGCTTGCGTCCCCGAGGCGAAGATCGGCGACTACGTGCTCGTTCACGTGGGCATCGCGCTCAACACCGTGGACGAAGCCGAGGCACACCAGGTGTTCGAGTACCTGAAGACCATGGGCGAGCTGGAAGAGCTCGCGGATTCGCAGCCGTGAAGTTCGTCGACGAGTATCGCGATGCCGATGCGGCGCGGGCGTACGCGATCGGTCTGCGCCGGCTGGCGACGCGACCGTGGACGATCATGGAAGTGTGCGGCGGGCAGACCCACGCGATCGTCAAGTTCGGCATCGACGAGCTCCTGCCGTCCGAGGTCACGCTCGTCCACGGCCCCGGCTGTCCCGTGTGCGTCACGCCGCTCGAGACGCTGGAAAAGGCGATCGCCATCGCCAGTCGTCCCGAGGTGATCTTCTGCTCGTTCGGCGACATGCTCCGCGTGCCCGCCGCGACCACCGACTTGCTCGCCGTCAAGGCGTCGGGTGGCGACGTGCGCATCGTCTACTCGCCGCTCGACGCGGTGCGGATCGCCGCCGAGAACCCGGGGCGCGAGGTGGTGTTCCTGGCGGTGGGATTCGAGACCACCGCGCCGGCCAACGCGATGGCTGCTCAGCTTGCTGCACGCCAGGGCCTCGGCAACTTCTCGATGCTGGTCTCGCACGTGCTCGTGCCACCGGCGCTCGAAGCCATCCTCGGGGCACCCGACAACCGCGTGCAAGGATTCCTCGCCGCAGGTCACGTGTGCACGGTGATGGGCTTCACCGAGTACGAGGAGGTAGTGCGCCGATACCGCGTGCCGATCGTGGTCACGGGCTTCGAGCCGCTCGACCTCCTGCAGGGCGTCACCATGTGCGTTCGCCAGCTCGAGGAAGGCCGTGCCGAAGTCGAGAACCAGTACGCGCGCGCCGTCACGCGCGCCGGCAACGCCAAAGCGCAAGCGCTGATCCGCGAGGTCTTCGAGGTGGTGCCGCGGAAATGGCGCGGGATCGGCGAGATCGCTGCCAGCGGGCTCGGCCTCCGGCCCGCCTATCGCCAATTCGACGCGGAAGCGCGCTTTGACGTCGCCGAATGCCAGGTCGCGGAGCCCGCCGAATGCCGTAGCGGCGAGATCCTGCGCGGGCTCATGAAGCCGCCCGATTGCGCGGCGTTCGGCACACGCTGCACGCCCGAGCATCCCCTCGGCGCCACCATGGTCTCTTCCGAAGGCGCGTGCGCCGCGTACCTGCGCTATCGCCACCACCGCGGCGTCGGGAACGCGAGCGAGGCCGCGCGTGGGGAATGACACGGCACACGGGGCACCAGGCGAGCCCGCGACTCTCACGGCGGCGGACGCCAGCGTCGCCCCCCCGTCGTTCACGCTCGCGTGCCCGTTGCCCATCGAACAGTACCCGCGCGTGCTGATGGCGCACGGTGGCGGCGGGCGCCTCATGCACCAGCTCATCGAGCAGCTCTTCGTCCGCGGCTTCGGCGCCGAAGGTCTCGGCCCTCGTCACGACGGCGCCACGCTGGCGCTGGCGTCCGAGCGCGTCGTGCTCACCACGGACTCCTACGTGGTGCGGCCGCTCTTCTTTCCCGGCGGAGACATCGGCACCCTCGCGGTCAACGGTACCGTCAACGATCTCGCCATGTGCGGCGCCCGCCCGCGAGCTCTGAGCGTGGGATTCATCCTCGAGGAAGGGCTGCCCATGGAAACGCTGTGGCGGGTCGTCCGATCGATG
>CAYVDO010000513.1:0-1364 GCA_964450125.1 uncultured bacterium
GACGGTGGCGGCATTGGTACTGGCGGGCTGGGTGTGGACCGCACCGCGGGCAGCGCTCGCCGCAACGTTTCCGGTGTGGATGCGGCCGGCGACCGCGCGTGTGTTTCCCGACGATCCCGTCCTGCCGCTCGGCCCGGCAGCACTCTCGGCGGCGCGGAACGAGAGCGAGGGCTTCCAGGTGGTGGTTCACGGCGGCGACGCCGGCTTGAGCGGCGTGGACGCGAGCATGAGCGAGCTCCGTGACGGCGATGGGCACGTGATCGGCGCGGAGCGCGTGCGCCTCTATCGCGAGGATTTCGTGAACGTCACGATTCCGTCGTTCCTGGGTGGCGTGCTGCTCAACCCGCGCGCAGTCGGCGAGTATCCCGATCCGCTCATTCCGTTCGAGGACCCGTACGATCCCGCGCATCCGCCCCTTGGCGCGCCCTTCGACGTGCCCGCCGGGCGTGCGCAGCCGATCTGGGTGACGATCGACGTTCCCGACGATGCACCTTCCGCGGTCTACACAGGCACGCTCACCGTGAGCGCCGTCGGTCGCGACTCCACGGCGGTGCCGGTGCAACTCTCGGTGTGGGACTTCACCATCCCCCACGAGCGCACCATCCAGACCGCCTACGGCCTGTCGTGGAACGCCGTGCTCGACTTCCACGGCGGTCCCGACGGAACCTGGGACGAGGACGGGCTGGCTGCGCTCCGAAACTACGACGAGGAGCTGCATCGTCATCGCGTCGATCAGACGGACCCCGCGCAGCGGGTGCCGACGCCGTTTCACTTCGACTTGAGCGGCGAGCTGCTACCGATCGATTGGAGCGCCTACGACGCGGTGATGGGGCCACGGATCGTCGGCAGCTATTACCAGGACGGCGTCGGCATCGCCGGTTTCAATGCCGGCTTCTTCGATCCCGGCACCAATAGCGGCCTGCAGACGAGCCTCACCGACGCCCAGTACACGGCGGCCGCGCGCGCATTCGCGCAGCATCTCAAGGAGAGAGGCTGGTTCGAGAAGGCGTACATCTACACCAAGGACGAGCCGTGGATGGACAACGACGCGTACCCGCGCATCGTCGCCGACGTGGCGCTCATGAAGGCGGGCGATCCCGACTGGGCCGGCCACTTCCTCTCCACCTCGTATTTCGACTCGCGGCTCGAGGGGTCGATCGATCTCTGGGTGCCGAACACCACCGTCTACGACGAGTTCTTCGTGGGCTGGATCGGCATCCAGTTCCCGGGGCGCGCGGTCTACGACCAGCGCCGCGCGCTGGGGGAGAAGCTCTGGTTTTACGTGTGCAATTGCACGTTCCCGCCCTACGCGGGCTACGACATCGACACCACGTACAACTACGAGCCACGCATCTTGATGTGGG
>CAYVDO010000513.1:1374-5092 GCA_964450125.1 uncultured bacterium
GCGGCTTTCTCTACTGGCGCACCAATCGCTGGGTGACGGAGGACCCATGGCACGAGCTGATCGATCCGGAGGCGTTTCCGCTGGTGGCGCGGAACGGAGATGGCTTCCTCTTCTATCCAGGTGACCACGACGGCAAGGCGGCGCCCGCCGGCTCGCCTCCGGGCATCGCCATCGACGGTCCGATCGGAACCGTGCGGCTGGAAGCGACTCGGGATGGGCTCGAAGACGGGGAGATGTTCAAGCTGGCGAGCGCCCTCGCCGGCGAGGACGCGGTGCGAGCGATCGTTGCGGAGGCTTACGAACAGCCCGGCGCGTTCTTCATTCCGCCTTCCTACGACCCCTTCGATCCGCCGTGGACGCTCCAAGAGGCCGAGCTGCGCTCGGTACGCGAGCGCGTCGCGGCCTTGATCGCGCCACCGCCGCCCACAGGCGGCTGCCGCGTCGCATCGGGCGATATGGCGGGCGCCAGCAGTGATGCAGCCTGCGTGATCCTGTCGCTCGTCGCTCGCGCCGCTTGGCGTCGCCGCGCTCGGCAGACGTGATGCCGTGCCGGCATCGCCTGCGGCGCGTCGTGTCGCGACGCGCGCTCGAGGCGACGCGTGTGCCCGTGGCACGAGCGTTGGTTGCGATTCGGTAAGGCCGCAGCTGTCTCGTGTTACCGCGCGGGTGCCACCCGCGCCATTCGCCTCGCCGCGTACGCGCCGTGGTGAAGGCACTTCGTTTGCTCTGCTTGCGCGCGGCTGGCTGCGTTGCCGCCGAACGTCGCCGATCACACGCGATATTTCGTGCGCGACCACACCGCAATCGCTCGACGATCGTCGCCGAATCATCAACGCATGGGTGATTCCGTCATCCTTTGCGAGAGTGCACGAGAAAGGGGCTGGGGGATGCGAACGACGATGGCGCAGTCGCGCAACTCGATCCGAGCGGGCTTGCTCGTGTTGCTCGGGACGATGTTCACCGCGGTGCTGCCGGCGGTGGCCGCGGAGAGCTCGGCGCTGAGCGCAATACCGGGCGACGCCGTCGTCGCCGCGAGCGGTGGAACACAGAACGCCCCGGCGCTCGCGCGCGGCGCAACCTCGGCCCTCGTCGTGTGGTCGGACTGGCGCGCGAGCCTGCGGGGCTCGGAATACGAGACGTCGCGTGACGTGTACGGCCTGCGTCTCGACACCGCCGGCAACCCGATCGAGAGCGTGCCCTTTGCCATCGCCGCAGGCCCCGGCGCCCAAGAGAACCCGAAGGTCGCCTGGAACGGCACGGGCTGGCTGGTGGTCTTCGAGAGCACCGGCGTGAGCGGTACCGGCTACTACTACGAGAAATCGCTCCAGGCGGTGCGTGTCTCCGCCGCAGGAGCGGTGCTCGACACCAAGCCCATCGCCATCCCCGGCGTCACTCCGATTCCGTACGCATGGGCGCTGGCGTCGGACGGCGATCAGTGGGTGATCGCGATCCAGGGGACTTCCACCAGCGGCGACGTGGTGGGGATGCGGGTCTCGGCTGCTGGCGTGTTGCTCGATCCACCGGTGCGGCGCCTGGTCACAGCCACCTACTACATGCGCTCGAACTTCAAGCTCGCGCATGCGGGCGGCGTGTTCCTGCTGACTTTCGACGACGCATACGTGAACGGCGTGAACGATACCAAGGCGGTGCGCTTCGATTCGGCGCTGAATCTTCTCGACGCAGCGCCGCTCGCCCTGCTGGATCGCCCCCTCGCCGATCTCGCCTCCAGCGGCAGCGAGCTCTACGCGGTGTGGAACCAGCAGAAGCCCGATTTCTCGATGGCGGTGACCGGCTCCCGGATCTCGACGTCGGGCCAGCGCCTCGACGGTGCCGGAGACGATCTCTCCGGTGCCAACGCGGCCCAAGGCAACACGCCCATCGTCGTGGTGTGGGAGGGCAGCCAATGGAAGGCCGGCTGGCCGGTCGCCAGCGGAGCGCGCTTCGCGCGGGTGACGAGCGGCGGCCAGGTGCTCGATCCCGGGGGCGTGCTCGTGGCCGGCGCCACCACCGGCCCTGCGGCCGCCAGCGGTGACGGTGGAATCGAGATCGCGTCCACCGTGTACGACGGCTCGACCGACGACGTGGTGGCCAACAAGCTGAGTGCCGGTAACGCGTGGGGCGCCCAGCGAATCCTCTCCGTCGCTGCCCCGCAGCAAACCAGCGCCGACCTCGCCATGAGCGGAGCGGGCGCGATGCTGGTGTTTCGTAGCGCCTCCTCGGCGCAGGCGCGTGTGCTCGCGGTGCCTCTGGATGGCACGGGCAATCCGCTCGTCGTCGAACCGATCGAGGTGGCGTCGGGTCCGAACGTCAATGGTCCTGGCGAGCCAGCCGTGGCGTGGAGCGGCACGCACTATCTGGTCGCGTGGGGGAGCGGCAGCGCCGTGGTCGCCCAACGTCTGCTGCCGAGTGGTGCCAAGGTCGGTACACCGGTGACGGTGCTGGCGCAGAGCTTCGGGCGACCGGCGGTGGCGGCGCTCGGCGACGTCTTCCTGGTCGTGGGTAGAAGGTTCGGTATCACCCCGGAATTCATCGATGCCGTGGCCGCGCGCGTGCGCGGCAGCGACGGCGTGCTGCTCGATACCACCCCGATCTTCCTGCCCGGCTCGGGCTACGTGTCGCGGCCACCGGCCGTGACCACGCTCGACGGTCGGTGGCTGGTGGCGTTCCACAGCAATTGGTCGCACGACGAGTCGAACGCATCGACCGTGGTCGACTTCGTCGGCGCGGACGGCACGCTCGGTGCCAACACCGGTGCCGAGCTCTTCTCCACCGCGGGCGGCAACGGGATCTTCGAGATCGGCCTGGCGTCGAACGGCTCGGTTGCGCTCTTGGTGCAGTCGAAGGAGATCACGTCGGGTGTCGAGACGGATCTGCTGGCTCACGTGATCGCTGCCGATGGCGCGATCGGTCCACTCGTGAATCTCACCCCGTGGGTCGGCAACCAGTACCGCCCGCGCGTCGCGTGGGATGGCACGCATTTCGTGGTCGTGTACCAAGATCAGAAGAATCGCTCGACCGACATTGCCGTCGATCAGATCGACGCGCGTAGCGATCTCTTCGGCATGCGGGTCGCGCCCACGGGTGCCGTCGTCGATCCGCAGGGCTTCTTGATCTCGGCCGTGGACAGCGCGGAAACCGATCCGGTCGTTGCTTCGGTGGCGGGGCGAAGCCTGCTCGCGGCCTCGCTGCTGCTCGGAGATGCGAGCCACGCGAGCTACCGGGTCGTCACCGAGCAGCGAAGCTCGGCCGGGAATCTCTGGCCGGTCGCAGTCGCCACGGCGACACCCGCGAGCGGCGATGCCCCGCTCACGGTGAGCTTCGCCTCCGCTGGCTCGACGGATCCCGACGGCGCGATCGTGTCCCGGCTCTGGGACTTCGGCGACGGCAGCATCTCGACGCAGGCGAATCCCATGCACACGTTCGCCACCGCGAAGCCGTACCTGGTGACGCTCACGGTGACCGATGGTGGCGGTGCGAGCGCCACCCAAGCGATTCGCGTGAACGCGCTGGCACCCAACCAAACGCCTGTGGCCGTCGCCACGGCAACTCCGGCGAACGGTCCTGCGCCGCTCGACGTGGTCTTCGATGCCGCGGCTTCCTACGACCCGGATGGCGCCATCGGCAACATCCTGTGGACGTATCACGATGGAAGCGAGACCTACGGTGCCAACGGCTACTACACGTACACGCAGAACGGTACGTACTCCGTGACGCTCAC
>CAYVDO010000514.1:0-5086 GCA_964450125.1 uncultured bacterium
CCCCAGGTAATGGACCGAGTTGCGGCGCCCGCGGATCCGGTAGGTGCGCTCACCGCTCACCGTGGCGATCGCGTACTGGATGTCGGGGTTGTCGGCCCCCATCTTCGCGGTCTCGTGGATCGGGCGGTGGAAGACCGGACGGGTGGGATCGGCGTTCTCGACCAGCGTTTCGAGCGCTGCGCGCAGGATCCGTGTCAGGTAGCGGAAGCCCTCGGCGCGATCGAAGGGATCGTCGGGGCTCGACGGCGCGGTGATGATCGTTCCCGCGGTCTTCAGGGTTTCACAGAACAGCTCCCAGGTCGCGCCAGAACGAATGCGCTCGGCAGCGGAATCGTCGCTCATCTCGTCTCCTACGCGGCGTGCGGACGGGGCGTGTCCGGCGCGCGCTGCGAGCGGCGAGAACTACCACAGGCGCGCGCTTCGTGTCGCACGCGTTCGCGCGCCTGGCGCTTTACACGGACACGCGCCGACTGGAACAATCGTAGACGAGTGAGGTGCATCTCACTTCTCGCTCGAGGCGGCCACCGCGAGGGACCGACGACTCGACGAGCACGGGGCGAGGGGAATCGAGATGCGGCGCGGGATCCTGGGCGTCTTCATCGTTGCCGGCGCGCTGGTCGCCGGCTGTCACACCGTCACCGGCGTGAGCCCTGACGAGGCGCCGCTCGGCGGCTACAAGCCGGTCGAGGTGAAGGGGACCGGCTTCAGCGGGCTCCTGGAGGGGCAGATCGAGGTCCGCTTCGGCGGGGTGCGTGCGGTGAACGTGCACCTGGTGAACGACACCACGATCCTCGCGACTCCGCAGGGCTCGCCGACCCCCGGCCCAGTAGACGTGTCGGTGAAGGACACGCGGCTCTTCGGTACCATCGTCACCAAGCCCAGCGCATTCACCTGGCTCGACACCGACTATCCCCAGTACCGCACCATGGTGAACTTCGGACCGAGCCTGTCGGCCGGCGTCACCAACATGGGCTACGCGCCACCGGGACAGATCAACTCGATCCCAGGCTTCATCTCGCAGCAGCTCGGGCTCTACTTCCCGCAGCGCATCGTCATCGAGGGCGGCATCCCGCCCATCGAGTCGCCCCACGAGACCGATCTCTTGTTCGTCGGCGACGGCGTGCGCGAGTGCTACATCCCGGCTTCGGGGCAGCGCTTCGTGCCCGCCTCGGGCGAGCTTTGCAACCCGGTGATCGTGAGTATCGACTCGATCCCAATCTTGGATCTGGTCGGCCAGCTCATCGACGAGATCCTCACCGGCATCCTCGAAGGCAAGGGGCTCGTGGGCGGTCTCTTCCAAGACGGCGAGATCGAAAACCGCAACTGGGCGATCCCGGGCGAGCAGATGCACGGGTACGTGTTCGGGACGCGTCTGGGCTTCAGCTACTTGCAGGATTTCTTCAACGATCCGCTGGCGACGATTCGCAACCCGTTCTGCACCGGCGAGCCGGTGGTAAAGATGATCGCCGACATGAACCCGCCGGCCGACCTGGTGGTGGGCTACGACTGGTTTTTCGACTCGGTGCTCTTTTCCCATCCGCCGCTCGACGATCTGATCCACCAGCTCGCGTTCACGATGCTGGCGCTCTCCAACAGCCAGTACTACCAAGGCACGCCGTGCGCAGCGGGCAGCAACGACGGTGCTTGGCGCGTGCCGCTCATCTCGACCGATGGCACCCAGACGCGCACGTATCAACCGTACGAAGGGTTCTTCGAAAGCTGCGAACCGACACTCGTGTGCCCCGGCGCCGCGAGCAACGTCGGCGTCAACTCGTTGGAGAGCCTGAAGCAGGTGATGGCGTCGCTCGGCGAGAAGAAGCAGGGTTACGTCGTCGACTGGATCGGGCTCGGGCTCGTGCCCGCATCGGCGGACACCAACGGCAACGGCATCCTCGACATCCACCCGAACAACCCCGCGACCAACGAGCTGACGGCCGAGGTTCTGGCGAACATCCTCGCCGCCGACGATCCCGCCGATAACCCCAAGGCGATACTGCTGGGCACCATGCCGTGGCCGTCTGCGTCCTCGTCCGGCCAGGGCGGCGAGCCGGGCGGTGGCGACGACCAGTTCGCCGAAGCAATCGATGCCGAGCTGCTCGGGCTCTACGACCTCTTCCAGCAGGCCTTCGCGATCGCGGGCCGCGCCAACAACCTCGTCATCGTCGACTCGCTGGAAAACCAGCGCCAGATCTTCGAAGGAAATCAGCCAGACCTCACACTCGGCCTCGACGGCGACTACGGCACCCAGGATCTCTTCTACGAATACGAGCTGGGGCCGGGCGGCGAACCGATCAAGCGTCGCTTCACCCAATACGGCGGTGTCTTCAGCATGGACCACCTGCACCTCTCGCAGACCATGAACGGCGCCACGATGGTCGGCCTCACCGACGCCATGAACACGACACTCGGCACGGCGATCCCGCGCCTCGATCTGCCGAGGGTGTGGCAGAACGATCCGTACAACCACACCAAGTACGACGCCTCGATTCGGTGCGCCTACAACGGCCAGCTCTGCCCGCCGTGAGGGACTCGGCCCGCGGCGCGCCGCTGCGCCGGCCGAGCGATGATCGTTCCACGGGTCCGCGCGCGAGCGCGGACCCCCGGTTCGTCGAGTTCGCGGTGGTCGCGACGGCGCTGGTGCTGGCGGGCTGCCAGGCGAGCCGCCCCGAGGCGCCGCGGGTTCTTCGCGACGTGTCGCGGGTGGAGGGCGATCGCTTCACCAGCCCCCAGCTTCCCCCGAACCGCACCAGCTACGACGGGCGTGTGACCCTCCAAGTCCAAGGCGGCGCGCCCGAGCTGCGGTTCTCGCTGTTCGTGCCCGAGAAGCTCACGGAGCCCTACCTCGACGGTCCCGCCGGCCCCGAAATCCTCGGCGCGACCACGCCGTGGCGCGTGCCGTTCCAGCCGGACGAGAACATCCTCACTGGGCACCACGCGATCTGTGATCCCACCGAGGAGTTCCCGCGGCCAGGCGGACGCTCCAACCCGTACGCCTGCGGCCCGGGTCTGGCGCGCGACTGCTACGACATCGTCGTCATCAACAACACCGTTCAGCCCGGCGGCACCCACCTGTGGGGGACCCCGGTGCACGTCGAGGTCGAGTCCCCGAAGACCGCATACGCCCGGATCCTCGACGTCGTGCTCGGCACGCCGGTGCGTGGCGCGTTCATCCCCAACACGCCGGAGTGGACCGAGACTGCGGTGACGCAAGACGGGAGGCTGCTCACCGGTCGCGTGAATCGCTTCCCGCGTGAATGGACCAACCCCGAGACCGGCGAAACGCTGATTCAGCTCTACGACATGCTCTACGCGGTGCTCCCCGAGGACAGCGCCCCGTGTGACGTCCGCGGCTGGACCACGTTCCACCCCATCTCGCACGCGCCCTTCGATCCACACATGGTGGGTCGTTACGGGCTCGCCGCGTACCCCCTGCGAGACGGCGAGGGAAATCCGATCCCCGACGGCTACGAGGTGGGCGGCACGTACCCGTGGGTGGACCGCGAGGGCGCCAACCTGTTCCTGGGCGGTGTCCCCGATCGCCTCACCGACACCCCAGCGGATGCCTATCCACGCCGCTGCGTGGTCGACGGCTGTGAGGAGCTGGGCGAGTCGTCGGGCTGGACCCGCGGCTACATGGTCGCGGGGCTGTGGACCCACGGGAAGCTCGTGCACCTCGATTCGCTGATCAATCCCAACGACTGGGCGCTGCCGGTCGATCCCGCCGGCCACCGTTACGTGACGCTCTACGAAAGCGCGGGGGTGGGACCTTCCGAGGTGCGCGTCGGTGCCGGTCGGCTCTCGGGTGACCGTGTGCTGCCCGTGGGCTTCACCGCCAACGCCAACATCCTCGACTCGATCCAAAACGTGCTCAACGCGCACCCAGTCCTGGTGCCCGGCACGCCGCGCGACGTGGTGTGGTTGATGAGCACGGGTGTGGCGACCGACGAGGTGGTGTTCGACGACTACCTGAACCCGGACGCCTTCATCGTCTCGAGCATGCAGGGTTCGATCACCACCACGTTCCAGTTCGTCACTCCGCCGCAGTACTACGCGCTGGTGCGCTACTGGAACGGTCTCGAGCACGCGCTCTTCGGCTCGTTCTTCGCCGCCGACATCCACGTGCAGAACGCGGCCACCACGCTGCCCGAGCGCTGGCTGGTCCCCGCCTACGGGGACGTTCCCGCCTACACCGGCCGGATCGAGCCGGTCGCCATGGGAGGCGTGCACGGCAAGGGCTTCTGGCTCGACGGTGCGAACCGGATCCGCTACCCGATCCTTCCCCAGCCTCGCGACGTCCGCGGCGCGGATTGGTACGTCGGGATCTTCCTCGACCCACGCGGTCTCGACGGCAAGGCCGCACGCGTGCTCACGTTCCCCGACGGCAGCGCCATCGAGGTGCGGGGCGACTCCGAGCTGGTGTTCACCCAGGACGAATCCGAGGTCGCGGCGCTCGAGTTGCCCAAGCTGCTCGAAGGTGGCTGGACCCATCTCGGCTTCAACGTTCGCGCGGGGCTGACGCAAATCGAGGTCTTCCACGACGGATTCCCGCTCGCCGTCGTCGAGGCCGGCGCGCCGCTCTTCGAGCTCGTGCCCGGCGATCTCGTGGTCGGCAACGCGCTCGGCGTGGACGCGGCGGGCGGCTTCCGCGGCTGGATCGACGAATTCAAGGTGTTCGCCCAGCCCGTGAACCCGGAGGTGGCCTGCAACCACGCCTCGGGAACGCTGGTGCGCGTGCACGGCAACGCCGAGTGGGCGGCACACGCCGCGCTCTATCCCGCCGAAGCACACGAGCGCATCCGCGCCGCGGCGGGCGACGCCGCGTCCGATCCCGCGCCGCGTTACGCGTGCCTCCACGACTACCGGCGCGACTTCCGCGCGCGCCACCACGTCCCACCGGGCACCACTTCGCTGCGCGAGGCGATCAACTTCCCCGAAGGCCCCCTGCGCTTCGGCGCGCCGCGGCCGGATTCGTCCCGAAACGAGTTCTGTCTGTCGTGCCATCACCCGGACGGGAAGGGTGGACTGACGGTGGCCGCGCTCGAGCCCCGACCCGCCGTGAACGCCGAGGACGATCGGCGCCGGCAGC
>CAYVDO010000515.1:0-5062 GCA_964450125.1 uncultured bacterium
TCACGTCTCCCCGCCGGGTGCAGGCGTGGGCGCGAGCCACTCCGTGCGCTCGCCCACCACCAGCACGGGCACCGCGCCGCGACCACCCTCGCTCGACCACCGCGCCCCATCCGTCTTGCGATAGAGCCACCGCGCCGACACCCACACTCGACCCGCATTCGCGCCCCGCGAATCCGCCCACTCGAACTCGTCGCTGCGGGAATCCCCCGGCAAGATCACCGTCGCCCCCGCCGACGTCGTGCCGTGCCACAACCGATCGGACTCGCCTCCCGCGCGGACCGCAGCCGCCGATTCCACCGCCACCCCGCCCGGCAAACCCAGCCGATGCGCCGCCGAGTCCAGCCCATCCTCCCCGTCACGAATCCCGCTCGCGTACACCAGCCGCCCCTGCTCGTCCTGCACGCGAACCTCCAGCCACACCTCCAGCCGATCGAACGAGCCCGCCGGAAACGGATGCGTCATCCAGCCGTTCGAGGTCGTCACCGTGAGACGCAACCGATCTTGCGCCGAGCCCGTCAGCGCCACCGTCATCCCCAAGCAAGGCTCACCCAGCGCTGCGGCAGGCACCACCGTTTCCACCTCGCCCGGCACATCCCTCACCCGCGGCACGCTCGCCACGCACGCCCCCCGCGTCCACGACGACTGCACCGAGGCCAACCCCTCGTCACCCAACTGCACCGCCGCCGCGACGTTGGCTCCCGGGAACAGATGGCTGCGATGCGCCCCCACACCACCCAGCGTCTGCGCCTCGGGCATGTGGCAGTCCACACACCGAATCCCCGCCACCAGCACCCGTAGCTGCAGGTGATGGCAGCTCTGGCAGAATCGGTCCTCGGACACCACCGCCGGCGAGAACGCGCGGCCGTGGGCCGCGCCTTCCAGACCGATCGCGTAGCGGCCGAAGCCCTCGAGCGGGCGTCCCGCGCGGGCGGCATCGCGAAACGGCGCCAGCAACCCGCCCACCAAGCCCACGGTGTAGCGGGACTCCCACGGCGGATCGACGGCGGCGTCCGTGGTGCGATGGCAGAGCACGCAGTCGATGGCCTCGCGCGCGGCGCTGCCCGTCTCGACGCGGCCGGCGGCGAGGGAAGGCGCGCTCGGTGAGTGGCATGCGGCACAACCCGTCGAGGCCGCGAGCGTGGCGCCCACGGGCAGCGCCCAGAGCCGCCGCGCTCCCGCGCCGTGCAACGAGCGACGCGATTCGGCGACGATCTCGCCGTGGCAGCCCCGCTCGCCACCGCAGCTCACCGAAAGACCCAGCCATCCCGACGCCGCGGCCTCCCCGAGCGCGATGGCGCCCGTGCCGAGCGTCGTCGCCGTCACGCTCGTCGACACCTTCACCACGCCGGGCGCCGTGTCGGGGAAGGACCACTCCCCGGCGAACGCCAGCACCGCATATCCGGCAGCCGCGACGCCCGCGACCCGGCACCGAATCCGCCCGAGCCGCTCACCGAAGGCGATCCAGAGCGCGAACGCGCTCGAGACCACCGCAACCGCCGCCCACAGCGTGTGGATGTTGTAGAGCCGTCGATCGTGCACGCTGCCCGGACGCAGCAGCACCACCCACGTCAGGCTGACCAACACCAGCGCCGGCAACAGAACCAATCCCGCACCCAAGGCACGCTTCCGATCCCTCGCGCTGCGATCGCGGCGCCACACCCCGCGCACGATCAGCAGCGACGCCACCACCACCGCTGGCAAGCTCACCCGTCCATCCACTGCGTCGCTCGGCAAACCCGTCCGCGCTGCGATCTCGCGGCGTAGCGGCACCAGCGCGCAAAGGATCGCAAACCCGAGCCAAAGCGAGAGCGGAAACCGCGACGCCGTGGCACCGAGCCTGCGCACGATCTCGAGGAGCGCGAGACCCGTCACCAGAACCGTGACGATCAACCACCCGCCGTACCCCGCGATCAACCCAGCGAGCGTCCCACCGCTCGGAGGCACCAGGTCGTGCCTGCCGGGAGTGGGCACGAGCATCGCGAGCCCCAACCCGATCGCGATCATCCACGCCAGCAACGCCGCCAGCGCCGCACCCTTCGCCAGCCACGACGGCGCGCCTCCCAAGAGCGTGGGGAGTCCGCGCAAGGCGAGGGCGGCACCCACCACCACCACCGGCACCACGACTCGGTTGTCGACCCAGTCGGCGTGCTCGAGGGCGACCCGATCGATCAATCCGGTACGCAGCGGTGCCACCGCCACCAGAATCAGCACCGCGAGCCACGCCTCGGCGCGAGACCGCGATGAGGCGCCGCCGCCCGGTCGCAAGAACGGCCGCATCGCCCACACGAACGCAGCCAGTCCCAGTGCTGGATGGACCAGCAGATTGAGCCGAAACGCCCATCCCGCCTGCAGTCGGAAATGGACGAGCCCGGAAATCGCCGCGAGCGCCACCCACAGAGCGATCCGGTCGGCGCGATGCGGCTCGGCGGCCGCCGACGGCGTGCGCGTGCCGGCGTGGGATGGCTGCGATGCGATGTCCTTCTCGATCGGCATGGCCGCCGGGCGGCACGAGGTACGCGCGCGAGCCCGAGAGAATCCCACATCGCGGGAAAGCCCGGCCACAGCGAGCGCACGCCGCGGGGCAACGGCGCCGCAGACTCACGTCTCCCCGCCGGGTGCAGGCGTGGGCGCGAGCCACTCCGTGCGCTCGCCCACCACCAGCACGGGCACCGCGCCGCGACCACCCTCGCTCGACCACCGCGCCCCATCCGTCTTGCGATAGAGCCACCGCGCCGACACCCACACTCGACCCGCATTCGCGCCCCGCGAATCCGCCCACTCGAACTCGTCGCTGCGGGAATCCCCCGGCAAGATCACCGTCGCCCCCGCCGACGTCGTGCCGTGCCACAACCGATCGGACTCGCCTCCCGCGCGGACCGCAGCCGCCGATTCCACCGCCACCCCGCCCGGCAAACCCAGCCGATGCGCCGCCGAGTCCAGCCCATCCTCCCCGTCACGAATCCCGCTCGCGTACACCAGCCGCCCCTGCTCGTCCTGCACGCGAACCTCCAGCCACACCTCCAGCCGATCGAACGAGCCCGCCGGAAACGGATGCGTCATCCAGCCGTTCGAGGTCGTCACCGTGAGACGCAACCGATCTTGCGCCGAGCCCGTCAGCGCCACCGTCATCCCCAAGCAAGGCTCACCCAGCGCTGCGGCAGGCACCACCGTTTCCACCTCGCCCGGCACATCCCTCACCCGCGGCACGCTCGCCACGCACGCCCCCCGCGTCCACGACGACTGCACCGAGGCCAACCCCTCGTCACCCAACTGCACCGCCGCCGCGACGTTGGCTCCCGGGAACAGATGGCTGCGATGCGCCCCCACACCACCCAGCGTCTGCGCCTCGGGCATGTGGCAGTCCACACACCGAATCCCCGCCACCAGCACCCGTAGCTGCAGGTGATGGCAGCTCTGGCAGAATCGGTCCTCGGACACCACCGCCGGCGAGAACGCGCGGCCGTGGGCCGCGCCTTCCAGACCGATCGCGTAGCGGCCGAAGCCCTCGAGCGGGCGTCCCGCGCGGGCGGCATCGCGAAACGGCGCCAGCAACCCGCCCACCAAGCCCACGGTGTAGCGGGACTCCCACGGCGGATCGACGGCGGCGTCCGTGGTGCGATGGCAGAGCACGCAGTCGATGGCCTCGCGCGCGGCGCTGCCCGTCTCGACGCGGCCGGCGGCGAGGGAAGGCGCGCTCGGTGAGTGGCATGCGGCACAACCCGTCGAGGCCGCGAGCGTGGCGCCCACGGGCAGCGCCCAGAGCCGCCGCGCTCCCGCGCCGTGCAACGAGCGACGCGATTCGGCGACGATCTCGCCGTGGCAGCCCCGCTCGCCACCGCAGCTCACCGAAAGACCCAGCCATCCCGACGCCGCGGCCTCCCCGAGAACGTCATCGCCGCCGCCGACATCCTCCCGTGCAGCGACGCTCGTCAGCGCCTCCACGCTTCCGGGTCCAGCCCACGACCTCCACCACGGTTCACCGAGCACCACGCCGGCATACCCGAATCCCAGCAGGCTGAGCGCGGCCCACGGGCGACGCCTTGCACCGCCGGCGGTCCCGCCGACCACCACGAATCCGGACATGAGCAGAGCGACTACGCCCCATTGCTCGTGGAGCAGCAACAAGCGCCGGGCGTGCGTGTCGCTGGGTCGCAACACTACGGCCCACGCCACGGCACCGAGCAACACGAGCGGCGCCAACGCCCGACTGCCCACCAAGACGCCGAGCACGCGCCTCGCCACACGATCGAAGCGGGGAATCCGCACCCGCGGGCCACGCGCCACCGCAGGCACGCGCTCACGGGTGGCCAGGGCGCGGACGATCGGAACGAGCCCTCGCACGATCAGGATCGTCGCAACCACCACCGTCGGCACGCCGAGCCTGCCATCGACGGCGTCCCGCGGCAGGGCCGTGCGCGCCATGACGATCTTCCGGATGGGCCAGAGAGCCGCCAGGAGTGCGATCCCGAGCCAGAGCGATCGTGGCAATCGCGAACCGTCGTGCAAGAGCTTCCCCACGAGCCGGTAGAGGCGGCTCACGAGCTCGCGGAGCGTGAGGTGCGTCACCACACCGGTCACCACCAGCGCTCCCCCTCCGACGAAGAGCCAGCCAGCGAACGCGATCAGGACGGCCGAGAGTCCCTCACCTTGCGGCAGGTGGAGATCGTGGCGCCGCGTCGCGGGCACGAGCATCACGAGGCCCAACGCCGCGACGGCGAACCAGCCCAGCGCCGCTCCGACGGCAACGAGCCGCAGCGCACCCGAGCGAACGGGGCTCGTCATGGGCGGCAGACCACGCAGCACCAATGCCGCTCCCGCGACGGCGACGGGCACCAGCACGCGCGAATTCACCCATGCCGCGTGCTCCACCGCGAGCCAGTCGAGTAGCCAGGTCCGTACGGGTGCGAGCGCGAACAAGATCGCGGTGCCGGCACCCAACGCCAGCGGTGAGCGCACGGCGCCGGGCATGAGCAGGGCCTGCAACGCGCGCAGCAGCGCAACGCACGCGAGCGTCCCGAGTAGCGGATGCACCAGCAGATTGAGCCGGAAGAGCCAACCCGCT
>CAYVDO010000516.1:0-5055 GCA_964450125.1 uncultured bacterium
GCCTCGAGCGCGCCGCGCATGCGCTCGATCGCCGCGGCGCGAGTCTCTCCCCACGCCGAGACCTTGGCCACCATCGGATCGTAGAAGGGCGACACCGTGTAGCCACCCTGCACACCCGAATCCACGCGCACGCCGTCTCCCTCGGGAAAGGCCAGCGTCTCGATGAGCCCCGGAGAAGGCATGAATTTCTTGTCGGGATCCTCGGCGTAGATGCGGCACTCGATCGCCGACCCGCGCTGGGCGAGTGCGTCGCCGTCGAGCCCGGAGTGCTGCCCCGCCGCGACGCGAAGCTGCATCTCCACCAGATCGAGCCCGGTCGTGAGCTCGGTGACCGGGTGCTCCACCTGCAAACGGGTATTCATCTCCAGGAAGTAGAAGCTCATGTCGCGGTCCACCAGGAACTCCACGGTGCCAGCGTTCACGTAGCCGACGGCGCGGGCCGCTTCCCGCGCCGCCTCGTGGAGCGCACGCCGAACCTCGGGACTCTTGCCGTCGAGGAAAAGCGGCGAGGGCGTCTCCTCGATCACCTTCTGGTGGCGGCGCTGCACCGAGCACTCGCGTTCGAAGATGTGGTGCGCGGTGCCGTCGAGCTCGCCGAACACCTGCACCTCGACGTGGCGCGGCCGTTCCAGGTAGCGCTCCAGGTACACGGCGCCGTTGCCGAATGCGCGACGCGCTCGCTCGCTGGCCGATTCGACCAGCTTCACGAGCTGCTCGGGACCTTCGGCGACCTGCATGCCGATGCCACCACCACCGCCCACCGCCTTGATGAGCACCGGGAAGCCGATGCGCTCGGCTTCGTCGAGAGCGCGCTCGGGCTCGACCGGCGCCAGCGTGCCGGGCACCACCGGCACACCGGCGGCCGACATCGTCTCCCGCGCCCGAACCTTGTCGCCCATGAGCGTGATGACCTCGGGCGACGGCCCCACCCACACCAAGCCCGAATCCCGTACACGCCGCGCGAAATCTGCGTTCTCCGACAGGAACCCGTAGCCGGGATGAATCGCCTCGGCGCCGCTCGCCTGGGCGATCTTCAGGATCGCTTCGACGTTCAGATAGCTCTTGAGCGACGGCGCTTCTCCGACGCGATGGGCTTCGTCCGCGAAGTAGCGATGCAGCGCCCGCTCGTCGGCGTCGGAGTAGAGCGCCACCGTCTCGATCCCGAGCTTCCGCGCGGATCGGATGACACGGCACGCGATCTCGCCGCGATTGGCCACCAGGAGCTTCCGGAACATGAGCACGAGCCTCTCCGCCGACAGATTCCGGCGGTGCGATGGGAAAGAAAGCCGGCGGAACGTAGAGGCGCGTCGCCTGAGCTGTCAAGGAATCGCACCGCGCGACGGCACGGCGACGCCCTGCGCGTAGGCGCACCGCTTTCGCCCCGGAATCGCATTCTGCATTTGACCATGCTCGACGCTCACCGCTATGATTTTTTGAAAAATTTCGCGGACTCCCGGGGTGGAGGGTGCTCGCGATCCCGAGGTTGACCGATGGCACTGATCCGGTACGCGACCCGGGAGATCACCGCAAAGCTCGTCTACTACGGACCTGGGCTCTCCGGAAAAACCAGCAATCTTCAGTTCATCCATTCGCGGCGCGCCTTCGGCAAGGTCGGCGAGCTCTTGAGCCTGGCCACCGGCGGCGACCGCACGCTGTTCTTCGACTTGCTCCCGGTGAGCGCCGGCACGATCGCCGGCTTCAACCTGCGGTTCCAGCTCTTCACCGTGCCGGGGCAGATCTTCTACAACAAGACCCGTAAGATGGTGCTGCGCGACGCCGACGGCGTGGTGCTGGTCGCGGACAGCGCGCGCGACGCGGCCGAACGCAATCGCGAGAGCCTCGACAACCTCAAGCAGAACCTGAACGAGAACGGGCTCGACTACGAGACCATTCCGCTGGTGCTGCAGCTCAACAAGCGCGACCTGCCCGATGCGCAATCCATCGCGGCGATGGACTCGGCGCTCAACGATCGGCACGTGCCGATCTTCGAGGCCATCGCCACCGAGGGCATCGGCGTGGTCGAGACGCTGCAGACGGTGATGCGCGCCGCGCTCGCCGATCTCGATCGCAAATACAACATCTATCGCGGCAAGGGTGGCGAGGCATCGGACCCGTTGGCGAGCTTCGATCTCGGGCTCGGCGTGCCGAACGCGCCCGCCCGACCGCTCGCTCCTACCATCACGCCGGTGCCTGCGAACGCGCCGCAGGCCCGGGAGCTGCCCCGCGCAACGAGCCCCGCTACCCGCGTTCCCACGTCCGCAGCTCCGACGCATCCCGGCGGCGCCACGGCGCCGAGCCGCGAGGCCAGCTCGCCGGCCCCTCGCGGCGCATCCCCGGCGGGCGGCGAGCGCACCCTCGCCGACCTGCTCGCAGAAACCGTCGCACGCATCGACGTCCTCGCCACCGAGCTTCGGCAGGCGCAGACCGAGGACAGACGCGACCTCAAGACGGTCATCGAGGGCCTCAAGGCCCCCGCCGTCATGAGCTTGGAGGAGGCCGCGCGCTACCTGCAGGTTTCCCCGGCAACCCTCGAATCGCTCGCCAACGACCGCGCCATTCCTTGCACCCGCCTGGACCCGGCCAGCGGTTGGCTCTTCACCAAGGCATTGCTCGACGAGTGGGTCGCCGCACGTAGCCGCAACCCGTGAAGGGGACGCGACGTGTCGTTTCTGATCTCGCGCGCCCCGATCACCCGTTGCCGGGTGGTCTATTTCGGGCCACCGGGCGCAGGAAAAGCGACCAGCCTTCGTTACGTGTACGCGAACATCAACCCGCTGCGCAAAGGCGAGCTGCGCCAGCGGGCGCGGGGACGGGATCAGATCCTGGAGCTGTCGTTCGACGTTCGCATTCGCTCGTCGGTGGCGCGGGTGAGCCTGGCGACCGTCAGCGGCCCCGTCACGGACCCGCAGATCTTCGTCGAGGTGCTGGAAGGCGTGCACGGGTTGGTGTTGGTCGCCGATTCCTCGCCGACCGCATTCGGCGCCAACCTGCGCAGCCTCCAACTCGTCGAGCAGGCTCTCGGCGTGACTCGTCGCCGCCTCGCCTCCATCCCGCACGTCCACCAGTACAACAAGCGCGACCTCGACGACGCGCTGCCGATCGCCGAGCTCGACGACGCGCTCAATCGCTACGCCGTGCCGTCGTTCGCAACCGTCGCCACCGAGGGGCGTGACGTCGAAGACGCGTTGGTTTCGGTCACCGCCGGCATCATCGACACTTCCAGCCAGGACCGCGCTGGCGGCGCGACCGAACCGCCGGGTCGCGAGTCACAGCCGGAGCTCACACCTCTCGAGCGTGCGGAACGCCAGAATCTCAAGCAGCGCCTGGCGCGCCAACGTCGCCGCGAGGAGATCGACAAGGCGCTGGAGCTGGCGTCCCGCTTCTTCGAGCAGGACGATCTCACCGAGTGCCTGCGGTGGGCGCGCAAGGCGCTGGAGCACGACCCCGAGCACACGCGTGCCCGCGACCTCTACGATCGCGCCAAGGCGAAGCTCGACGAGCTGGTGGAACGGCTCTACGACGACGCGGTGGCGGCGCGCGACGACGGCGATCTCGCCGGCGCGGCCGAGCGCGCCGAGCACGCGCTCGAGCTTCATCCCCACCATCGCGGATTCGAGCTCTTGCTCAGCGAGGTGCGCGCGCTCACGCGGCGCGCGATCGGCGCCGGTGCCCCGGAAAGCGCCGCCGCGGTCGTCGTCTCGACGCCCGCGCGTGCGGTGGCCAGCGCATCGCGCGCCGAGCCCACTCGTGACTCCGAAGCAGAGCAGGACGAGCACAAGGCCGAAGTCGTGGCGCTGATCCGCCAGAGCGAAGACCTGCTGCGGCGGGCCGAGCACCGCGGCGCCCTGGAGATCCTGGCGCAGCTCGAAGCGCGCGCCGACCGCTTGGGCGCGAGCGCCCGGGGCCTCGTGGCCGCGCTCGAACAACGGCGCCGTGCGGTCTTCGAGGCGCTCAAGCAGCGCGCGCGGTCGCGACTCACCGCCGGCGACTACGACCGCGCCCTCGAGGATCTGACGCTCTTGCTCGAGCACGATGCCCAGGACGCGCAAGCGCTGGCGCTCGTGGACCAGGTGGGCACGGCGATCATCGCGCGCGCCGCGAGCAACAACGTGAAGCCAGCGCGACGCGACGGGGACGAACCTGAGGCAACGGGATCCGACCGTTGGGACCTCGCCGCTCGGCTCGAGCCCTCCTCACCACGCCGCAAGCGCGGCGGCTGACGGGTTCCACCCCGAGTCGAATCGCGACGCTCGTCGACGCACCGCGAGCCACAGCCCCTCGTCCGGACCCTGCTCGGGCACGAATGCCGCGCGCATTCGCTCGTTTTCACGGCCGTTTTTCCTTGACATCGAAAAATCTGCGGCCGTAGCATCGACCACGCAGCTCGAGGTGCAACGCGCGAGGAGGACAAATGCGGGCAGGTCAGGATCTCACCAGCTTGGCCACGTACTTCGGCGGGCTCGCTGGCTGGTTGGCCCTCGGATTCATCGCCCTCGCTGGCCTCAACCCGAGCCTCGGTCTGGTCGGCATCGTCTCAGCTCACAAGACCATCTACTGCGGCTTTCCGCTCGCAGCCAGCGTCTTCACCGCGTTCATCATCTACGCCTCGCGCGAGCGCATCGAGAACTTCTACTTTCCGGCGCGCGGCTTCGAAGAGTTGGGCCACACGCTCAAGGCGAGCGCGCTCAACATCTGGCCGGTGTTCCTCGGTGCGTGCGCGTGTCTGCTGATCTATCTCTACGCTTACGAAGGCCTCGCCGGATTGATCGCTGGAAATCCGCCGACCGCGGACCAGCGACAAGCGAGCATCCTGCTGCTCTTGCCCTACACGCTCGCCTTCGCCGGATTCACGGCCACCAGTGCGCTCATCGCCATCAAGGAGGCGATCCGAGCCAGCCGGATCGCGTTCGGGCTGGAAGAGACGGAAGGCGCGACTACCGAGCTCACCGATCGCGTGCTGCGAGGTACACCCGCGCTGGGAGCGCGGACGGCGCGGTAGTTTCCGCGGGGGGGGGGTGAAACCCCCCCCCCCCCCCGCGCCCCCCCCCGGACGGG
>CAYVDO010000517.1:0-5054 GCA_964450125.1 uncultured bacterium
ACCCCGGGCGCGTTCTCTATGGCTCCCGCGAGATTTCGAACGGCATCGTTCGGCTCGAGAGCGGTGAAGTGCGCGAGCGCATTGCGATCCACACCGGCTACAACCTCGCGCCCGACTGCGCGCGCGGCCTCGGGTACGTCGGGAATTACAGCGGCGGCCAGATCGATCGGATCGATCTGGCGACGTTGCGCGTGCTGACACCCGTCCCGGAGGTGCGGATCGGCGGGCCGACGATGCTCCAGCTCTCGCCCGACGCGAAGCGGCTCTACGCCACCGACGACACCAACGGCCAGTTCCGCCGCATCGATCTGGCGACCGGTCGCGTGGATCTGGAGCTTCGCGAGTGCGTGCCCAATGGGCTCTTCGCGGACGAGCAGTTGGGCCGCGTGTATCTGCCGAGCTGCGGCTGGCTCGACGTCTACGAGATGGCCACCGGCAAGGAACTGGCGCGCGTCGACCTACGCCGCGGATTCGCCCCGCCGTTTCCCCTCGGACCGCATTTCCACCGCGTCACCGCCGACGTCGAGCGCGGCAAAGCGTTCGTGACCTACCTCGAAACCGGTCGCCTCTATCGTGTGGACGGCGCCACCGGCACACTCGAAGCGGAAGCGATCCTCGGACGCGGTCTGCGCGACCTCACCTGGGATGCGCGCAGCGGCGTCGTGTGGATCGGCAACTACGTCACCGGCGAGCTGCTCGCCGTCGATCCGGACTCGCTCAGCGTGCGAGGCCGCGTGCAGGTCGGCCGCCGCATCCGCTCCATCGAGCCCAGCCTCGACGGCAAGCGCGTCTACCTGACCTCCGCCGTGGGCGGAATCGCCGTCGACGTCGCGACGCTGCTCACGCGGTGAACGATCGCGCCGGGTTGCGCGTGCACCGACGCGAGCTGGCGTGACCGCGGCGCGTCGTCAGCCGCAATCCCTCGCCGGGCGGGCGATTTGCGTGAATCGCGCGCTGTATTACGATGTCTTACATGAAGTCCTCTACCATCACCATTCGCCTGGATGACCATCTCGAGCGCGAGCTCGACCGCGCGTGCGCCCGTACGGGGCGCACGCGCAGCGATCTCGCTCGAGACGCACTGCGACGACAGCTCGCGCTACTTCGATTCGAGCGCCTGCGGAAGCGTGCGCTTCCGCTCGCGGAGGCCCAAGGGTTGCTCACCGACGAGGACGTTTTTCGCGACGTCTCGTGAAGGTCTTCTTCGACACCAACGTGCTCTTCGCTGCATTCGCGACTCGCGGACTGTGCGCAGACCTATTCTCGCACGTGCTGCTCGAGCACGAGCTGATCGTGGGTGAAGTCGTCATCGAAGCGCTTCGAGCAAAGCTCCGCCTCAAGATCAAGCTCCCGAAGAAGTCGCTCGACGAGATCGAGGACATGCTTCGCGAACACGAAGTCGTTCCCACGACGAAGAAACATCTCGGACTCGGAATCGCCGACCCCGACGACGAGTGGATCGTCGCGGCTGCGGTCGCTGGCGGTGCCGACGTCCTCGTCACTGGCGACACGGATGTCCTGAGGGTGGCCAAACGCTCGCCCATCCTGATCGTCAATCCACGTGGGCTCTGGGACCTTCTGCGGGGCGCGAAGGCCACCACGTGAGCCCTCTGGTTCTCCCAACCCAGAGATCAGCAGCGGCCCCGGACCACAGCGCCATCATGTACCGCGCACCCCGCGTGCCGTCAGCTTCAGCGGATGGTTCGACCGCCACGCGCTCACGAGGCTTCAAGTGCTCCTTAGCTTGATTTTCGAAGCTGCATCGGCTTCGAGCCAGTACCGGGCGGCAAGGCAAGTCGGACATCGAACTGGATTCGAGTAACTGTGGTGTTCTGAGCCTTCGAGTGGCCTTCGGCGCCGAGGTTCAAGACCCCTGCAAGGACGCCGACGCAAACCTTGCCACCCGTCTCCTTTCCCGCCAGAGCGGTGACTGCGACGTCGAACTTGACCGATTGAACTGGGACCAGGAGGTCGGCTAGGTCGATCCAGTCCGCTTCGGTTCGAGGACCCTGCCGAGCGGGCGGGTTGACGCAGGCACCCGTGTCCCGAAGCTGGCCTCCGCTCCTGCGACGCCGCGGGCGAGTGCAACCAGCGCCTCGCGCACGAAGTCTTCGAGATCTACGGTCTCCATCAAGTACTCCTTGGCCGGTACCTGTGCCGAGATTCAGTTCATCGATCGTTTCGCGAGTAGCCGCGCGACGTATTCCGCGCGCGCGGCGTTGTTAGGTTTGCGAGTCTGCTTCTTGCACCACGCCAGGAACTCATCGACCCTCACCTCGATCGGCTCGATCGTTACGCCTTGATCCGCGGCCATCTTGACGCCTTCCGCCACGCGCTGCATGAACTCTTCGAACGTGAAAGGAAACTCGCCTGGGCAAGCAGCCTGGAGCTTCGGATACTCCGCAGCAGCGACAACGAAACCTGCGCTCTTCATGCCCATCGGTGTATCTCCGGACCGGAATCAGACCTCGCACAACGTGGACGCGGCGCTCAACGGCGGGTCTGCGGACCACCCCGTGAAACGAACGGCCCGACGCGACGCCCGGCCGTTGCAGCACCTCGTTCGAGCACGAGAGTAGCAACGCTCGGGCTGCTGACGGCCTCTGCGAGGTCGCCAGTCACGCCGCCGAAGGCTTTCGGCTCTCGGTTCCTCATTTCATCAACCGACGCAGTCCTCGATGCGCGAACTACCGGATCCGCGGAACTATGCAGACGGGATAGCCCACATGCTCCGTCGTAGCGAGGATTCTTGCCGCAGGTCGGTTTGAGCCGCAAGGGGGGCGATTCCGCTGAGGTTGATCAATGGAGGCGGTCGCTCGGTCTTTGTGGCTCCTATCCAGACCGCGATGGCAGGCTCGGATCAGGGCGAGAGCACTGGTTTCCGGAGCCGTCGCTGCTCTCGTCGCGACTGCGTCAACGATGCCTTCAGGGTGGACTGGTTGGCGGTGCTGTGGCCCCTCGCCAGTTGCCGAACCGGGTTCGAGCGCAACTGTACTCGCCTTTACTTGGTGGCTTCAGACGAGTGATGACCACTTCATCTCCTTGTTCAGTTCGAACCAGGACATCGCTACCAGCTTCGGTCTTCACGACCTTCCGGGGCACGCGCTGGGCTGCCTCGGGCGCTATACCGTCCGCGGATGGGTCGGGAGCGCTCACCTCCACGATTCCCTTCTCCGGATCGATTTTGCCTGTCGGGTCCACTTCGAGGCCGTGGCGGATCTTTCCTCCGCCGTCTGTGCTCAGATCGCCCCTCACCCCCACGAGCAACGAAAATGTGCAGGGCTCAGCATCTGGAGCGAGAAGAAAGTGGTATGTGACTCCAGGCCTTCCTATCCAGTAGTGCTGCGCGACCGGAGTTGTCACCTCCCCTTTGCTGTTGAACAGTGGGAATGAGCCCTGGCGGACTCGGATGCCGTAGACGGCGACGATAACCCCATCTTGTCGAATCTGCGCGAGTGTATGAGCATCCGTTTGTTCGGCAGCAGCAACCGCCATCCCCGCGTGCAGGAGCACACCTCCGACGACGACTGAGACGAACAGCCGAGTTGAGGATCCGTTGCGTACACGGACGAGCATTGAAGATCCCCCTTCAGGTGATCGAGTGGTCTGATCCCGTGCGCACGGGATCCACGAACGCGAAAACAACCTGCGTTTGTCGATGCACTCGGCCGCCCTGATTTCCGCCATGCCCGGCAAATCGCTCACGCCCGAGGGCGACTAGGTTAGAACGCGCAGAGTGGTTCGCCTCGCTTTGATCGTACCCTTGGCTAAGCTGCGGCCCCGAAATACCACGAGTTCCAGATAAGCGCTACCACGGGTGCCGTCAGCTTCAGCCAATCGTTCGACCGTGATGCACTCGAATCTGCGTGGACTAAGAAAACTACTCTCGCTTCGTTGAGTGGTCTGGCGCAGTTAGCGCAGCGATGGCAAGCCCACTTATGACCATGACTGAGATTCCGTTGTCGTTCACGCGCTCTCTGTTAGCATAGATGCCGATCGCTGCCACGGTGAATAGCGCAAAGCTTCGGGGCATCAGGCGTCGTCGATCGGTTGCGTTAAGGTCTTTCCGAAACAAAGAAAGAAGGTCAGGAGCGAGACAATCGTACACGAATAGGGACACGCCCGCCGTAACGAGAAGTAGCAATACTGCGCCGTCAGGCGTAAAGACTTTCCCATTGAATCCCTGAGTCATCGTCAGGTAGAGCACAAAACCCAGAAAAGGTGTCATCGAGATAAGGCTCATGTGGAACGCCCTCGCTACCGCCGGAGCGAATGTAAGTACGAAGCACACAGCCAGCGGGCTAGCGATCGCATCTGACATGTCAAGAAAACGAATTGAAAGATAACCGACCAAGAATGAAACCGGCGTGAATGCGAGGCGCCGAATTGCATCAAATAGCGCGCTCTCTTCGCTGCGCTCTTGTTGCGAGGATAAGCGCGTGTCGCCGCGAAGGAAGCCGGTCGCGCCTCCGGCCGCTACCTCGAGCCAATATCCCGTTGGGGCAGAAAGCGTCTTTTGAATCACGACATTGGTCCCCACGGGAAGCGTTGCGATGACCGCCGAACGCTTGTCGGGTTCCCGGTACAGGATTGCGCTCGGTTCCATGATCTGTCGCGTTGTTTCAGTGCTCATACACCACCTCGTGTAATTGGCGTGCATCGTGACATCGCGAGCTCCTCGTGAGACGTGAGACAGACGAGTGAGGTGCCTCGAATTGCAGGTCTCGTGTGAGTGTGCTGCCTCGGTGTCGGTCGAACACTCCAATTCGACTGAACTACCCAGTTCACCCTATTGGGGCGGCGTCGCCCACGTAGCGGGGATTCTGCCCGGAGGGGGCGATCCGGCGCAAGTTCGCGAAACGCCAGCGAGAAGGCACGCGGCGTAGTCGGCAGATCGGGTGCCGGACCTCGCTACGGAGACCGGGGTGGCGGGGTTCGGGCGGGTCGGCTTCAGAGTCGATTCGTGGTGCCTCGGACGATCACGAAGCGGCACTGGATGACGTGACCTTGCTGTTGTGATGCCGACGCCGTTCACGCCACGGAGCTCGTGGACG
>CAYVDO010000518.1:0-5043 GCA_964450125.1 uncultured bacterium
CGTTTCGGGCTCTAGACGACGCGCGAGACCGAGCCTCCGAGGTCACTCTAGGCCCATGGGTCGTGGGCTGGTGTAACGCTTCAACCCCCACTTCACGACCGGTGCGAGGGGACGAACGAACGGTCGAATCCAGCGGAAGCGATCGAAGCACTCGCGGCGGAAATCCGCGAGCGACCGGGTCTGATAACGCAACAGCCGCTGAGACTCGCGTGTGTCCGCCCAGTCCGCATACAGCTCTTCGGTCCCGAAGTCGTCGGCGGTAAAGGTGAGCCCGAAAGCGCCCAGGACCACGTTCATGAGCTCGAGATGCGTCACCTGGCAGCTCGGGCCTCCGCCGATCATGTGCACTTGGCGGTGGGCCTCCACGGTGCCGAGCGCGTTCACGAATGCGACGGCGGCGTCGCTCGGATGCAGGTACTCGATGCGGTTGGTGGCCGCGAGCGCGAACGCGAGCCGCATCTGCTCCGGATGGGATTGCCGCATGCGCGCATCCACCATCCCCGCGAGGCGCAAGATGACCCAATTCGCAGCACTCGCCCGGATCATGCGCTCGCAAGCGATCTTGTGCGCCGAGTAGTGATCGGTGGCCACCACGTCGTCCGCGAGCGTTCGCGGCGGCGGGTCCTTCTGCCTGTGCCCGAGCACCGCGAAGGAAGACGAGAACACGAGCAACGGCTCGGCCGCCGAGCGCTCCACGGCGCCCAGCACGTTCGCAGTGCCGTCCACGTTCACTTGCCGGGCGCGCTCCGGATTCGCCTCGGAAAACGGGAAGATGATCGCGGCGAGATGGATCACGGCGTCGCGACCCGCCACCGCCGCTTCGACGGTGGCGAGGTCGCGGATGTCGCCCCAGCGCACCGCCCCACTTCCACCGTAGCTCTCGGCCACTCGCTCGTTGGCCGGGGTCCGGAGGTCGAAACACGTGACTGCGTGCCCCTCGGCCAGAAGCTGCTCGAGCACCAGCGTGCCGAGGTTGCCGAAGGCACCCGTCAGCAGAACGTTCATCGCGGGACGCTCAACTCGCGATCCCCGTGGCGAGCGCGCCGCCACGTCTGGCCACCACGTGCCCAGCAGCGATGAGCCAACGCAACGTGTCCCGAAGCGTCTCTTCGGGCGGCCGAAACCGAACTCCTGTCGCATCCACGACCCGCGCCGAGCTCGCCGGCGGCCACAGCGTCGCGATCGCCATCGACTCGCGCGTCATCGGGAACTCGATCGGTCGAAAGCGGCGCACTCCATCCATCGCTACACCCAGCGCACGACAGAGCCAGCCCGGAGACCAGGGCGCGAAGATCCCCTTGCCGGTGAGGCGTTCGAGCAGGGTGTGGATCTCCGCCCACGGCAGATAGTGGCCGCCGACGATGTAGCGCGCCGTCGTCGGATCGGGGGGCGGCGGCAGCTCGAGAAGCCGAACGTGCGCTAGCGCCAGATCGCGGCCATCCACGAACTGCATCCCGGAAGTCGTCTGCGGCACGATCCGCAGGAACGCACGCAGCGCGCGATTGGCCTCGCTCAGCTTGGGATCGTCGGGCGCGAAGACTCCACCCGGATACGTGATCACGATGGGTGCGCCCTCGGCCTGAAAGCGGCGGACCGCGAGCTCGCAGTGCTGCTTCGAGCACAGATACGCCTCGCTCGATTCGCCGAGCGGTGACGACTCGTCGATCGAGCTCGCGCCGGGCCGAAAGAAGGCGCCGAGGCTCGAAACGTAGAGGATGCGACCGATGCCGAGTCGCGCCGCGGTCCCCACCACCGTCTCGATGCCGTCCAGGTTCGTTTGGTGAAGCTCGTCCGCGCGCGTCGGATCCACGCTCACCATCGCCGCTGCGTGCACGACTGCGTCGCAACCGGCGAGGCCGTCGCGAACCGCAGCCGTGTCGCGCATGTCGGCCTCGACCACGTCTGCGACCTCCTGGCCGTGCGCACGAAAATAACCTTCTGCACGCTCCCTTTCCCGCGCCAGCAGGCGCACGTCGTGCCCGGCCGCGAGCAGCGCACGGGTGGTATGCGCACCGACGAGGCCGGTGCCGCCAGTCACGAAGACGCGCATGAGTGGAGGTGTGTGGATCGCGCGGATGGCGCGATCAGGCCGCGGCCCTCGCGCGCCGATCGGTATCCTCGAACGCGGTCTGCTCGGCGAGCGCTGCCCGCCTTCCCTCGGCGCGATAGAGGTGGCCGAGCTCGAGGATTGCCGCCGGGATGCAGAAGATCGGCGCGACGAGCCAGGGCAGATTGAGGCCCACGAACTTGAGCCAGAACCCCATCGCGCCTTGCTCGATGTGCACCCAGCCCACGTGCCACTCGGAGACGAAGAACGAGCCCGTCAGGTACGTGAGCCCCACGCACACGCAGAGCGCGATCCAGCATCCCGCGATGCGATGCCGCGCCGTGGTCCCGAAACGGTAGAGGTACCACCCGTAGAGCTCGAGAAGCCCCGAGAAACCCGCCATGAACTCGAGTCCAGCGATGGTCGGATTGGACGTGATGTAACGAGTGTCGGCGCCACCGTATGCCCACCAGAGCCACGCCCAACGGTCCTCGGCCGTCACGCCGTTCAGGTGACCGGTCCTGTCCACGAAGAACCACGGCAGCTCCCACGTGGTCTGCGTGATGCCCGAGATCAAGAGCCACAGAAAGCCGAATTCGGAGAGCTTCTCGAGCCGCGTGCGGCTCTCACCGGGATTGTCCCAGAACGCGAAGAACGGGAAGAAGAGCACGGGCAGTACGACCGCCGACACGTACACGTCCGTGGGCGTCGGCGGCAGCACTCCCACCAGGATGAGCACCCAGCACACGGCGATCAGGCCGACCACACCCGCGCCGAGCTGGTAGATCGCGCGGCGGCGGCCCCACGACGGCCGTCCCAGACTCGGGTGCAAGCGTTCCATGCTCAAGTCCTCCGTCGTGCGGTTCTCGCAGCCGCCGCCTTGGGCACGCCATAGGTCCGAACGATGCGAGCGTCGTGCTCCCCGGCGAGCTCCACCGGCGTTCCCGTCATGCCGTCAGCGAGCCCGTCGGCGGGGATGGTTGGGTCGATGGCCGTCACGACCTGCACCGCTTCACCGCCGACGATCGCGACCCGAGCCTGGTACTGGCCGAGCCAGTGCGACTTCCCACAGCCACACGCGATCACGACGACCAGCGCCCAGGGGAGCCACGTGCGGGCAACCTGCGAGATCCACCGCGACGCAGCCTCGAAGCTGCGATGGGCAGACCGTCTCGACGCCACGCGCATGCCTACATCCTCGCCGTGAGCGGTCCGGGATCGAGCGTCGCACGCCGGCACTACGACTTCGGCTTCTTGGGCGGCCTGGCCTTCGTGTCCGGCTTGAAATTCCCGATCACCGTCTTCGCCGGGCAAACCTTCACGATCGGGCATCTCTTGCATCCCACCGCGAGCGCGACTGGACAGAGCGTCATGGCGAACCTCCACGAAGCGGGGAGCACATCCTACCTCCTGTCGACACCCGGCTTCGGGGCGATCCACTCGGTGTCCTCCGGCTGGCCGAGCGCACGCCTGCTCCATCCCGGAGCAGCGCTCGATCCCAGCCAGCGCTCGACGAGTGGGCACACGCGTTCCGGTTGCGTGAAGTGCACCATGTGCCCGCCTTCGACGACCTCGAGCCGACTGGCGATCTGAGCTTGCCGCACGCGGTCGTGGAGTGCGCGCACGTTCGCGAGTGGGACGAGTTGGTCGTCGCGACCATGGACGAACAGCACCGGGCGGCGCAGCTCGGATGCCTCGCGCGCGAGCTCGCCGCACGGATCGCCGAGATTGGCAGCGAGCGACGTGGCGAGGATCCACGGCCGCGCGGCGATGAGCGCTGCCTCGCCGTCCACGAAGCCGTGCGGAAAGGGCTCGGGCAGAAAGCTCGGGGCGGCGAACGGGCCGAGCGCACCGGGAACCCAGCGCAGCGAGCGGGCCACCCTGCGTGCCACGGCACCGGCGCCCGGGATGCGTGCGAGCAGCGCCCCGTGGCGAAGCGATGCGTGGGCCGGATATCCGATCGAGCCCAGGAGCACCGCCGAATTCACGAGCGCTGGGTGGCGCGCCATCACCGTCAACGCCACACCCGCGCCGAAGCTCTGGCCGACGAGCTCGATCTCGCCACCGGGGCCGAGCGCTCGAGCCAATGCGGCGGTGACGTCGGCGTGCCACGCGAGCGATGGAGCACGCCGCGAGGAAGGCGTCCGTCCGTATCCCGGCAAATCGAAGAGGACCACCTCGCCGAGCCGCGACAGACACGGCACGAGTGGCGCGAAGTGCTCGAGGTGCGAAGGGTTGCCGTGAATGCAGACGATCCTGCGCAGGCCGCCGCGCGATGGGATGCGCACCCACTCGACGCGCACCGGCTCGCCGTCGACGACGAGCTCGACCATCTCGCGATGGCCGCCGAGCGACTCTGCGCTGAAGGGAAGTGGGTCGGCAGCAGTCACACCCCCAGCGCGGCTGCGAGGAGGCTGCCCGCATCCCGCCAGCACGAGCAGGGAGAGGGTGAGAGCGAGCAACTCCACGCGCGCCGCGAGACGACCGAGCACGACCTGGTGCGGCACGCTCGACCGGTGGCCGTCACGGCCGCCGGGAGTTGCACGAGCCCTGGTGCCTGGTCTCGAGTCGATCCAACCCGTCGGGAGCTTCCACGAACGCGACACGGGGCCCCAGATCGAGCCTGGTCGCCCCGCGAGATCCTTTCGAGGATCACCCGGGACGTGAGTCCGGCATCCGCACGCCGCGCAGGCCACCACCACGTCGCGAGAATCGCACGATGCCGACGACTCGCGAAGCTGGCGCGACGCGCGGGATCGCGGCGCTCTTCGCCGTCCCGGGCCACACCCAGGATGCGCGAGGAGGCGCGTAACACCGCCCCTCGAGCGCGGGAGCGACGGTCGCGAGCGCGCCAGCCGAGCCCCGGCTGCGTCGCACGCCCGTTGTCACACTGCGGCTAGCCTGCATCATTCACGAACGTCGCGCTGCGGCCGCGACGAAACGCGGCCCTCCACGCGTCTCGTACGAGCGAACCGATGGAGGGCACGGGGCCTGCG
>CAYVDO010000519.1:0-4978 GCA_964450125.1 uncultured bacterium
ACGCGGTGGAAGCGCACGGCACGGGTACCAGCCTGGGCGATCCGATCGAGGCGGGAGCCCTGGCAGAGGTGTTCGGTGCGACGCGCAGCGAGGAGCGCCCGCTGTGGCTCGGATCCTCCAAATCCAACCTGGGTCACACGCAAGCGGCTGCAGGTGTGCTGGGCGTGATCAAGATGGTGCTGGCGCTCGAGCACGAGCGGCTGCCGAAGACGCTGCACGCGGAGACGCCCAGCCCTCACATCGATTGGGCCACGAGCGGCCTCGAGTTGGTTCGCGAGTCGACGGCGTGGCCTCGACGAGCGCGCCCGCGCCGGGCAGGCGTGAGCAGCTTCGGCATCTCCGGCACCAACGCCCACGTCGTGCTGGAAGAGTCGCCCGCGGATGTGGCGCCGGTGGCACCCGCGTCCGAAGCGCGGCCCTCGTTCCCGCTGGTCGTGTCGGGACGCGACGCCACGGCTCTGCGAGCGCAGGCGAAGCGGTGGGCGCAGTGGCTGGGTGACCACCCGGAAACGGATCCCGCCGCGCTCGTACGCACGGCGGCGCTGCATCGCACGCATTTCGACGCGCGCGCTGCGATCCATTTCGAGAGCATCGAGCAAGCGCGCGAAGCGCTCGCAGCCCTCGGAGAAGACCGCGCGCACACTGCGGTCACACTCGGCACCGCGCGGCCGCAGGGCGGTCTGGTGTTCGTGTTTCCCGGACAAGGCGGTCAATGGGCCGGCATGGGCCGAGCGTTGCTGGCGGAGTCTTCGGTCTTTGCATCGACGATCGACGCCTGCGACGCGGCGCTCGAGCCGCACACGGGTTGGTCGGTGCGGGCGATCCTGAGTGACGAGTCCGAAGGGCTAGCCTCGTTCGAGCGTGCCGATGTGGTTCAGCCCGCGCTGTTTGCGATGGCGGTGGGCCTTGCGGCGCTGTGGCGCAGCCTGGGGATCGAGCCGGATGCGGTCGTCGGTCACAGCCAAGGAGAGGTCGCGGCGGCGGTGGTCGGCGGGGCGTTGACGCTGGAGGACGGTGCACGCCTGATCGCGTTGCGCGGACGGTTGATCATGACGGTGCCCGAGCGCGGCGCGATGTTGTCCGTGCAGGCGCCCGCGGCCGAAACGAGCGCACGGCTCACGCCCTGGGCCGGGCGGCTCTGCGTGGCAGTGATCAACGCAGCCGATTCGTGCGTGGTGTCGGGTGATGCCGAGGCGATTGCGGAGCTCGAGCGAGCTTTGCAGGCGGCGGGCGTCTTCTGCCGCCAGGTGGACGTGGGTTTCGCGGCGCACAGCGCGCACATGGACGGGATCGTCGATCGGTTCCGAGCCGAGCTGGCAGGGCTTCGCCCGTCGGCGGCCACCGTGCCGTTTTACTCGTCGGTGACGGGCGGCCGCCTCGACGGGACGGAGCTCGATGCAGCGCATTGGTGCCGCAACCTGCGCGACGTCGTGCAATTCGAGCGCAGTGCTCGCGCGCTCGTCGCCGATGGTTTTTCGGTGTTCGTGGAGCAAGGCGGCCACCCGATGCTCGCGACGGCGCTCGCCGACGCCGGCGTGACGCTGTGCTCGCTCAGGCGCGGCGAAGGGGGCTCGTCGACGCTCCATCGCGGCCTCGGCGTGCTGCACGCGCACGGTTACTCCGTGCCGTGGCGGAACTTGTTGGAAGGGGTCGAGAAGGCCCTCGTGCCTCTGCCGACGTACGCGTTCCAGCGCCAGCGCTACTGGCTCGAGGATGCAGAACCCACGCCGCCAGACTCCCGTTGGCTCGAGACCTTGCCGACGGGCGAGCTCGAGGTCGGCCTCTCCGACGCGGCGAAGAGCGCGCTCCCCGAGCTGATGGCGGCGCTGCGGCGGCACCAAGCGCAAAGAGCCGGCGCCACCGCATCCGAGGGCTGGTCGTTCGACCTGCAGTGGAAGGTGCTGCCCCGCAGCGACGAAAAGCCGGATGCGACGGGGACGTGGTTGGTGTTGGCCGATGCCGAGCCAAGGAGCTCCGAGGTCGTTGCGGCCATCGAGGCGCATGGAGGCACATGCCTGGTCTTGCGTGATGGCGCCGACGTCGATGCGCAGGATCGAGACGCCGTGACCGCCGCGCTTGCACGCGTATTCACCGCCCGATCCGAATCGCTGCGAGGAGTGCTGCTCCTCTGGGGCACCGCGGACGAATCGGACTCGGGATCGCCGCACTCCGCGCTCGCCACGTTGCATGCCTTGCAAGGGCTCGCTGCTGCTCGGCTGGCTGTTCCCTGTTGGGTCATGACTCGGCGGGCCTGCCACGTCACGGGTGCGGATTTGCCGAGCGCACCGAGCCAGAGAGCACGTTGGGGTCTCGCTGCTGCCGTGTGGCGGGAGCACCCCGAGCTGCATGGCGGAGTCATCGACGTTCCCCCGGTGTTCGAAGGTCGCGTCGCGCACGACTTGGTGGCGCTGCTGACCCGGTCCAACGACGAAGACTTCGTCGCTCTGCGTCCCGACGCCGCGCGCGGTTGGCGGCTGCGCCGTCGCGACTTGCCCCGAGCGTCTTGGCAACCTCGCGGCACGATCCTGGTGACCGGAGGCCTCGGTGCGCTCGGCCAGCGGGTGGCCGGGTGGCTCGCTCGAAGTGGCGCCGAGCACCTGGTGCTGACATCCCGCAGTGGCAACGAGCATCCGGACGCGTCGAAGCTGCGCACGACGCTCGAGGAATGCGGAGTCCGAGTCACCATCGTCGCGCTCGACGTATCAGAGCGAGATCAGGTGGCCGCGTTGCTCGACCATCTGCGAGACACCACTGCGCTGAGCGCCGTTTTCCACCTCGCCGCAGTCCTCGACGACGCCTTGCTCGCTGAGCAGCACGCGGAGCGATTTCAGAAGGTGTGGGCATCCAAAGCGGCGGGCGCCCACAACCTGGATGTCTTGACACGGGATCTGAAGCTCGACGCTTTCGTCTTGTTTTCTTCTCTCGCGTCCGTGTTCGGCAACATCGGTATCGCGAACTACGCCGCTGCCAATGCTTACTTGGACGGTGTCGCAGAGGCGCGACGCCTCGCGGGTTTGCCTGCCGTCGCGATCAACTGGGGCATGTGGGCAGGCGGAGGCTTCGGCCAGAAGCTTACGCAAGCTCACCGCGCCATCGAAGAGGCCTCGGGGCTTCGGGCGATGGATCCGACCGCCGCTCTGGCCGTCCTCCAGAGGTTGCTAGCGGCCCCCCCCGCACAAGCAGCCGTGCTCGACGTCGATTGGCAGCGCTCGTTTGCGCAGCTCGGCGCAACTCGACCTCCGGCTCTGGTGTCGGATCTCATCACCGCCGATCGGACGGTGGCCGATCCGCTGCTTCAAGACGTTCGAGCGGCAGCCTCGGCCGCTGCGCCAGACGACGCGCTAGAGCCCCTGCTCGTCGAGTACCTGATCCACCAGACCGCCAACATCGTGGGCGGCTCGCCGGAGCAGCTCTCGAGTGCCACCAATCTTTTCGAGCTCGGGATGGATTCGTTGATGCGCGTGCGCCTGCGCAATCGGATCAGCACCGATTTCGATACCGCGGTGTTCGTCAACGACCTCGCCTCCACTCCGCACCTCGGGCAGCTCGCGAGGCTGATGGTGCCCATGGCTCGCGCGTGGAACGAGCGGCGGGCGCATTCCACTGCCGCGATCCCCGCGACTTCGGCCGCAATCGCGAGCGCGCCGCTCAGGCGCGTTCGCCTGGACACGCTTCGCCCGCCCGTTTTCGTGCTTTCCACCCCACGCTCCGGCTCTACCTTGCTGCGCGTGATGCTCGCGGGTCACCCGAGCCTGTTCTCGCCGCCGGAGCTGCATCTGCTCCCGAGCGAGAGCCTCGAAGGCCGCGAACGGCTCATCGGCGGCACCGGTCTCGAGCACGGTCTGGTGCGCGCGGTGATGGCTCTCGGGCACGACCGCGAGCAAGCCGAAGCACTCATCGCTGGCTGGCGCACCGCAGGCTGGACCGGACGCGAAGTGTACGAGCATCTGAGCACGGCTACGGGGCTACAGGTCGTCGACAAGAGCCCCACCAGCGCGGCGCGACCCGAGTACCTGGCCCGTGCCCTCGATTGGTTCCCCGAGGCTCGCTTCGTGCACCTCGCTCGTCATCCGCTGGCGATGATGGAGTCTTTCGCGCGCATGCGCATGCACCGCCTGGTGCAAGAAACGGCAACTCTCGATCCCTGGCAGGTCGCGGAGCAGACGTGGCTCGCCTACGAGACCAACATCGCAGAGCTCGTCGCCCGCTTGCCGCCGGGGCAGCATTTCCGGGTGCGCTACGAAGATCTCGTCACGCGACCGGAGCCCGTCATGCAGAGCCTCTGCGATTGGCTCGAGCTGCCCTACGCGCCCGAGATGCTCGATCCGTATGGACGCGATCGGATGACCGACGGTCTCGTCGGCGAGGAAGACCACATCGGAGATCCCAATTTCTTCCGCCATCGAACGATCGATCCGGCCCTGGCGGACGCCTGGCGCCAGGTTCGCGCTCCACGGCCACTCAGCCCGGAAACGGTCGCGCTGGCCGCGGCGCAAGGCTACTCGCTCGACGTCGAGGACCCGGGCGTCGAGATCGGTGTCGGCCCCGCGTCGGCCCGTGTCGGCGAGAGGGCAACGCCGCACGAGGTTCGCTGGGATCTCCCCGATGGACCGCTTGCTGGGTTGCGCTGGGGATCGCCTGACCGGCCAGCGGTGCTGTGCGTGCACGGGAGCCGCGAGCAGGGTCTGGTCTGGTCACCCGTGGCGCGGCTGCTGATCCAGCAAGGCTATCGGGTGATCGCGCCGGACCTGCGGGGACACGGGCTCTCGCCGCATCTCTCCGGAGCTGGCGCCTATCCGCTCTCCGTGCTGCTGCGCGATCTCGCAGCACTGCTCGATGCCGAGCAAAACGTCCAGGTGCTCGTTGGGCACTCACTGGGCGGCATGCTCTGCAAGATCCTCGCGGCAGGATCGCCACAAACGCTTCGCGGCTTGGTCCTGGTCGATGTGCCAACGCTGCAGGGCCGGCAGTCGCTTCC
>CAYVDO010000520.1:0-4943 GCA_964450125.1 uncultured bacterium
GAACGCTACCTGTGGTGGTCACCGAAGACAACCGGATAGGCGTGTCCGCGGAAGAGTTTGGTGCTACTGAGCAAAACAACCCGGTGCTGGAACCAAACGCGTGGCGCCGCACAACCGCCGCGCAGTAGCGAAAACAGGTGGTGGTACGAACGCGGGTATCGTCGAGGCGAGGACGCAAGAGAGGTTGGGAGCCTCGGCGATCCGATGCACGTCGTCGTCGCGTTCGACGTCGACGTGGAGCTTTCTCAAATCGAGCGCACCACGCCGCGGCGATCACTCGGCCGTGCGAGTGCGATGGCTACGTCAGCTGGTGGCGTTCCCGGGCTCGCGAGTTCTCCCGTCGGGAATCGCGCGCCTCAAGGGCCGAGCTCCTTGGGTCCTCCCGGCGCGACGCGAACGCAACGAAACCCAAGATTGGCTAGAACGTAGTAAGGAACGTAGTGGTAGCGGTAAGCGGCGCGAACGGATCTGGCATCGGCCTCGAAGGACCCGCCCCGAGCAATACGGGAAGTGCCGCTCGGCGATCCCGCAGGGTCAGCGGCATGCGCGGGCAAATAGGCGCCGCGCCACTCTGCACACCATTCGAAGACGTTTCCAGCGAGATCGAAGACGCCCGCCGGGGTCGCGCCGGTGGCATAGATTCCGACAGGAGTTGGTTGACGCGCGCGCCCCGAGAAGTTCGCGTGATACTCCGTCGGTTCCGCGTCGCCCCAGGGGTACTTGCGACCGGCGATCCCACGCGCCGCGAATTCCCACTCAGCTTCGGTGGGCAGCCGTTTGCCGGCCCACTTCGCATATGCAGCGGCCTCAAACCAGGTCACGAAACGAACCGGCCAGTTTGGATGGCGCAACTGCTCGTCCCAGTCGCGGGGTGCCTTACGGTCATTGGACCCGCGCCACTTCGCTCCTTCGCTCGTCCAGTGGGAGTCGTTCAGATAGCCGCGTGCGCCGGCGTCCACGAACGCCCGGAACTCGCTCACCGTGACCGGATAACGATCGATCCAGAACCCGGACACGGTCACGCGGTGGGGCGGAGCTTCATCGTCGTACGCTTCGGGATCGTACCCAGGCTTACCCCTGGACTTGCTCTGCGCGCCCATGAGGAACGTCCCACCCTCGATCCACACCTCGTTGCCCCTCGGGTCGGCGAGACGGGGATCGCCGGACACGCCGAGCGCCTCCCCAACGTCGATGCGGATGGCCTCCGGCGAGATGGTCGCCGCTGGTCGGAAGAGGTCCAACACCTCGCGCAGCGCGTCGGCGTAGCCCGTTCCGGTTTCGGGGCTGCCACCGTAAGGCTTGATGTCGCGCAAGACGCGGCCGATCAGCCCCACCGCTCGCGCCTTGCCGGTCAAGCTGCCGTCGCTGGCGAGAATGTGCCGGATGAGATCCGCGGCCGTTCGCGGGCCGAGGGCGCGCAGGCAACCGCCGAGGAGCAGCACTACCTCCGACCAGCGATCGTCGTGAACGACGGAACTCAGGATCGGCCAGTAACCGTCGTTCGCTCGTGGTCCCAGGACCTTCTCGTGCTCGCGAGCGTGCGAAAGGCCAAGCGCTGCCAGGTACTCCTGGAATGTGAGGTGCCAGAACTCGACCTCGCCCACGGTGCGGCTCACGAGGACGCCGCTCGTGACCTCCTCGTCCTCGATGAACTCCAGCGCTTCGGCGTGAGAGATCGGTTTGTCGCCGCGAACGAGGAGCGGCTGCACGACCACTGCGGCGTCGCCGCGGTCGAGCGTGCGGAGCGGTCCCTTGGCGTCGACGAACATCGCAAGTGCCAGCGCTTCGAAGCACTGCTTGCGTTGGGCGGTGGTGAAGCGGCTGCGCTCGCGGTTCTTGTCGAGCAGGTAGTCGATGGCGGCGCCGTAGAGCTCGGCGCGCTGCTCGGGAAGTTGTTTTCGGCTCCAGTGGAGTACCGCGAGCACCGTCAGCAAGAGCGGATTGGCGGTGAGTGGGCCGACGCTCGCGTGGGATTCGATTGCGCCGAGCAACTCGCGGCGATAGTCCTCGGCCTCGGTTTCGAGAATCGGGTCGGGCGGCCCGTCGAGGGGAACCTTCTTGAGCGCGCGCGACCACTGCCGCACGAACTCGGCCACCTCCTCGCGCCCGAAGTCCACCAGGTCGCAGCGTGTGAGGCCTGCCTGAAGCTGGACCTCGTTCTTGTAGGCGCGGGTGCGCGAGGTGACGACGTGGAGGTTCCCTGCCAGCCGTCCCGCGTTGACCACGTGCTCGATGACCCGGCTCACGCGACCGCGGAGCGCTTCGCCGGGAACCTCGTCGAGGCCGTCGAGGAGCAGCATCGAGCCGCCGCCTAGGCAGCGCTCCCGCAAGTAACCGGAGGGAAGGCCGACGGGGAAGCTCCTCTGCAAGACATCCAGATAGTCGTAGAAATGCTCCGCGGCGTCTGGCGCGAGGCGCTGGCGCCGGGTTTCGCGGAGGTGCCCGCCGAAGTCCGCGAGGCGCACGAAGATCGGGAACGGAACTGGGCTGACCTCGCTGAGCCCGACTCGCGTGAGAGCGGCGTCGCGATCGATCCCGAGCTGCGCGCGGGCGAGGTTGAGCGCCACGAAGCGTAGGAACGTGGTCTTGCCGGAGCCCGGATCGCCCACGAGCATGACGTCGCGGAATTCCGAGAGCGCCTCGGGAAGCTCGCGGTCGCGCGCCATCCCGTGCTCGATCTCGTCCGCGCCCTTCTCCTCGCCCCGCTTTCGCCCTCGCATGGTCTCGGGCATGGCGACCCGGAGCCGCGTGTAGACACGCGTCAGCTCGAGCTGCTCGGCGACCTGCGCCCCCATCCCGCGCAGCTCGATCCAGCGGTGATCCGCTTCGAGCTTGCGGAAGTACGGGCTGGGGTCGATCGATTCGGGCTCGGGTGGTTGAGCCGCGGCGAGCCGCTCAATGGCTGCCGCAGCTTCCGGCCGCCGCGAATCGAGCTGCTTCTGGAGCCACGCTTCGAGGTGGCGCTCGAGACGTTCGCGGAATTCGGTGGGCGTCGCGTAGTCGTTGATGCCGCCACGAAGCGAGCCGTCCGGATCGCGAAGACCGCCGAGGAACGCTCGCACGGCTTGGTACTGGGCGATCTTCTGGGGAAGCTCGGGATCGTCGATCTCGACCTTGGGCTTCTCGCTGCGCGCGTAAAGCAACACATCGCGCTTCGCCTGCAGCGCGTCCTCGATCTCGAATTCCGTTCCCGAGGCGTAGCGCGATCCGTCGGGTTTCAACCGATCGGGACCGAGGGGCGTGCCGAGGCGGCTCCACAGGATCGCGACGGTGAGACTGCACGCGGACGGCAGCGTCTTGTAGCGATCGACGCTCGCTTGGGGTGACGCTCCCAGGTGCATCGGCACCGGTGACTCGGAATCGTCCCAAGCCACCACCTGGATCGTGACGCGGCCCTCGAAGCCTGCTCGTCTCGGCAGCTTCGTGAGCACATCGAGCGCGATCTGGCGCTCCTCGGCGAGGTCGCCCGGCGAGGACAGAAACACGCGCACGTGAAGTGGTTGATTGGACATCACGGCGATCCGTAGAGACCCGAGGCGAGCGCGAAGATACGCGATTCGCTGGGCTGGCGCGACGACCCGAACCGACGCGGGCCGGCGGAAGCCGGTGCCGCCGCGCGTGACACCCGCGCGGGTGAGGGCTTGGCCAACGGCACCGAACCGTGCGAGGAGATGAGGTCACGGGCATCGAGCGATTCGCGCCCTGCCCGCACCGAGCGCCCTGCCGTGAAATCCACCGCCGACCTCACCCGCGTTCTCGAACGCCTGCCGCCCCCCGCCTCGCGCTTCGAGCCGATGGTGATCGTGGGCGCGGGCTTCGCGGGGCTCTGCGCCGCCGCTGCCGCTCGCGAGCACGACGTCGACCCGCTGATCGTGGACGAGGGCGAGGCGCTGGGCGGCGCGTGGAACCGCATGCCTCCCGGCATGCGCTGCATCTCCGTGCGGTTTCGCGATCGCCTGCCCGACGGCAGCTACCCGGACGCCTCGGGCGAGCACGCCACCGCCGCGCAGGTCCGCGACGTGATCCAGAGCTACGGCGAGCGGTCGCGCTTTCGCGTGGAGCTGGGCGTGCGCGTGATGGCCGCCGAGCAGGACGCGAGCACCGTGCGATTGCGCACCACCAGCGGCGAGATCACCACCGGCCACCTGATCGTCGCCACCGGCGAATACGGCTGCCCGCGCATTCCTCGCGCGCTCCCGATCCGCTTCGAGGGTGCGATCCAGCATTCGTCCGAGTTTCGCGCCACCACCGTGCTTCCCCGCGAGCGCATCGTGGTGGTGGGCGCGGGCAATTCGGGCGCCGAGGTGGCGCTCGCTGCCGCCGACGCCGGTGCCCGCGTCACGATCTGCAGCGCCGCCCCACTCACGCGCCCGTCGCGCGAGCCCCGGAGCGCGATTGGCCAGGAGCTCGCCTGGCTCGCGTCGGGCATTCCCGTCGCCGCGCTGCCTCGCCGCGGCGGCTGCAGGGTGCGGGTGCCGCTCGCGCACGAGGAGCTCTGGAGCGCGATCGAGCGTGGACGCGTGGAGCTCGTGGGACGCGCGCTCGCCATCGAGTCCCGAGTGGTGCGTCTCGACTCCGGCCAGGTGCGCGGCGCAGATCGCGTGGTGCTCGCCACCGGCTTTCGTCGCGACCTCGAGTTCCTGGGCGGGGCGCTTCGTCTCGACGCCGAGGGGCTTCCGCTGCACCGCCACGGCCTCTCGCGCGATCTGAAGGGCGTGGCGTTCGTGGGGCTGCCGTGTCAACGCACGCGTCGCAGCGGTTTCCTGCGCGGGTTCGCCACCGACGCTCGCACCGTGATCAGGCGAGCTCTCGCCGGCTGAACGTCTCCCGAAGCTGGGCACCCGGCGGCGCGTTCGGGTAAACGGGGCGCCATGCTGCTCGTGATCCTGGCGCATCCCTATCTCGATCACTCGCGCGCCAACCGCGCCCTCGCAGCGGCGATT
>CAYVDO010000521.1:0-4943 GCA_964450125.1 uncultured bacterium
ACAACTCCATCTTCCTCGAGCCAGAAGCGCGCACCATCATCGCCCGCGGGCACCCACGCACGCTGCTCGCCGAATGCGACGATCCGCGGGTGCGGCGCTTCCTCACCCGCGGCGGCGACGAACCCGCGGCCTGAGCCGATACCCGCCGTCACCCGCGAGAAGGCACACCCATGGGAAAGAAGGCCAACCCCACCCTGATCGGCGCGTTCGTCGTGGGCGCCGTGGTGCTGACGGTGACCGGCATCCTGGTGTTCGGCTCGGGACGCCTGTTTCGCACCACCTATCCGTTCGTCCTCTACTTCGACAGCAACGTGAACGGGTTGCGCATCGGCGCGCCGGTCAAGTTCAAGGGCGTCGAGATCGGCTCGGTCACCCAGATCCGGCTGCGCCTCGACCAGTCGGAGCGCGACACCCACATCCCGGTGCTGATCGAGATCGACGACGACAAGCTCAAGTCCGCCGGCGTCACCGGGGACTTCGGCGATCGGCGCGTCATCGCGAAGGCGGTCGAGCTCGGGCTACGCGGGCGACTGGAGATGGAGAGCTTCGTGACCGGCGTGCTCTACGTCTATCTCGACTACTACCCGGAGACGCCCGCCACGCTGGTGGCGCAATCAGGGCAGCTCCAGGAAATCCCGACCATGCCCACCCAGCTCGAGCAGGTGCAGAACGCCGTGCGCGAGGTGCTGAATCGCCTCGACAAGATCGACTTCCACGGGCTCGTCGAGCAGCTCACCCACACCGCGGATGCCATCAGCGGGCTGGCTCGCTCCTCGGAGATCCGCACGGCGCTCGATTCGCTCAACCAGACGATGGGCTCGATCCGCCAGTTCGCCGACACCCTCAACGCCAACGTCGGGCCGCTCGCCCAGAGCGTCGTGGGTACGGCGCAGAGCCTGCAGGCCACTGCCGAGCGCACGCTGGCCGTCGAGGCGGAGCTGCGCGACACGCTACGCAACGTGAAGACCTTGGTCGATCCCGCCTCGCCGCTCGCGTACGAGCTCAAGGACGCGCTTCAGAGCCTCGGCCAAGCGTCACAGGCCGTGCGCATTCTCGCCGACTATCTGCAGCGCAATCCGAACGCCATCGTCGTGGGCCGACCGCCCGAGAGGAGCACGCCGTGACCCCAGCGCCGTCATCCCGTCGACACCCGCGCGGGCCCGCCGCACGGCCTTGCGCGCTGCTCGGCCTCTTCGCCGCGACGAGCCTGACCGCCGCAGGCTGCGGTCTGTCGGCATTCGCGGCGAAGCCGGACCCCACGCGTTTCTTCGTTCTCGCGGCGGTGCCCGCGACCGCGCCCGCCGGCGCTCTCGGTCCGAGCCGCACCCTCGGGCTCGGCCCCATCGACATCCCGAGCTACCTCCAGCGCCCCGAGCTGGTGGTGCGCGAGAGCGCCACCGAGATCCGTCCCTCCTCGTTCGATCGCTGGAGCGAGTCGCTCGACAAGGGCATCGCTCGAGTGCTCGCGCAGGACCTCTCGACCCGGCTGGGGCTCGATCGCGTGACGCCCTACCCCTGGTATGCCAATCAGGAACCGACCTACCAGGTGCGCATCGATCTGCGCTCGTTCGAGGCCACGGCGAAGGGGGAGATCCAGTTGAGCGCGCGCTGGGACGTGAAGCGGCTCGGCAGCGACGGACCGCGCATCCAGCGCGACAGCGTGCTCGCGCCGCGCGCCGCCGGCACCGACACGCGCGAGATCGTCGCCGCGCTCAGCGCGGCGCTCGGGCAGCTCGCCGACGAGATCGCCACCGCCGTCGCCACCGTGGACGCCGACGCGGGCAAATAGCCGCGGCAGGACGGCGCGACGCCCGACCGGGTGGGCCACGCGGTGACCTTCCGGGGCGCGTGGAGCGGCCTGTCCAACAAGCCGATTCGCTCACCGCAGTCGCATGAGCGAGCCTCGCGACGAGGCCGTTTTCATTGCCCATTTTCGTCAACGCATTGACGAAATCGGTCGACTAGGACCCGTTCTGGGGCCGCCGGCAAAATCCAACCATCGGATTTCGTTGACAATCGACACCAGTGCACGCCGCGTGCTCTCCGGCACGCTTCTTGTGAAGCCCTAGCATCGGCGCACGCGGATTGATCCGGTTCGGATCTCGGCCGCGGCTGGTCAACGCAAGGTCCTCGTCGGGATCTCGCGAGCCATCCGCGCCTCGCTCGAAAGCGGATCGACGCTGATGACCACCCCCGAGCATTGCCCCATGTCGCGATTGACGTCCGTCAGCCACACGGCCCGCTACCAGGTGGCGCTCACCCAGAGCGAGCGCCGTGAGCCGACGCTCACGCTGGTGCGGGGCCCCGGCATGGGGCGGGTTTTCCCGCTCCTGACCACCAAGCGCAGCTACGTGCTGGGCCGCGAATCCACGTGTGATCTCTTCGTCGACGACCACACCGTGTCGCGCAGCCACGCGCGCTTCGACGTGCGCCAAGTGGAAGGGCTGGACACCGTGGTTCGCATCCGCGATCTGGGCAGCACCAACGGCACCTGGCTCAACGGGCAGCGCATCCAGGAAGCGATCATCAATCCTGGGGACAAGATCCACGTCGGCGAGGTCATCCTGCGCTTCGATCTGCTCGACAACATCGACCGCGGGTTCGCGTTTCGCGCAGCGGCCGGGGAGGCACCGACGCGCCGCGGCGACCCGCAGGTCGAGGCCACGTTCCAGCGTGCGATCGCCGGGATCTGGCTCGCGTACCAGCCCATCGTCAGCTGGGTCGACCGCCGCATCATCGGCTGGGAAGCACTGCTGCGCGCCGAGGAGCCTGGGCTCCAGGACCCCCACTCGCTGATCGCGTTGGCCGAGCGGCTCGGGCGCGTGTGGGAAGTGGGCCGGATCGCGCGGGCGCGAGCGGCAGACGCCGCCGCCGAGCTGCCGCCCGGCACGCTGCTGTTCGTGAACCTGCACCCCAGCGACATTCGAGATGACGATCTCTACCAGCCGACGAGCCCGCTCTCGCGCGTCGCGCACCGCGTGGTCCTCGAGATCACCGAGCGCGCGTCGCTCGACGGCGTGAGCGACCTCGATCACCGGGTGGCGCGGCTTCGGCGCCTGGGATTCCAGATCGCCGTCGACGACCTCGGCGCCGGCTATGCCGCGCTCAGCGTGTTCGCCCAGCTCTCACCCGAGATCGTCAAGATCGACATGGGGATCGTGCGCGACGTGCACAAGAGCCCCACCAAGGCGCGGGTGATCCGCTCGCTCGCCGACATGTGCCGAGACATGGGCGTGCGCATGATCGTCGAGGGTGTGGAGACCGTGGAGGAGCAGCAGAAGGTCATCGAGTTGGGCTGCGACCTTCTGCAGGGCTACCTCTTCGCCAAGCCGGTGCGCGATCTGCCCGGCACCGATACGCGCATCTGCCGCTGGCCGAACGGCGAGTTCCCGGCCGAAGTCTCGGAAACCGACCTGATGCGACCGCGCGAACGTGACGAGCTCGACGATCGCGACCCCGTCGCATCTGCCGAGCTCGGCGCCGATCTCTCGTCCTGAGCCTCGTTGCGAGCCCGCGCGAAGCCCGCGCCCCGGGCTCCGCCCGAAAACCTCAGCCGTCGATCGCTGCGCGCAGGCGCTCGAGCTCGACGGCGTGGGTGCGCACCCGCATGCGCGTGCCCTGCTCGTCGTAGGCTTCTGCGAGCACCCGGCAGCGCGCGTGCACTTCGGAGACCCAGCGCGCTTTCGCGTAGGGAACGAAGAGATCGCCGTCGACCATCTCGCGCTCGAAGAACGCCACGATCCGCTCACGCACCCGCGCCACGTCCTCGCTGCACTTGGCCGAAGCCACAATCGCCTCCGGAAACTCCGCAGCGCGCGCCGCGGACGCCGCTTCGTCGAGGCGATCGGCCTTGTTGAGCAGCACCAGCTCGGGCGAGTCGCCAGCCTCGAGCTCACGCAGCACGCCGCGAGTCACCGCCATGTGCTCGCGAAACGCCGGGTCCGAAGCATCGACCACGTGCACGAGAAGCGACGCCTCTCGCGCTTCCGCCAGTGTCGAGCGGAACGATGCCACCAGTGCATGGGGCAGCTTCTTGATGAAGCCGACGGTGTCGCTCACCAGGATGCGCGGCCGCGTCTCGGGATGGAGCGCGCGTACGGTGGTGTCCAGTGTGGCGAACAGCTTGTCCTCGACCAGCACGCCGCTGCCGGTGAGCAAGCGCATCCAGGACGACTTGCCGGCGTTCGTGTAGCCCACCAGCGCGACCGTCGCCTGGCGCGCGCGACGCTCGCGGCGGGTGGTGGCCTGGTGCTCGATCGATTCCAGCTCGGCACGTAGCTCGGCGATCCGGTCGCGAATCTTGCGGCGGTCGAGCTCGACGTAGGCCTCGCCGGCACCTTTCCCTCCCACGCCCCCTTTCTGGCGATCCTTGCCGATCCCGCTCTCGCGAACCCGCGGCGCCTGGTAGGTGAGCCGCGCGATCTCCACCTCGAGCGCCGCCTCGCGGCTGCGAGCGTGACGGCGGAAGATCGCGAGGATGACCGACGTGCGGTCGAGGATCTCCGCGCCGGTGGCGCGCTCCAGGTTGCGCGCCTGCGAGGGCGAGATGTCGTGATCCAGGATCACCACCGATGCGCGTTCGGACGGCGCCGCGGCGGTCGCTTCGGGCGAGTCGTCCTCGGGCGCGTCGGCCGTCGCCGACTCGTCGTCGATCTCGTCCGTCTCCTCCGAGTCGTCGGCCGCCTCGTCGGCCGCCGCATTGCCGCGACGCTTCGGCGGGCCGATCGGCACCACGCCTGTGCCACCGGTCCAGCGCGCCAGCTCGGCGAGCTTCCCGGCACCCACCACCGCCGAGGCGGCCAGCGAGGCGCGGCGCTGGGTCACGCGCCCCACCACGCGCACTCCAAGCGTCTTCGCCAGCCGTCCCAGCTCGGCCAGCGACGACTCGAAATCCTCGTCCGCCACACCGGAAAGCTGGACCCCGACGAGCACTCCCACCTGCG
>CAYVDO010000522.1:0-4935 GCA_964450125.1 uncultured bacterium
TCTGTGGTCATAGGTGTGATGCGTTGGCTTGATTAGCTCCAAGGGCTCGACCTTTAGAAACTCCGCCCTCGGATACCTGCCGACCGGACACGGGGTGGCGCCCGCGCAAGAGAGGCACGACCTTGCGCGAGTGCGCCGGGGTCCCTGTGGTAGCGTCAAAGGGGCCGAGGGCGATGCTTGTCTGCATGCCTGGCTTCCCCCCCTGCTGGCAAATCAGGGTGGGTGGGGTTCTGATGAAGCGCCGGATGCTGCCCTGCGTTGCCGGAGCACGAAGAAGGGCGCGGTGATGAACCGCGCCCGTGTTCCGCCGCTCCGGTCAGTAGTCCTCTGGCATGAGGATCGTCGTGACCGATCGGTCCGCTTCGGTGATGATCCAGAACGTCTCACCCGACGCGGATCGGTACACCGAGAGGAGGCGATAGCCCTCGCGAAGCGAGAGCTCGTTCTCCTCGCGGTCTTCGGGGTCAACCTCGCCCCAATCACCGGCCGCGTGCCGCGCGAGAGCTCCGGCCATGTCGGCCTGGCTGAGCCGTTCGAGAGCAGTCCGTGTGATGACGGTCTGCCCGAGAGGAAACTTCAACGTCATAGCCCGGTCTCCTGCTGCTTGGTTAGAGCCGGGCGGTCGACCTGCCGCCTCGGCAGCGACGGCGGAACCGGTGAGGAGGGGTCAGCTGTCAAGGTGGAGACGGCACGTTCGACCTTGACCAGTGGACGAGGCTCGCTGGTACGCTGACGAGCACCGAGACGGCGGCGCCCTAGGACTTCCCGATAGTTCCGAATTTCTCGAGGACGAAGCGGCAGCTGCTAGACGTCAGGTCGCGCGCAAGGCGCGCGTCTTCCCCGGTCGCAACCGTTCCGTGGACGTGATCGCTGTGCGAGCCGTAGATCGTGGCGACGAGTTCCCGGCGCCTCTTGTCAAGTAAACCAGCGTTCTCGAGGTACTTCAGCAATTCTCGCGTCGCCCATCGACCCATGGGGGGATCCCCGCCCGTCCGACGCGCGTGTTCTTGAGCAACCGCCTTCAGAACGCCCTCAAGAACGGTGCGATATCCCGTGATCGCCTCGATCCACCGGCCACTAGCCTCATGGTCCTCGGCACGATCGAGGTGGTCGATGATGGCCTCGGCGTCCGAGAGATTCGCTTCTATGAGGGGCCGCAGCGTCGCAGTGTCCTCAGCTATCGGCCGCTGGCCGCTCGGGGGTTCGGTTGTGAGCGTGGTTTCGCGTGGAGTGCTCGTCACCGCGCTCTCGGCTGAGGCGCGTCTTCCGGAGCGCCTCCCGGCCGTCGCACGGGGTCTTCGCACCGCTGGTTCATCCTCTCCCGGTACGATCTGCGGGTCAGTGAACTCAAGAAGCTTCCGCTCCCGCGCCACGAGCAGTTCGTCCACGTCGGCCGGCAGGCGGTACTGCTCCTTGGCGTACATCTCCTCAAGGAACGCGGCGATATCGTCGTCCGTGTACTCGATGTCCTTCATGTGGGGCACGCGGCACTTCACTGGCCGTTCGCCGCGCCGGGTCAACACTCCTTGACCAACCGGGGCGAGCACTAGGTCCCGTGCGAACGTGAAGACCTGCTCATCGATCTGCCGGTACACCGGCGTGCCCTTCTGAATCCGCTCCTTGTAGAACGTGACCCATGCTTCTTGCGCCGTCTTGCTCCAGCTCGTCGAGCTGCTGAACGACCACTGCGACGAGCGGTTCCACGAGCTCGACCGCGCCGACCCCGCCTGGTTGCCGACTGCATCCCCGGTTTCTGGATCCGTCGATACGCTCTGCGAGTCGACGTCACCGCCCCCCTCGCCCGCGGAGCCGCCCTCGGAGCGCGTTTCGCTGCCGCTGGAGCTCTCGCCGTAATTGACGACTTTCGTCGGCATCGGGTCCCACGTCACCGTTTCCGGCCAGTATTTGATCGCTTCCGGATCGAGCTCCGCCAGGTACATCTGCTGCGCCAGCAGCTTGGCTTCGTCGAGCGGTAGTCCTCCGAAGACGATCCGGTTGGGGATCATCAGGGCCGTTTCGATCAGCGTGCGGTCCTGGTCCTTCGTGATCAGCTGGCCGAGGTTCTGGTGCGCGAACACGATCCCCACGCGGAACTTCCGCGACCCCGTGAGCACCCGCGCGAAGTCCGCCGGGCAGTAGTCACCGAACTCGTCGAGCACCAGCGTGAACGGCTTCGCCTTGTTCGGTGTTCGCTGCGGGATCACTTGCCGGAATTGCTGCACGAGCAGCGCGGCGAACAGGTGCTGCGCGTCGACCGTCACGCCGGACCCCTTGCTCAAGCCCAGGTTGAAGAGGCCGATACCGCCGCGGTCCATCAGGTCCTTGAAGTCGAGCCCGATCGTCGCGCCCGACACGAGGCGCTTCAACACGGGGGTCTTCATCAACGGGTCGAGTCGGTTCAGTGGCGGTGACGCATAGCTGTCCGCCATGTGGGGCGGCTGTTTCAAGTAGTGTTCCCAGAAGCCACGGGTTACACCCGGGATCCCTTCGAGCGGCAACCGGTCGAGAACCCCACGCAGCACCGCGCGATCCGAGTCGCCCGACAGCAAGAAGTACCGCGCATCGGAGACCGAGAGCCCGGTGTAGATCAACGCCTCGAAGAGCGCGACCAGAACGCGGCGCAGTTGGGGCAAGTCCTGACTGTTCATTGCGCCGAACGCCTTCAGCGTCGCCTCCGCAGCGGCGCATGCGGTGTAATAGGCGCCCTGGTCCTGCTCGTACACACGCAAGGGGTCTATTCCCAGCACCGGGTTCGTATTCGAGAAGTCGAGATAAAAGACCTCCGGCGCAAGCGCGGGGGCTTGCGACGCGATCAGCGCGAGGACGTACTCCGCAGCGTCGCCGTGCGGATCGATCAGCGCAAACCCACACCCCGTTTTCCGCTTCCGCCGCACGAGTTGATGGCAAAAGCGCCGGAGAAAATTGCTCTTTCCAGATCCCCACGAACCGATGGCGTGCAGGTGCAGAAACAGGTCATCCGGCGTGAAGTACCGCGGCACCTCATTGACGGGATCACGTCCAACAACGAGCGCATCGCCGGGAACCGGCCGCGAGCCTGCGCCCGCAGGCAACTCGATGTACTTTCGGTACAACTCCTCGAGAAACGTGTTCATGGCATCACGTGGCCGGCCATGCGGAGGCTCGTTGCTCATATCCGGTCCCACTCGTCACCGTCAGGAGACGCGTCCTCGTTGAGTGTCTTGCCGAACGCGCGCTCGCGTGCCTTCGCGCGCGCTTGCGCTTGGAGGTCCGCTTCCCTGAGACGAGCTGCTTCTGCGGCGCGGTCCTCAGGTGTCGCGTAGGCGATCGCGTACTGGTAGAGCTTCCGGCGGCATTCCCAGATTCGCAGCATGCGCGACCCAAGCCCTTTCTGGTCGCGATCAAGGTCCTCGATGACGAGGTCCCTCGTGTCCGGCCCACGAAGCTCGCCCCACTCGACGTTCTCGCGGTGCCACGCATCGATGATCTTCTCGTCCCACTGCAGCGCTCGTTGCTTCTGGTGGTTCTCGTCCATCTCGAGCATCCACCCGTATTCGTCTTCCATGCGCTCCGCGAACTGGCGCGTTTTGATACGAAGGCTCTCACGACCGGCATAGGCGTCCGTAGCGGCCGCACCTAGGCGCTCCTCTTCCTCCGCGAGCTCTTGCTTGGCCTCGCGAATTCCCTCGGTCGCAATGTTGAAAACAACAACCACCCCCACGAACGTGAGGACAGTGAGGACCCACCACATCGAGCTCCCGAACTCCACTTTCTGCGGGTGTCTCAAGAGCCAATACCGAGCCGCAAGCATGCCGATGAGACCAATGGCAAAAAGCACGACGGCGCCGGCGGTCTCACGGTGTCGCCGGGCGCGTACGTAGGCGAGGGGATCTGCTTTCAGCATGGCGTAGACCTCGTTTAAGACTCTGGGCGTCACTTCGACTCGCTCCGCCACGAAGTGCTGCCTCAGGAGTGACGGCAGCCTCTTTCTGACCAACGCCACAGGGACGCTCTCGGAAACGTCCCTCCAGTGGATCGCGAACACCCTCCGCTTGCCCCCCTTCGACGACGACGTCGCCGTGCGTCTTCTCGCGCGAGAAGCCCGTCGTTCTCGGGGCTCGACGACCAACACGAACCAGAGTGTTCTCCAGAGATTCTTCGAGAGCGTGAGCAGGAGGCAGAGCGGCGCGGGGCCAATCACGAAGTACCAGCCGCGAATAGGGACGGGATCGAGCGCCCTCAACTTCGCGTGAGAGAACACCGCCGCCACATCGATCAGGACCGCACCGCCCGCCCCAAACCCGAGCGCCCCCCGCAAGGATGGCCAAAAGGGCCACTGGGGAATTGCCAACAGAAAAAAGACGCAGCCCCAGAGACACCAGAGCCGGGCACCGTCGAAGAACGCTTCCCAGAACCCACCCTCGATGCGTTCACGACGATCGTGTGATTCCGAATCCTTCGGATTCCTCCGGTACTGCTGCCAGTACCGGAACCAGTCCCCCCCTTCCCACAACACGAGCACGAGGTACGCATACCCGAGCGCGCCACCGACAATGAGCGCGACGTACGGTAGCCAATCCCCCCAAGGCTTCATGAGTTGACAAATCCCCTTACTTATGTTAATATGTTGGTTATAGTCGCTCTTTTCTGCTCCTTCTCTCGGGCGTAGGTCAGCCTACCGGTCTCCATCGGCGGCCTGTCTCGCGCCTTGTGTCGCGCGAGAAGGAGTCGCCATGGTTGACAGAATCGCTACCGCTATTGGGCGCCCAGTGGCCGTGTTCTATGACCGCCACCAGAACAACCCCACGCTCTGGGCTACGATCGGCTTTGCCGTCGGCGGCACGGTGGTCCTCCTGATGCTCGCCATGGACCTCTACCTCTGAGCGCGATCCCATGGTCGCAAAAGCCCTCCGCTTTCGTCGGAGGGCTCTTCTATTTCCCAAACAGTGCCTTCGC
>CAYVDO010000523.1:0-4935 GCA_964450125.1 uncultured bacterium
CACGTGAATGTGGGCGCGAACGCGGCGCCCGGCGGCGAGGGCGCTGGCGTTCGGCTCGCCTGGCCGCGAGGAGCTGGCGAGCGTCACGCAGACCGCAGTGCCGGCCAGGATCAGGAATGCAGGTGGATAGAGATGAGCCGCCGCGACGAGCAGGATGGCGGCGCCGCGCCAGCGGCCCGCGTCCAGGCAGGCGATCGTCGCGGCCTGAAGAAGCGCGAGGAGATCGCCAGCGTCACCCGCGCCCCATTGCGGAGGCCAGCGACTCCAGGAGTGCAACGAGACCAGCGCTGCCGCCGTCAGCGCCGCGGACGCGCCCCAGCGTCGAGCTGCCGTCGCGTACACCACGAGCGCCAAGAGCGGTGACGCAACGAGCGGGATCACCTTGGTCAGCGTCAGCGGATCGACGAGCCGCGCGAGGGCGCGATACGTGAGTGCCAGCGCCTTCGGGACGTAGAGTGCCGATTGGTGCGCGTTCGGATCGGCGGCGCTCGCTGCATCGCGGGTCACGAGGCGTGCCTGATAGACGACCTGGCGTGCGTCGTCGTGGACCGTCCACGGATCGCCGAGAAGCGGCCCTTCCAGTGCCAGCGCCGGGATCCAGCCGATCGCGAATGCGATCAGCCACGAAGCGGCGCGCGACGAGATCGCGAGCCGCGCGGCCAGGAGCCTGTCGGAACATGTGCCTCGCACCGCGACGGTGCTCCTCGCCCTGAAATGAGCGCGTCGAGAATCGACCCGGTTTATAGATGCGAAGCGCGAGACGCGCCAGCGGCGCGCTGACGAGCGTAGCGAGTCGGCTTGGAGCTCGCGCGCCACGAAAACCGCGCTTCTCTGGAGGCGGGGGTCCGTTGAGACGCCGGAGGAAGCATCGGCGGGCTCGAGAAACTCGCCCCCGCGAGCTGTTCAGCAGCCTGCTAGTGCAGAGGTGCGCCGGTGGCCGCCGCTTCGGTCCGTGCCCGACGTTCGGTGATCCACATCCGCACCTCGTCCCAGGTGAAGCCCTCGGGACGAATCCCTGGGTCGGGGGGATCGCTGTAGAAATGGACGAGCTGCTTCTGGCGCAGCGGGAACCCCTTCTCGACGGTGATCTCGCGCCGAATCGGCACGAACATCACGGGGATCCGCACCGGTACGATCCACCGCAGCGCCGCGCGTTTCGCGTCGACGATCAGCACGACGTCCTCGGGACGCACCTGGACGTGATGCTCCTGGGCCAACTTGAGCAGCGCGGCATTGCGTTCCGTGGGCTTGGCGTAGTGCTGCGAAAGCGTAGGCTTGCCGTTGAGATCGAGGATGGTGCCTTCGTCGTAGTAGAGCGTGTCGAGAGCCAGTCGCAGGGGCGCTTCCATCGCCGTGGCCTTGGTCCAAACGCGAATGAAGCCATAGCCGGCGACGAGCGCCACGCTCAGCCCCACCCACACGATCGCGCGGGCGATCGTCGCTTGACGAACCCGCGCCCGCACTGGCTCGGGGACGATGTCGGGGATCTCCTCGAGCGGTACGACTGCGCCGAGCGCATCCACGAAATCGGGAAACGCTTCTAGAGGGAACCACTTGCCGCCGTCTGCCTTGGCGTGGTCGGCGGCGGTGAGCTCGTGGTCGGCGATCCATCGCTCGATGGTCGGCCGGTCCAGGTCGCCGACGATGCGGCCGCGCGAGATCACCGACCAGCGTGCAGTCGGTGGCGCGGGAAAGAGTGGAGCACCGGGTGTGAGCGCGCGTCCGGTGGCGCGTGTCCGCGGGGCGACGGGCGCGGCTGGCGGAAGTGGCAACTCGGGTGCACGCAAGCGCTGGGGGTCGATCTTCCGCAGATCGATGGTCGCGCTCGCGGCCTCGCAGGCGAGGCCCGCGCCGCGGCGCAGCTCTTCGGCGAATGCCAGCGCCGACGGTTGACGCCTGCTGGGGTCTTTCGCCAGCGCGCGTAGGATCGCGTCCTCGACACCGGCTGGGATCGAGGGGTTGAGGGATCGAGGCGTGGGCGGCAGCGCGTGGATGTGCTGGAGCGCGGCCTCGATGGGATCGCCGGCCTTGAATGGCAGCTCTCCGGTGAGCATGCGGAACGTCACCACACCGAGGGCGTAGATGTCCGTCCAGTAGTCGACCTTGCCACCTTGGCTCACCTGCTCGGGCGCCATGTAGGACGGTGTGCCGATCATGCTGCCGGTCATGCCGGTCGTGGAGCCGTCCAGAACCTTGGCGACGCCGAAATCGAGCACCTTGATCTCGCCACCGAGGGTCATGAAGACGTTTTCCGGCTTCACGTCGCGGTGCACGAGGTTGGCTTTGTGGGCGACGTCGAGCGCCGCACACACCTTGGTGAGCACGTCCACCGTGGTCGCCAGGTCGAATGGGCCTTCGTCCTCGAGAATCTCGTCGAGGTCACGCCCCTCCAGGTACTCCATCGTGAAGTAGACGGTGCGCGCGGCCTCGCCTAGGTCGTAGACCTTCACGATGTTGGGGTGCGAGAGCTGGCGCGCCGTCCGGACTTCCTGAAGGAAGCGCTCGTACACCGTGGGGTTTGCCGCGTGATGCGGCATCAGCACCTTGAGGGCGATGCGATCTTTGAGGCGGGTGTCGATGGCTTCGTAGACGATTCCCATGCCGCCGCGGCCGAGCTCGCGCCGGACCTCGTAGCGATCCGCGAAGAGGCTGCCGATTTGGGCCGGGTCCCCGGACGGCAGAGAGACCGCCGGGGTCTGGGCGGAACCGGCGAGGGCGCCACCGCAGGTGCGGCAGAAGCGGTCGCCGCCTGGTGTCTCCGCACCGCACTTCGGACAGAACAAGCGTGCTCCGGCTCAACGGCTCGCGACGGGACCTGCTGGGGGGAGCTCGAAGCGCGCGATGGGATGGGGACGGCCGTCGACGCGAAGGACGACCTCGAGTGCCGCGCCGGCTGGGCTTCGTGGCCAGCGCACCTCGAGTGTTTGATCGGCAGCCCGCTCGACGGGCAGCGCGACCACCGCGGGCGAGTCGCCTGCGGTGAGACCGGTGGCGAAACCGGCGGGGTTCTCGGGACCGGGGCGTCCCGATCGCCCCTGGCAGCGCGCCGCCTCGGCGAGCAGGTCGACGAAGACCGGAGCGCGCTCGGTGTCCACCCACACCCAATGGCTAGCGGCGGCGGGCTCGAGGGCGGAGCGCACCAAGGCGTCTTCGGAGAAAGCCGCCAGATAATCGTCGAGCGGGTCGAGGGCCGCGTCGGACGCGACCAGCCGGTGTAATCCCTCGCGCAAGTCGCGGAGGTTGCGCAGGCGCAGTCCGCCGATGCGCACGATCGGCTCGTTGCCGAGGCGTATCTCGAAGCGCGCCCCCTCGCGCGCAGTCGGAATGCCGAAGTTCGCCGTATAGCAACGGAAACCGATGCGAGCGGCGATGTCGCTATCGATGCGCCCGCGAGCCGCGGCGGGCGGAGTCGGTTGCGCCGCGTCCCTCGGCTTGGCAGGGGCCATCGAGGTCCACCCCGACGATTCCTCGTCACCCGCAGGCAGCGTCGGAATGACCGCATCCGAGTCGATTGGCGCGGTCACGCTGGTGGGCTCGCTCGCAGGCGGATTTGGCTCGCCGCTCGCATCGACGCCGGGCGGCGCGGCCGGCTGCCACGTTCGCGGCGTCTGCTCGACGACGATGGTCGGTGGCACGGGCGGTTCGGTCTCGCTCGCGCGCTCCGCCTCCCAGCGGTAGCGCCGCAGCAGATCCTGCGCCTCCGCGTAGCTGCGCGACGAAGCGGGTACTCGCTCGAGGCGCGCAATCACCGCCTGTGCTTCTAGCTGGAAGTATGCATCGCGCTGAAAGCGCTGCACCAGGTCCCTGTGCATCGCTCGAGCGTCCACGAAGTCCTGGGATTCGGGCCGTCGCAAGTCCAGGCGATCGATGACGAGCAGTAGCAACGCCGGTGCGCACGCGAGCACGAGCCAGCCAAGCCAGCTGGACACGGGCGAAGCTCTGCGGGGTGGCCGGCGTCGATAGCGACGCGGCAGCCGGTGTCGAACCGGTCGGCGGACGCGCGGACTCGTGTCCGGAGCGGGACGATCGGCGCTGGCGTCCGGAGCGGAGGGAGGGGGCGACTCGGGATCCACGTCGAGTCTCGATCAGGCGCCTGGTATAGCAGTGGCTGCGACGAACCCGCAACACTCGTTTTCGTCGAGGAGCACTGTTCTGCCCGAAAATGCGGGAGATTTGACAGCGCGTCGGACGAGTGTATCCTGCCCGGCCGCGTTCGTTCCGCGTTGGAGGTCATTTCGCTCATGTCTACGGCGGCCGCCTGGAAAGGCCAAGAGAAGCGCCTGCTCACGATGCGCAAGGCATTGCTCGACGAGATCTCGGAAGGCATGAAGGCCGGTGCCGACGACAAGAAGGACATCGGCGATCTCTACGACCTGGCGTCCAACGAGCGCGAACGCGAGCTGAGCTTGCTGCTCGGTCACCGTGATCGCGACAAGCTCGCGCAGATCGAAGAAGCGCTGAGCCGCATCGCGGACGGCACCTACGGAGTGTGCGACGAGTGCGGTGGGAAGATCGGCGCCGAGCGCATGAAGGTGATGCCATTTGCTCGGCTCTGCATCGACTGCAAGGCGGAGCTCGAGCGCACCACCATGATGAGTCCGGATCTCGACTCGGGCCGCAGCTACCGCGACAGCGCGATGGGCGACGTCGACGACGACGATTGACTCGCGGTTCGGGCTCGGCTGACCCGCCACGCCGGTCCCACCCCTTCGAGCTCACCTGACGCCGACGCGGTTTCCCGCGTCGGCGTCGGCGCGTTCGTTCAGCGCGTCTGGCCCTGGCCGAGCTGGAACTTCCGCACCGCGCGCTCGTGATCCGCCAGGGTCTCCGAGAACTGGTGCGTGCCGTCGCCCTTGGCGACGAAGAAGAGGTACGGCACCGTGGCCGGGGACGCGACCGCTGCCAGCGACTCGGCACCGGGATTGGCGATCGGCC
>CAYVDO010000524.1:0-4918 GCA_964450125.1 uncultured bacterium
CGCTCGCCCTCGAAGCGCTGAAGCGCGGTCGCGCGCCCGAAGGCGACCGCGCCGCCGCGGCGCTCGATCTGTACGAGCCGGCGTTCCGCGCGCTCGAAGAAGCGGATGTGGCGCGGACGCGCATCGCCGCCATGACCGTGTTCACCAGCAGCGACGCCGTGGGCGGCCTGCTCGCGATGCGCGATTGGGCGCTCGCCAACGAACCCGATCCCCTGCCCGAGTCACCGCTCACGCGCACGGATGTCTTCGACGATTACTGCGTCTACTCGAGCCGCGTGCAAGTGCCGATCTTCCAGGACGGCACGAGCCCATACACGCTCACCGGCGGCGAGATCCACTTCGACGAGCGCGGCGCACCCATCATCCAGCGCCACGAGTCGGTGCAGTTCGCGGTCACCGTGCCGCGTGCGGCGATGCCCGCCAGCGGTTGGCCGATCGTTCTCTACGAGCACGGCGGTAGCGGTACCTACCGCGAGGTGATCGAACGAGGTGCCTTACCCGACCCGCCACCGGGCTCGGGACCCGCGCAGGTATTGGCACGCCGCGGCATCGCGGCCTTCGGCAAGGACGGCGCCACCAACGTGAATCGCGGCAACCCCACCGGCGGGCTCCTCTTCTTCAACTTTCTCAACCCGGTGGCGTTTCGCGACAACGTCCGGCAATCGGCATTCGAGCAGACGGTGGCGGTGCGCTTGCTGCGCAAGCTCGCGTTCGACGCGCGCCACTGCCCAGGTGCCGACACGAGCGCCGCTGCGGATGCACTGGTCCACTACGACTCCGCGCATTTCCTCTTCATGGGCCACTCGACCGGCTCGACGGTGGGGCCGCCGTTCGTCGCCGTGGAGCCGGCCATCGAGGGTGCGGTGTTCTCGGGTTCGGGTGTCTCGTACATCCGCCAGGTCCAGTACAAATCGCAGCCGATTCCGCTCGCACCCTTGGTTCGCTTGCTCGTGGCGCCCGGCGAGGATCTCGATGATTTCCGGCCGTTCCTGAGCGTGATTCAGACCGGCTGGGAGGAAGCGGAGCCACTCGATTACGAGCCCTACATCGTGCGCGAGCCGCTCGCCGGTGGCCGCGCACGGTCTGTCTTCGCGTCGTTCGGCATTCTCGATACCTACAATCCGCCACTCGCGGAGAATCCCGGCGTGCCGGCACTCGGTCTCGATGCGGTAGGGCCGCTAGTCGATGAGGCGATCCGCGAGGAGCTGGCGGTCGCGGGCCGGGTGCTCCGGGATGCGCCCGTGCGTGGCAACGTGACGAGCAGCGACGGGAGCAGCGCGACGGCCGTGGTCCGCCAATTCCGTGCGGACCCGTTCACCAACGAAGGACACTACGTGCTCTTCCAGCTCGAAGAGGGAAAGCACGCCTACGGTTGTTTCCTCGCGAGCTTGGTGCGCGACGGAGTTTCGACGCTGCCCCGCGCCTCCAGCGATTCCACGGCACCGTGTGATTGACCGTTTCAGGGCACCGCGTTGGTCTCGTACGCACCTGCGTCGCACGCTCCGTCCGTGCGTGCGAAGCCTCGCTGATCGGTGGCGGGACACAGGCCCGCGACACCGTGGTCGACCGCCGGGCTCGTCCGCTGGAGCGCGTGTGTGAGCGTGGGACCGCCGTTTGCCCCGAGGGGTGTGAGACCGGCGTTCAGCACGTTCACGAGATCCGTCGGCTGGAACAGGTGGCACGTGTGCCCCGGTGACTCCACGTTCCCCCCCTGCGAATCGACTCCACCGAGTGCCGAGAGGATGACGCAGTCGTTCGCGATGACCGAGTTTCCGACGAGAGCGTCGCCGTTTCCAACCGCGATCCCGCTCCCGCCTTGCGGTCCGCCAGGCGGCACCGTCGATACCGAGTTGTCAGCGATGGTGACGTGCGTGAGCGTCGAGGATCCCAAGTCCTGGAGCACTCCTCCGCCGAAGGCGCCGCCCCAGTCCTGAGCGACGACGACGTTTCCGCTGATGGTCGAGTTGAGCATGACGAGGGTGCCGTTGTTCAGAATTCCGCCGCCGATCGAGAAACCCTCGATCGCCTGGCTCGAGTCGAGCGTGTTCGAGCGAACGATCGAGTTCTCGATCGTGAGGATTGCGCCGGGTGGATTGAAGACTCCGCCGCCGCCCCACAGCGCCGAGTTGGCGTCAATCGTCGTTTCGGCGAGTGTGGCGGTGCCGGCTGGAGAAGGCAGCGCGGTGGACAGGCCGTTCGCGAGTCCGCCCCCTGCCGCCGAGGGAGCGGAATTGCCGACGATCTGACACCGGTGCAGCTCGACCGTCCCGAGGTTGAGGATGCCCCCACCCGTCGCGGACGAGTGCTGGACGCCGTTGTCGCGCACCCGGACGTTCCATAACGCGAGCGTCCCTCGATTACGGAGGCCACCACCTCCGCCCCAATCCTCGGTGGTCGAGCCATCCTGGATCGTCAGGTCGTAGAGAGTGACCGAAGCCCCGAGGGCGGCAGGATCGACGTCGAGCACCCGATCGAACCCGTTACCGTGTAGGAGGGTCGCTTCCATTCCGGCTCCGCGCACATCGACGATTCCGGTGACGTCGAGATCGCCGGTCTGATTCGAGTCTTCCTCGGCTCCAGCGATACCGAGCGCATACACGCCGGCCTCGAGTTGGATCTCGATGCGACCCGAGGTGGCGGTGGCGTGCGTGATCGCACCGCGCAACGAGCAGTCGAGTGGCGCGGATGTGCATGCCGTCGCGCTGGGCTCGTCGTCGAAGCGATCCACTTCGAGGACGGGCACGCAGCCGGTGGCGAGGAGGGTCACCAAGATTGGAAGAAGGAGGAGCTCGCCCCGCGGAAACATCGAACGCCCCCAGCCGTTGCCGCCGAGCACGAACCGAGCGGTCGCCGAGAGAGCCGTCCTCAGCGCCACTCCACATCCGTCACGCTACTCCCGGCTGTCCGCGTAGCGCAACGGCGAATTGCAGCACGAATTTCAGCGCGACGGATTTCAGCTCTGACGACCTTCAGGTCGAAACTTCCCTCAGCCTGAGCGCTGTGCCGACCACTCCGTAGGCGTGAGGGTGCGCATCGCGAGCGCGTGGATCTCGGAGCCCATCTCCGTGGCCAAGATCGAGTACACGAGTCGCTGGCGCTCCACGGCGTTGAGGCCCGCGAAGCGCTCCGAGACCACCACGATGTCGTAGTGGCCGCCGCCGCTCGCACCCTTGTGGCCGCGATGCTTCGCCGAGTCGTCGCCGATCTCGAAATGGGTGGGCGTCAACGCTTCGCGAAGCTTGCGTTCGATCTTTGCGGGCGTCTCCGCGGTGGCGTGATGGGTGAGATGGGATGTCATCGCTCGATCTCCATTCGACCACCGCGAGTCTATCGTGCGCCTGCGTCCACGCGCTCGATCAGCTCGGTGAGCGAGCCGATGCGGATCACACCGCCTGGTCCCGTGGGGCGCCTGCGGCGATCGAGGAGCAGAGCGTTCACGCCCAACGCGCGCGATGCGATCGCGTCCTCGATCGGATGGTCTCCCACGTGGATCGCTCGGCGGGGACGGACGCCGTGCTTCGCGAGCGCCAACGCGAAGATCGCGGGATCGGGCTTGGCGAAGCCCGCTTCGCTCGACAGGGTGAAGCTGGCCATGAAGCGGTCGATCCCGAGCGCGGCGCATACGCGTCGGCAGCGGCCGTCGAAATTGCTGACGATGCCCATGGACACGCCACGGGCGGCCAGCGTCTCGAGCGTCGGTAGCACGTCGTCGTAGAGCTGCCACGCGCCTGCGCCGGCGAAGCGCTCGAATAGCTCCGTGAAGTAGCGCTCGCGATCGTAGCCGGCCGGAGCTTCGAGCGCGTCGAGGACGCGTCCCACCAGCTCGCGCCACCACGCCCGTTCGAGCTCCACGATCCGCTCGGCAGTCTCACCCGGGAACGCCATGCGCGGCATCGCGTGGAACGCTGCCCGAAACTCGGCCCCCCAGCGCGCTGGGTCGCGCACCAGCCCCTGCTCGCGGGCGTCGGCCGCGTAGCGCTCGCCCACCGAGCCACGGACTCGGAAGAGCGTCCCCACGGCGTCGAGGAGGACGAGCTGGATCATGCGGCACTCGCCGGGATGCCCGAGGCGACCTGCGCGCGAATCCGAACGCTACCGCTTGGCGCGAAACAGGCCGAACGAGCTGGTGTAGCCGTGCAGGAACGTGCGGCCGCCGACGGGCCCGATCTCGCCGTTGCAGAAGAACCCGCCGAGCGCTTCGGTTCCCAGCTTGTCGGTGAAGAGCTCGGTGTCGTGATCGGCGCGGCCGTAGAGATGGGTGCCGCGGCCGAGGCAGGAGAAGAGCAGGGCGCCCGCAGGCGCGGTGCCGCAGTCCCGCTGCTGATGGCGATCGAGCATCGACGCCAGGTCCTCGCGCGAGGTCGCGGCGTCGCGCAGGTGGAATTGCACCACTTGGCCGGGACGAAGCAGCGCGCCGATCACCAGTCCGTGGCTCTCGCGTTCCTGGCCCAGGATGTTCCGGATCAGGAAAGCGCCGTGGCGGTATTCCTGTTGGTCCTCGCGCATGACCAGGCCCAGGAAGAGTGAATGACGGACGAGGTCCTGATCGCGCCGCGGCAGTGTCTGGAAGAGCTCCATGAGCACCTCCAGCACCGGGCGGCCATCGACCTCGAGGAGCAGGTTCTGCTTGGTGCGAGTCACGAACATCGGCACGCCGATGGGCCGGCAGCCCTGGGCGACGATCGAGTCCACGGTGACGTTGCCGGAGAGCGCGACGCCCACCGCTCCCGAGCGGTGGGTCTCGCGATCGAGCCAGAGCGCGTTGCTACCGGGCTTGCGCCCGCCGCTCGCGAGGCCGCCGATCTTGGTGGCGGCGGGGAAGTGCGCGTCGAGCGCGCCCAGAAGTGGCTCGGGATCGAACGTGAACGGATCGGGAAGGAGCACGAAGTGCGGGTCGTCGTCGGCGCGGATGCCGAGC
>CAYVDO010000525.1:0-4907 GCA_964450125.1 uncultured bacterium
AGGAAAAGAAAGCCCGCGTCGAAGACGCGCTGCATGCGACGCGCGCCGCGGTTGAAGAAGGCATCGTTCCGGGCGGCGGCACGGTGTATCTCCGCGCCATTCCGGCGCTGGACAAGTTAAAGCTGGACAACAGCGATGAGCAGATCGGCGTCACCATCTTCGACACCGCCAACGCATTCGCTCCCCGCTACGCGAGCTACGGCGCACACGGCGATCCCGCCCCGGGCGCATCGTTCGACGTCGCGATCGCTCAGGCAGCACGGGACACGCTCATCGCGCTCTTCCCCGCGCAGGCGAGCCGCCTCGATGCCGAGTTGGTGGCCGACCTCAACCGCGAGCCCGATACCGACGCGCGGAGCGACGGCGCCCGCTTCGGACACGACGTCGCCGACCGCATTCTCACTGCGCGCAGCACGGACCACGCGAACCTGAGCACGCCCGCGCTCGAGGCCGCGTATCCCGTGTCGAACGCCGCGGGACATTGGCGGCCCGACCCCATGCACCCCACCCAAACCCCGCTCGGGGCCCATTGGGGCGAGGTCACGCCGTTCGCGCTCGCGAGCGCCTCACAATTCCGGGCTCCCCCGCCGCCGCTCCTGACGAGTGCGGAATACGCCGCCGCGTTCGACGAGGTGAAGCGGGTGGGCGGCGACGGCGTCGGCACGCCGACCACGCGCACCCCGGAGCAAACGCAGATCGGCATCTACTGGGCGTACGACGGGACACCGGCACTGTGCGCGCCGCCTCGGCTCTACAACCAGATCGCCGTCACTCTCGCGCGCGAGCAGGGCACGGGCGATGCGATCGAGCTGGCGCGGCTCTTGGCGCTCGTGAACGTCGCCATGGCGGATGCTGGTACCGCCATTTGGGAGTCGAAGTACCACTACGACTTCTGGCGGCCCGTCAGCGGGATTCGCGAGGCCGATCCCGGTTTGGGACCGACCGGCACCGGCGACGACAACCCGCTCACGATCGCCGATGCGGCGTTCACGCCACTCGGCGCTCCGGCCAGCAACTCCCCCGGCGACACGAGCTTCACGCCGCCCTTCCCCGCCTATCCGTCCGGGCACGCTGGATTCGGCGGCGCGCTCTTCGAGACCCTACGGAACTTCTACGGCAGCGACGCAATCGCGTTCTCGTTCGTCTCCGACGAGCTCGATGGCGTCACCCTCGGCAGTGACGGCCAGGTACGGCCACGGGTCGAACGTCGTTTCGGCTCGTTGAGCGAGGCCGAGGAAGAAAACGGACAGAGCCGGATCTTTCTCGGCATCCATTGGCGCTTCGACAAGACCGCCGGCATCGCCCAGGGCCGGGCCGTCGCCGACCACGTGTTCGCCACGATCTTGCAGCCGCTTTCTTGATCGCCGCAACGCGACGCGCCAGAGCGTCGTTCTCGCGGTACGATCGATGCGGAGCGCCACGGCGTCCGGGCCGGGTGTTGTGTGACGCTCGGTTCGCGACCTCCCGTTCGTGCGCTGTTCACGCCAGGAGGTGTGCGATGTCGCGCGATGCGTGTCGTCGAGTGCTGATCGCGCTGGGTGCGTGGCTGCTCGCAGCCACGCTGGCCGTCCCCGTCGCGGCCAAGCAGGTTTCGGGCGTCGACGTCCCCGAGCGGGCGCAGCTCGGCGGTAGTCCGACCGAGCTCACCCTCAACGGCGCCGGAATCCGCACCAAGATCGTCGTCAAGATCTACGTCGGCGGGCTCTACGTGACCGCACCCACGCACGACGCCGCCGCCGTGCTCGCCGATCCCGGGCCGAAGCGCGTGCTCATCCACATGGTGCGCGACCTCGATTCCAGGACGCTCGCGGATGCGCTGCGCGAGGGCCTCGACGCCAACCACACGCCGGCCGAGCTGGCGCCACTGGAATCCCGGATCGCCGAGCTGGTGCGCATGCTCACCTCGCGCCCCACGGCCACCAAGGGATCCGAGATCTTCCTCGACTACGTCCCGGATGCGGGCACCCAGGTGATCGACGACGGCAAGGTCCTCGGGACCGTTCCCGGCGCCGACCTTCACCGAGCCCTTCTCAAGATCTGGCTGGGTGACAAGCCCGTCGACGGCGCGCTCAAGAACGCGATGCTCGGGCTCTGATCCCAGCCGAGCGCAGCGCGCGGCCGATCGACGCACCGGTCCGCGCGTGCCGTCCATCTCGCCGCGAGCCAGAGGCGAACCGCGAGCGAAGCGAAGCGCCTTGGGGGTGGGGCCCCGGCCGAGCTTTCCCGAAGGGCGAGCCGGCGAAGCCGGCGAGGGCGAAGCCAAAGTCGACGAAGTCAATTCACTTCGGACAGGGCGGGGGCTTGAAAAGCCCCCCGCTATCTCAGAGCGGATAGCCGCCCGCCGCAACCACCGCATCGGCCACCTTGCGGCGCGCGCGCATGACCTTGCACGGCAGGTCGTACGCGAGATGCCCCACCGCATCCAGATTTGCCGCCAACGCCTCGCCGTCGAGCATGTCCATCAGAAGATGGCGCGCCGAGTGGAAGATGCGGCTCCAGAGCGGCGGGATGAACGCCACCAGCGCCGCGGACACGAAGTCCTTCGCCGCGTCGCTGCCGTGCTCGCGGACCACGGCGTGGCGTGCGACCAAGCTGTCGATGGCGAAGCAGTCCTGCATGAGATCCGCGATCACGCCGAGCACTTCCTGCTCCTCCGCGACGGTGCCGAGGTACTTCTCGATGGCGGCGCGAGTGACGAAGAGCGTCGTCCACTTGGCGCGTTCGGCGATGCCACACGCGATCTCGGCTTGCGAGCCGCCCACCGGCGGCACCTTGCCCGCGGCCGCGTCGGACTTGATGCGCTCGGTCACGTCCATGAGCGGCAGCTCGCCCTTCATCGCGCGGCGGAAGAGCGTGCCGGGAACGATCAGGCGGTTGATCTCGTTGGTGCCTTCGAAGATCCGGAAGATCCGCGAGTCGCGCAGGATGCGCGCCACCGGGTATTCCTCGATGAAGCCGTAGCCGCCGAAGATCTGGACCGCCTCGTCGGCCACGAAATCGAGCGCTTCGGATCCGTAGATCTTGAGGATCGACGCCTCCACCGAGAACTCCTCGATGGCGCGGGCCTGCTCGTCGGCGCTCTCGGCATGGGCGAGGTGCTCGTCGATCATGCCGGTGGTGCGGTAGCCGAGGGACTCGTTCACCAAGATGCGCAGCGCCATGTCCGCAAGCTTCTCGCGGATGAGGCCGAAGCTCGCGATGGGCTTGCCGAACTGCTTGCGGTCGAGCGCGTAGCGCGTGGCGCTGGCGAGCGCGTCCTTGGAGCCGCCGAGCGTCGCGACGCCGAGCTTCAAGCGGCCGATGTTGAGCGTGTTGAACGCGATCTTGTGTCCCATCCCGATCGCGCCGAGAACGTTCTCGACCGGGACCTGCACGTCCTCCAGGATCAGCGTGCACGTCGAGGATCCGCGGATCCCCATCTTGTGCTCTTCGGGGCCGACACTCACTCCGCGCGTGCGGCGCTCCACCAGGAACGCCGTGAAGCGCTCGCCGTCGATCTTCGCGAACACCGTGAACAGGTCCGCGAACCCGGCATTGGTGATGAACTGCTTGCTGCCGTCGAGGCGGTAATGGTTCCCATCCGCCGAGAGCACGGCACGGGTTTGCGCTGCGAGCGCGTCGGATCCCGAGTTCGCCTCCGTGAGTGCGTAAGCCGCGAGCTTGTGCCCGGTCGCGAGGTCCGGGAGGTAACGAGCCTTCTGCTCGGGTGTGCCGTAGTAGACGATCGGCAGCGTGCCGATGCCGGTGTGCGCTCCGAGGGACACCGCGAACGAGCCGATGGTCGCAAACTGCTCCGCGACCAACATGCTCGTCACCTTCGACGCACCGATCCCGCCGTACTCCTCGGGGACGTCCACCATCAGCAGTCCGAGCTCGCCGGCCTTGCGCAGCAGGTCTGGAACGACACCCGGGTCCTTGGCCTCGATCGAGGCGAGGCGAGGCAAGATCTCCTTCTGCGTGAATTCTCGCGCGGTCCGCGCGAACTCACGCTGCTCGTCGGTGAAGAGCTCGGGCGCCATGATCTTCCGGCTTCCCGCTCGCTCCCACAGGAACGATCCGCCTTGCGGTAGCGCTGCGATGTCGGCCATGTGCGCCTCCGGAATCGGGTTCGTCGGGAGTGTAGCCCCTATCTCGAATCGCCTCGCAGCGTCGTGGGCGGTGGCCAGTGCCGCCGAGCCTCCAGGACGAATCGCTCACCGAGTCCGCCCGATGCCTCGCTCGGGGGGTTGCCGACGCGACGCCCGGCCCGGCGCGGGTCAGCAGCTCGGCGGGGTGGTGGCCGCGCTCCAGCGGCAGAGATCGACGTCCTGGAAATCGTCCCGAACGAAAAGAGGGCGGCCCAACCGGGCCGCCCCCCTCCGACACTCACGTGCGAGCAGCGCTCGCGCGAAGTGATCTCACATGCCGTAGTCGCCGCCGCCGGGCATGCCGCCGGCGCCCTTATCGTCCTTGGGCTTCTCGGCGATCATGACCTCGGTGGTCAGAAGCAGCGAGGCCACGCTCGCGGCGTTCTGAAGCGCGGTGCGCACGACCTTGGTCGGGTCGATGACGCCGGCCTTCACCAGGTCTTCGTACTTCTCGGTGGCGGCGTTGAAGCCGAAGCCGCCCTCGCCTTCCTTCACCTTCTGCACCGTGATCGAGCCGTCGGTGCCGGCGTTCTCCGAGATCTTGCGCAGCGGCTCCTCGAGCGCGCGACGCACGATGTCCACACCGTGCTTCTGCTCGGGGCCCGAGACCTTGAGCTTCTCGAGCACCGCGATCGAGCGGATCAGCGCCACACCGCCGCCAGGAACGATGCCTTCCTCGACCGCCGCGCGGGTCGCGTGAAGGGCGTCCTCGACGCGGGCCTTCTTCTCCTTCATCTCCACCTCGGTCGCGGCGCCGATCTTCAGCACGGCCACGCCACC
>CAYVDO010000526.1:0-4881 GCA_964450125.1 uncultured bacterium
GTCGTAGACGATGCCGTGCCAGAGCACGCCACCGTCGAGCTCGCGAACGGGAATCGAGCTCGCCGTCGCCCAGATTCGACCCTTGACTGGGTGCACCACACGAAACTCTTCGTGGAATGGCTCGAGTGTCTGCGCGGAACGCTCGATGGCGGCGCCGACCCGCGCTTTGTCCTCTTCCACCATCACCGCGAAGATCTTCGGGTCATCGCCCACCAACTCCTCCGGCGCCATGCCGAAGATCGAACGAATGCTGGGGCTCGCGTAGGGGCAACTCTGGACACCGTCAGGGGCGAGGCGAAACGGGTAGAGAGCACCGGGAGCGCTCGCGGCGACGGCGGCGAGCTTGGTTTCGAGGGCGAGGGCGTCCATCCCGGATCGGATCCACACTTCCTCCGACGCCGCAGCGACGGCCGGTCTCGGAGCGCCGAGCTCGGCGGCATCAGCTGCGCGATCGGCGCATGCGTCAGCGCTGGAAGTTGGCCGTCCAGACGGCGCCCCACGCGCCACGCGCTTCTGCGCGCCTCGACGCTTCCGCGAACCAACCGCGCCAACGTGTGGAGCGGTGATCTCATTGCGAGGGTGACACCGAGCGCAGCTTCGAATCCATGCCCGGGTTTCCGATAGCGCCGACGATCCGACGGGAAATCACGCGTGCCGACTTGCGACGTCTTCCGCTCGAAGTCTGTGCTACGAAGAATGCCTCGTCAGCATAAGCCTGCCTCCCGCTTCCAGCGTCGCTTGCCGCGAGGCGAACCGGGCGCGAAGCTCGCCCGCCGCTCGGTCGCGGCGAGCCGCCGCGAGTCGCTACGCGCTACTCGATCTCGGTGGTCGACACACGCCTCCCGAACAGAATGGCTTCGCGCTCCCACTCGCGTCGCAGACACACGCGGCACCCCCTCGCTGCCGCATGCGTGAGCCTCGTGCTCGCGGCGCTCGGCGTAGCCGCCTTCACCGGCGGATGCGGCGGCACCGACGGTGCCACGATCGCCGTTGCAGATGCGCGGGTCACACCCGATGCGGACTATCCGCTCGGCGTGTCGCTCGATTTCGCCACGGCGGTATCCGCGGCACCGGTGGTCACCGTGATCGGCCCCGACGGCGATTGGCGCCTACCGCCCTCGGGGCTCACCAGCTCGCCTGACGGTACCCGCCATCACGCCGTGGTGGTCGGGCTACGGCCGCGCACGGCGTATCGGTTCCGGATCGCTGGGCCACACGTGATGGCGGACGAGTCGCTCAGCCACGAGACAGGCTCGGTCCCAGCCGGCTTCCCCAAGCTCGACGTGCACGGGAGCGCGCCCGAGCGCATGCAACCGGGCGTCACGCTGATCGCACTCAGCGGAATCGGCGGCGGCTGGCTCGTGGCCCTCGACGCCGACGGACGCCCCGTCTGGTACCACCGCCCCGACGACTCGCTCACCATGGCCGGCGCGCGCCAGCTCCCCGACGGGCGCATCGCCTATCTCGACACCCGCTGGCACTCGCTGCGGATCGTCGACGTGCTCACGCGCACCGAGACGCGTCTCCTCCCCGAGCAGCTCGGCCTGGATACCATCCACCACGAACCGAACCTCGGTCCCAACGGGCACCTGCTGTTGCTCAGCTCCGAGCTGCGCCAGGTCTCGGGCTTCGCCGATGGCGTGACTCGCCCACTGGTGGGCGACGTGATCACCGAGTCCACCGTCGACGGGCAGGTCATCCGCCAATGGCGCAGCTTCGAGATCCTCGACCCGCACCGGCTGCTCGCCGACGCGCGCATTCCCTTCTGGCAAGGTGAGTATCCGGGCATCCCAGGGCTCCAGGATTGGACCCACTTGAACAGCGTCGTCTACGTCGAGCGCGACGACTCCTTCGTGGTGAGCTCGCTCAATCAGCATCTGATCTTCAAGATGGACCGCGAAGGGGCCTTGCGGTGGGTGCTGGGCGACGATCGCGGCGATACCAGCGGCGACGACGCCTGGCCGTTCCTGCGCCGCGACGGGGACGGTCCGTTCCCGCTGCGCCAGCACAGCGTCGAGGTGGGTGCGAACGACGATCACGTGTGGCTTTACGACAACGGCTTCGACTCGCTGCAAAGTCGCGCGACCGAGCTGATCGTCGACGAGCGCGCCATGACCGCGACCGTGGGGTGGAGCTGGATCGATCCCGATCACCAGCCACGGCTCTTCACGCCGGTGGGTGGGGACTTCGACGTGCTCGCGAACGGCAATCGACTGGTCTACAGCGGGCTCAACTTGGAGCTGGCGGCGTCCTTGAGCGAGCTCGATGGCGTCACCGACGAGAAGGTCTTCGACGTCCACTTCCCGAAACACGGCGGCTTCAACGCGGTGCGCATCGCCAGCCTCTATCCGCCCGCCGCGGACTGATCGGCAGCGTAGGCTCGAGCCGCTCGCGCGAGGTTCCGTTCGAGCCGCAGCGCGTAGCCGTTTCGCGCGTGGCCCGGTCCGTTGTAGATCCTGCTGATGCGCTCGATCGACGTGTTGCGATCCACGCCGTTCAACGCCAGATAGCGGGCTACGTAGCGTAGGTTGACCGCGGGGTCGGCGAGCTCGCCGGGCGAGCCGCGAAACCCCATTGCCCAGGCAGTCTCGTAGAGCACGTGCCCAGGGCCGTACGATCCGGCGAGAAGCGCGCCGAAACGCCCGAAGAGCGCCTCGAAGCGCTGTCGCTCCGCGCCGCCGAGATCGGCGCGCAACCGAGCGATGGCGTCGAGGCGGCCCTCCTCGAAGCGGAAGAAGTTGTCGATGCCCGCCCGCGATTCGTTCCACACCAAGGCGTAGACCAGCTCGGGGTAGTCGTAACGCTCGGCCTGGCAGGCGGCGTCCACCAGCGCACGCAGGCGCGGCGAGCCGATCACCCGAATCTCTTGCGCCTCGGGCACCACGAGCAGCAGCCCGGGCGCCAAGTGATCGTCGCGAAACCCGCTGAACGCGAGGGGGTAGTCGTAGCGTCCCGGCAGTCGCGAACGCAGCTTGCGCCGCACGCCGTCCAAGCCGCCGCGCTCCGCATCGTCGGCCTGGACCTCGTAGTAGACCAACGAGCCATCGCGGTAGAAGGTCAGCCCGCCTTCTTGGTAGCGCTCCAGCCGCCAACTCGTGGCGTTCGGCGCAGATGCCGGTGGCCGCGCGCCGCGCGGCACCGTCTGCGTCGTACCGGCGGTGCGGTCGAGACCGCGCCACAGCGTCTCGATGTCGTCGGTGGTGATGCGGATCTCGAAGGGCTTACCGCCGATCCGCACCGTTCCCGCTTCCCAGCTCGTGCCGATGGCCGCCAAGTCGTGCACGGTGCGATCGAAGAGCCGCTGGTCGTCGAGAGCTGCGCCACCCGCAGCGAGCGCCTTGGCACGGTTCACACGGAAGACGTCGACGAAGAGCTCCTCGCTCTCGCCGCGCCAAAGATCGGGGAGGAACGACCCGAAGTTGAACGACTCGTCCTGGCGAGCGCGCTCCAGGAAACGACGTGCGACCGGGCCACTGTCGTAGGCGACGGCGAGCGTGCCGGGGAAGAGATAGGCGAGGCGCACCGGATCCGGGCCGATCTCGACGCGAATCATGGGGCGGTGAAACGCCTGCCGCGCGACGGTGAGCACCGGACCATCGGGAAACCGGACCGCAGTGAGGCTCGTCAGAAACTCCTCCTCGCCTGCTTCACGGAGGATTTCGAGCAGACGATCGATGCGCTCGGCAGGCGTCTTGTCGGCACGCACGATCGCGATCTGCTGATAGAGCCGCGCCAGGTCTTCGTCGGGATTCGCGAAGAACCAGCGATCGTCGACCTCGAAGCGCGCGAGCAACGCCTCGAACGCCACCTCCTGCGCATCGACGTCCTGCGGCGTCTGGAACGAATAGGCCGTCCACTCGGGCTCGTGGGCGGGGAAGCAGCGATACACCGCGAGCCGCTTGCCGTCCCGGCCACGGAACTCGAGGCGCGCCAGCACCAGGTCCTGGAAGTGTTCGAACAAGGCACCCACTTCGAGACGCACGCCGCCGAAGCCGGCGACAGGCAGATCGCGGGTCTGAAACGCCGGTTCCGAGCTGCTGCCGCCCCACACGGCGGCACGGACCGAATCGCCGCTCGGCTGCTCGACCTCGAGCAGCACGCGAACGAAGCCGCGTTCGCGTGCGATCTCGAACGCGACGTGAAGCTGGTTGCCGTCGCCGAAATCCAACCCCGGCTCGTACCAGTCGAGGGTCCCATCGCCGAGCACGTCGGCCCATCCTTCGCTGGCGAGTGCCGCGCGCAGCGCGCGATCGAAGCTCGACAGGATGAGCTCGGTGGTGAATGGCGCACCGCCGCGGACACTTGCGGAGATCGACGCGAGGGTGACCTCGGCAAGCCGAGCCTGAGGCGGCGTGGCGGCGCCGAAGCCAAATCCGATCCGCACCCGCTCGAGCTCCGGACTGCCGCTGCCGGCGATCCCTCCCGGCTGGAATACGCAGGCGCTCGGGCCGACGAGCAACATCGCCACCAGCACGACGCACCGGACGGGTGTGACGCACGCCGCGTGACGGGGACGTCGAGCGCTGATGGAGCGTTCCGCGTGCATGCCGCTACCGTAGCGCGCTCGTGTCGGATAGCGAGAATCTCGCCGAGGGTTCTTCCCTCGGCGAGCTCGCGAAGCGAGGTGCGGGATCGCGTCGGCGGGGCCGTCGACGGACCGACGGCGCTCGTGCCGAACGGCCCCCGGTCTCCACGCTCACCGCTCATTCCGCCGCGAGCCAGAGGCGAGCCGCGAGCGAAGCGAGGCGACTCGGGGGTGGGCCCCAGCGCGGCTTCGCCGCGATGGGCGGGGGGCTTGAAAAGCCCACGATCACGCACCCCGACCACCGAACGGCCCCCGGTCTCCACGCTCACCGCTCATTCCGCCGCGAGCCAGAGGCG
>CAYVDO010000527.1:0-4856 GCA_964450125.1 uncultured bacterium
TCCCAAAACGGGGCGGAACACCGCGGATAAACCCCCGAAGATCAACAGACTGCTAACGTGGGGCGGACATGAGTTCCTCGACACTATTCGCGAGTCGTCGACATGGATGAAACTGAAGGGGAAGCTCGGGAAATCGATCGAGTCGATCTCGTTTGAGGTGCTCAGGCTTGCGGCCATCGCGCTAGCTAAGGAGCAGCTTCGCGTGCATGGGATTCATGTGGCTTAGCGCGTTTACGCTGCCCCGATTTTCGGCCCCGCCGATACTCAATCTCCCGCCTCTCTAGTTCCTTCTTCGGCACCGAGATGACCTTCTTCAACAACCCCTCGAACCGCTCGGCCGGCGTGCGCCCGTCATCGGGCTCAACTACGGTTTCTTCTTTCGCTTTCCTCTCCACTCTTTCCTCCGTTCAGGCGGGACTGGCCTCCACCTGGGCCTTGCCGGTGAGCTGCTTGTAGGTGAGTCGCTTGTCCGCGATCGAGCCCGCGACCATGAGGAACCGAGCACCGTCCTTGCCCTTTCGGGTGTTGAATCGGAACGACTGCTCGTCGAGGTAACGGAACAAGTGGAACGGCTCGACGCTCACGTAGGTTCCCTTGATGGATCGCTTGAGCAGCGACCAGAAGTTTTCCATCCCGTTCGTGTGGACCATTCCCTTGACGTAGCACTCGGCATGGTCAACCACCTTGTGCGTGTACTCGTCGCCGAGCGCATCGTACGACGCGTGAGCGTCGGTGTAGACCGCGGCGCCCTTCGTGACGTGCTCGCGCACGACCGGATCGAGCACCTTGCGCTTGGTGTTCGGCACGAGCTTGGTGCGGACGCGCGAGTGACCATCCGGCCCGTGGCGCTCCAGGAGCCCCATGACGGCCGCCTTGCCGCCGCTCATGCTGCCAGTGCCCTTAATGCGCTCGCGCCGCTTGGCGGCGTGCATGTTACGCGCACGGCCACCGATGAAGGTCTCATCGACCTCGACCTCGCCCCCCATCGGCCCCATACCGCCCGACTGCATCGCGAGTCTGATTCGGTGGTTCATGAACCACGCGGTCTTTTGGGTGACGCCGAGGTCGCGCGCCATTTCGTAGGACGAGATCCCGTTCTTGCAGTTGGCGACCATCCAGATAGCCGTGAGCCACTTGTCGAGGCTGATCGGCGAGTCCTCAAAGATCGTGCCGACCTTCACCGAGAACTGCCGCTTGGGGTGGTTCGTGCGGCACTTCCATCGGCGCTGGTTCGCGAGGAACGTCACATCCGTCGAGCCGCATTCGGGGCAGGTGACTCCGTTCGGCCAGCGCATCGCCACCACCGTGGCAAGGCACACGTCCGGGTCGGAATAGAGGCGGATCGCTTCGACAAGGGTCTTCGGTGCGTCTGCGTTCTTCATGATGAACGCATCGTACCCCGTCGGGGCGGGTTAGTCAAGTATATTATTGCCTTGAAAAGCCCACGATCACGCTCCACGACAACCGACCGGCCGCACGGTCTCCACGCTCGCAGTCCATCTCTCCGCGAGCCGGCAGGCGAGCCGCGAGCGAAGCGAAGCGACTTGGGGGTGGGCCCCACTGCGGCTTTGCCGCAGTGGGCGGGGGGCTTGAAAAGCCCACGATCACGCTCCACGACAACCGACCGGCCGCACGGTCTCCACGCTCGCAGTCCATCTCTCCGCGAGCCGGCAGGCGAGCCGCGAGCGAAGCGAAGCGACTTGGGGGTGGGCCCCACTGCGGCTTTGCCGCAGTGGGCGGGGGGCTTGAAAAGGGGATTATCCGGGACGTGACACCGCGCCCGGAGTGGCTAAATCGCCTCTCGTGTGGCGTAGTTGCAGCCGTCGTTCTGCTTCTGCTGCTGGCGGCTCAGTCAGCCGTTGCTGGACCTGCCATTGGCGCGCGGGGCTCAGGTGATGCCGTGTTCTCGCTAAGGGCTCAGCCATCCGCAGGCGGCAGCCTTCTAGGCGAAGTAGGCCGAGCAGTCGTATGGGCCGGGCTCTGGATCGTCGCCATTGGCCTTTGGGTGGCCGTCGCGGGTGCGCTGGCGCTTGCCTTCGCCAACACAAAAGTGGTGTCAGAGCAGTTCGGGTGGATTGCCGCATTCCTTGCATGGGTATTCACGCCAATCCTGGCCCTTGCCGACAAGGCTCGCACGAGACCGCTTGAGGTCGTGAAGCTCGACAAACCGCACGGCGAACAACTTGAGCGCATCGAGCAACTCGCCATTTCGCTTCAGCCTCCATCTGCTCCGGATGGCGTCCGCAGAATGCTGGCGGTCGCGGAATCGGATAATCCCGGGCTATCGATAACCGCATCCATATCCGCGACGGATGGGTTGACTTATCGAATCGAACGCAAGGCCGGACTTGAGCCAGGTCCAGCGGGTGCCTTGACGTTTCCTTCGACTGAAGCCGGAGCAAGGGGGCGGAAGAAGGTAGAGGACATGGTGAATCGGGGCGTCACCGTGGCCCTTGAGGCGGGCGAGTTCGAGTGGAAGCGCGCGATTCAACTGCCGCAATCGCGGGATGATGTGGTCGCGACCTTGACGTTGTCGCCCCATCCGCCGGAAATCGTTCAGCCAGTGCGTCTCGTCGCCATCAAAGATGGAAAGCGCGTCGCATGTGTTGAGTTCGCAGATTTTCGCATCGTCCGCATCGGACGCAAGGAGATCGAAATCCTCGTGTCTGGTCGCAAGCTGGCCGCCGAGTTCAGCTATAGCGCTGCGCTTCCAGAACAGACGACCGAAGAGAGAAACCTTCTTCGCCCGCTCACATCCAAATTCATCGGGCATCTCTCCAGAGTCAGGGCAAGTGTAGCGCTACAAACAATCGACCTCCTCGACGCACTGAGTACTGGGGCTATATTGCGAATGGAGTCGCTAGAATTCGACGATCCAATCTTCGAAATGGCTTGGTCTAATTTCGACTTAAACTGTGATATCGGCGCCGGGCGCCTATTTGCTACAAGCCTGGCAATCGTGAATGCGGAGTTCAATCTCGACATCCGCGTCCCAGAATCCTGGACTGTTGGGGACATGGCGACCGCGGAAGTTCTGGCCCGCGGAATATCTACGGGTGAAGCGACATGGAAATCGGAGGAGCCCGGCGAACTGCAAATCGCTGTCCCCGCCGGAATGCTCAGTCAGCTCCTGGATGAGATAGATGCTGGAAAGTTCGTGCTATTGCCGATCACCCCGCCACAGGAGGTCGTTTTCACAATCTTGGACGCTTCGATAAAGGTTGAAGATGTAGACCTATTCTATGCTGGCGTAACGACGCAAAAGCCTACCGCTGAGTTGCGCGAAGATCTAAAGAAACAGAAGCGTCGGCCCGAAGAGAATGTTCAGTTCAGCGTCAAATATGTAGGGATTAAGCACGTATTCAAACGATGGCTCAAGGCCGAATCGTGATGCTATTGGGCGTCCCGTTTGCGACTCTTGCGAATGTGAGAGCCAGCCGGTACGGCAAGAATCCCCTTCAGCGCCTTCTCGAACGGGATCGGATAACCGCCCTCACCCGATGCGTCAGCGCGTTCGTCTTCGTGCCGGGGCTCATCCTTCGGTGCCGCTCGATCGCGGCGACTCTCTACAGGGTCTCGTCTCTTCAAGCGGACCTCACGACCGCGCCGAACATGTTCGGGTCGCGGCGGTAGTTGTTGCGGAACGCGAATTCGTTGACGTAGAGCGGGAGATATTCCTTCGAGACGTGATGGAACGAGCCCATAATTCGACGCTTGAGCAGCGACCAAAACGAGTCGATCGAGCCCGTGTGGATCTTGCCGCGAACGCACTCACCTTGGGTGTGGTTGACGGACTCGTGACGGTAGCCGTCGGCCAGGAGCTTCTGGTAGCCGGCATGCTCGTCGCTTGCGACCAGCTCGCACGACGTATCGACGGCTCGGTGGACGAATCCCCGCAGCGTCTTCTCGTCGGTGCCCTCGATCACCTGCGCGACGACGGCGCCCTTGCGCGAGATAGCGCCGATGACGGCCACCTTGCCGGCGGTACCGCGACCGCCCTTGTGCTTGGCCAGGCCGCCACCAACGCCGCCACCGTGCCGGTTACGCGAGCGGCCGCCGATGTAGGTCTCGTCGACCTCAACGGTGCCCGTGAGCTTCATAAACTCGGTGTTCTGCATCGCGGCGCGAACGCGATGGCACATGTACCAGGCGGTCTCGTACGAGCCGAAGCCCATCATGCGCTGGATCTGGAGGGCGCTCATGCCCTTCTTCGACTGGCACATGTAGAAGATCACCTGGAACCACTCGGTGAGCGGGCGGTTCGTGTTCTCGAAGATCGTGCCAACGATCGGCGAGAACCGGTAGCCGTTCTTCGCGCAGGACTTGCAGACCCAGCGGAACGGCTTCGCGAGCTTGTAGATCTTCGCCTTCGAGTCGCACCGGGGGCAGGTGACGCCCTCGGGCCAGCGCTGCTCGACGAGGTAGGTGAGGCAGGCGTCTTCGGTCGAGAACTGCGCGCGGAAATCTTTGATGTTCATCATGGTGGCTCAATAGTAGCCACCCCGGGGGATGGTGTCAAGTACCGGATAATTCCCCTTGAAAAGCCCACGATCACGCTCCACGACAACCGACCGGCCGCACGGTCTCCACGCTCGCAGTCCATCTCTCCGCGAGCCGGCAGGCGAGCCGCGAGCGAAGCGAAGCGACTTGGGGGTGGGCCCCACTGCGGCTTTGCCGCAGTGGGCGGGGGGCTTGAAAAGCCCACGATCACGCTCCACGACAACCGACCGGCCGCACGGTCTCCACGCTCGCAGTCCATCTCTCCGCGAGCCGGCAGGCGAGCCGCGAGCGAAGCGAAGCGACTTGGGGGTGGGCCCCACTGCGGCTTTGCCGCAGTGGGCGGGGGGCTTGAAAAG
>CAYVDO010000528.1:0-4837 GCA_964450125.1 uncultured bacterium
CTCCGGGGGGCTTGCGAGGCCCCCGCACCCCAACGAGCGTAGCGAGTCGACTTGGGGGTGGGGCCCTTTGAGCACCGCGTTTTTCGTGGGGCGGGGGTCTGGAACAGACCCCCGAGGAGGCATCGGCACGCTCGAAAAACTCGCGACTGCGAGTTTTTCAGCAGCCTGCTAGCGCACCGCGCCACGCACCGAGCACGTAGAGGTCCAATCATCACGATCGCCGGAAAGCGCGCGGCCCGGCCGGAAACCCGACCGGGCCGCTCGCATCGAGCCCCGTCACGGCGTGCGCGACGGCGTCGAGATCAGAGCTTCGTGCAGCCGTGCGCAAACGCGTCGTTCGAAGCCAGCGCACCCTTGAACGAGACCAGCGCCTCGGTTGCCGAGGTGCTCTCGCTGGGGAAGGTCTTGCCGTAGTTGGCCTGGGCGAACTCGCCCACCGCCGGCGTCAAGCTGGGATCGCAGCCGAGAAGGGTGCTGAACGCCGCGAGGTACTCGCCACCGCCGCTCGCCATGTCGCGCTCGAGGTTCTCGAGGTTGGCCTCGGCGAACGCCTGTTGCTCCTTCTCGCCCATGAGCGTCCCGTCGGTCGTGCAATTCGACGTACCGGTCGAGATGCCGAAGGTCTGGGTGCCGAACGAGCCGTTCAGGGTGGACGACACCACCTGCCCCACCTTGTGGTTCTTCTCGATGAGGATCGAGCCGAGACCGCAACCCGAAGGCCCGAGCGCACGCGCCGGGATTACCGTCGCCGCGATCAAGCCCGCCGAGCCCACCACCGCTGCTGCAATCCAACCCAACGTTCGCTTCATGAAGCCTCCTGTGCGTGCGTGCCTCCGTGCGGAGGGCACGCGGTTCGAGTGCGCCTTTTCCAGCCGACGACGCGCGAACGGTGCCACGGCGCGCGACGGAGAGTCAAGAACCGCGAGCGATTCGTGAACCTCCCCGCCGCGGTCTTCGGCGGCGCGGTTTCGCCGCTGCGATGGTGCGAATGCGCACGGTGTCGGTGGCACCGCGGGCGTGAAGGCGGCCGGTCACGAGCACCACGCGATCTCCCGTGGCCGCGCAGCCGAGGTCGACGGCTGCGCGCTCGGCGGCCGTGAGCAGCGGCTCGATGCCCGCCCCCCGCAGCAATCGTCCCGCGACGATCCCCCATTCGAGGGCGAGCTGCCGCCACACGCTCGCCGCCGGCGTGAGCGCCAGCACCGGCATCGCGAGCCGTTCGCGCGCCACCATCGCCGCCGTCCGTCCGCTCTCGGTGAGCACGATCACCGCGCTCGCATGGACCTCGGTGGCAGCGCGGGCGGCGGCGCGTACCGTCGCCTCGGCGGTGCTGGCGGCTGTCGAGCCGCGCGCGGTGCCTGTCTGCGGCGTGGGCGGAAATGCCAGCGCCTCGCCTGCCGTGATCCGCGCGCCGAGGTCGGCTTCCGCCTGACGGACGATCCGATCCATGGTGGCCACCGCCTCCACGGGATACGCACCGGACGCGGTCTCGCCCGAGAGCATCACGGCGGTGGTCCCGTCGTAGATCGCGTTGGCGACGTCCGAGGCTTCCGCTCGGGTGGGACGCGGATGCTCGATCATCGATTCGAGCATCTGGGTGGCGGTGATGACCGGTTTGGCATTGGCGACGGCGAGCCGAATCAGCCGCTTCTGGATGCCAGGCACGTCCTCGGGCCCGACCTCGACCCCCATGTCCCCACGAGCGATCATGATCGCGTCCGCGGCAGCGACGATCGCGTCGATCTGCTCCACCGCCTCGGGCCGCTCGATCTTGGCGATCACGCCCGCGTGGCCACCGAGAGCCACGATGCGCCGCTTCAGGTCCCGCACCTCGGCGGCGCGCCGCACGAACGAGAGCGCGACGAAGTCCACGCCCAGGGCCACGCAGAACGCGAGGTCCGCGAGATCCTTGCGGGTGAGCGCAGGCGCGCTGATGTGGGTGCCCGGCAGATTGATGCCGCGATGCTCGCGCAGGAGCCCACCCACGCGCACCTGGGTATGCACCACGCGGCCTTCGACTCGCCGCACCTCGAGCTCGAGATTGCCGTCGTCGAGAAGGATCCGCTCGCCTGCACGAACGTCGCTGGCCAGACCCGCGTAGGTGCAGCCGATCCGCCCCGGCTCGCCGACCACGGATTCGCCCGCGACGATCGCGAGCGCGGCACCGCGATGCAGCGCGAGCGGCGTAGAGTCTCTCAGCCGCCCCACGCGGATCTTCGGCCCTTGCAGATCGGCGAGCAGCGCCACCGGCCTCCCGGCGCGGGCCGCGACACGTCGCACCCGGTGAGCGAGTGCCGCGTGCGATTCGTGGTCACCGTGCGAGAGATTGAGCCGGAAGACGTCGGCGCCTGCGCGCACCAACGCGGCGATCGAGTCCGCGTCGGCGCTCGCCGGTCCGAGCGTCGCGACGATCTTGGTTCGCCTGAGCTCGCGCTTCATCCCACCGGCTCGCACCGGACGACGTCGTGAAAGCGGGTCAGATCGACGCTGCGGCGACCATCGGCGCTCACGCCCAGCACGTCCACGAAGCGCGCGTTCCACACGAGCTCCGCCGGCACGTACGAGCGGCGCGCGTGCACCGTCTGCGAGAACGTATCGTCGATGCCGGTCAGCACCACGATGATCTCGGCATCGCGCTCCACCAGGTCCTCGGCGCGCAAGCCGTGAAGTGGGCTGGCCTCGTCGATGGGATGGATCGCGGTCCACGAAAACGCGAACACCGGGCTCTCGCTGCGCAGGAAGCGCAGGTCTTGGACCCGGCGAATCGGCTCACCTTCCGCGGTCGAGGAATCCATCGCGATCACCGCCCGCAGATGCGCCTCGACGAGCTGATTGGCGCGCTGGTTGGCCATGCGAAAGAGCAGGCACTGCATGCCTTCACGGCGCGCGATCAAGGCGACGTTGCTGAACAGCACCCGAGCGCGCGGCTGGGCGAACTTCGAGTACATGAGCCCGGTGGCCACCGCGAATCCGAGCAGCCCGACCAGCGATTCGATGGCCACCAGCGTGTTGGCGTAGAGCCCGCGCGGCGCCATCGTCCCGTAGCCGATCGTCGCCATGGTCTGGATGGAGAAGAAAAACGCATCGAGAAACGAGTGTGGATGCGCGCGTTCGATCACGTCGCCACCGAGCAGATAGAACGCGGCGAAGATGGCGTTGGCCGAGACGTAGAAGAGCCCGAGCAACGCGATCAGCACGGGCCACGGCATCGAGAGCAAGCGGTGGTAAAGATCGGTGAGCGGGTGTTGGCGCGCTCCGATCAGGACGATGTTCGAGCGTCCGCTCACGTCCAGGACGCGTCTCGCGCGCGCGTGGACCGATGCCGCGCCAGGTGCCGGCGCGGCACGCAAGTCGTCGGTCACGAGCACGTCACCGGCCGACATGGTTGAGCACCAGGAGCCGCGGCTCGGTCATCTCTTCCATGGCGTAGCGCACGCCCTCGCGGCCCAGCCCCGAGTCCTTCACACCACCGTACGGCATGCTGTCGACACGAAACGACGGCACGTCGTTGACGATCACGCCGCCCACGTCGAGCTCGTTCCAGGCCCGGAACGCGTGGTGGAGGTCGCGCGTGAAGACGCCGGCCTGCAGGCCGAAGTCGCTGTCGTTCACCGTGGCCAGCGCCTCGCCGAAATCGCTGAAGGCCTCGATGGTCGCGACTGGCCCGAAGACCTCCTGGGCGCAGAGCTTGGCGGTGTGCGGCACGCGCTCGACCAGCGTGGCCTCCACCAGCCGTCCCTCCCGCCGCCCTCCGGCCACGACGCGCGCACCGGCAGCCACCGCCTCCTCGATCCAGCTCTCGACGCGCACGGCGTCGTGCTCGGTGATGAGCGGTCCCAGGAACGTCGCCTCGTCGAGCGGGTTGCCGCCGGCGAGGGCCGCGATCCGCGTGCGCAGCCGCTCGACCAGCGGTCCGTAAACGCGCTGATGACAGAGGATGCGCTGCACGCTGATGCAGCTCTGGCCGGCCTGGTAGAAAGCACCGAACACGATTCGATCGGCCGCCTGATCCAGATCCGCGCTCTCGTCCACGATGCACGCAGCGTTACCGCCCAGCTCGAGCACCACCTTTTTCTTCCGCGCCCGCGCCTTGAGCGCCCAGCCCACCTCCGCCGAGCCGGTGAACGAGAGCAGCTTGAGGCGGTCGTCCTCCACCAACCGATCGGCTGCGGATCGGCTCGCCGGAAGGATGTTCACCACGCCCTCCGGCAGGTCCGAGGCAGCCAGGATCTCGCCGAGGATGAGCGCCGAGATGGGTGTCGCGGAAGCCGGCTTGAGCACGAACGGACAGCCCACCGCGAGCGCGGGCCCGACTTTGTGCGCGACCAGATTGAGCGGGAAGTTGAAAGGTGAGATGAGCGCCACCGGACCGATCGGCACGCGCTTCACCACCGCCTCGACACCCTCGCTGCGCGGCGAGATGTCGAGCGGCAGGTACTCGCCGTGAATGCGCGTGGCCTCCTCCGCAGAGATGCGGAACGTATCGAGGGCTCGACTCACCTCGCCGCGCGCGTCGCGGATCGGCTTGCCGGCCTCGATCACCAGCACGTGCGCCAGCTCCTCGCGACGCGCCACCATCGAGCGCACCACGTGCTCGAGCACCGCCTGCCGTCGATGCGCCGGCCAGCGCCGGAAGGGTTCGCGCGCTGCATCGGCGGCGGCGATCGCCGCGCTCACGGTCTCGCCATCGGCGAGCGCGACACGCGCGGCGATCTCGCCGGAATACTTGTTGACGACCACCAGGTCCTCGTTGGCTAGGATCGGGCGACCCGCGAGGTAATACGGGTAGAAGTTCTTCACGCCTTCCCTCCCCTCGCTAGCCCTGAAGTAAGCGCAG
>CAYVDO010000529.1:0-4822 GCA_964450125.1 uncultured bacterium
GGACTGCGATCGGGAGCCCCGCCGAGTCGCGCTCGGTTTCGCGGGCGGCCACGTCCATCGGATCGCGCGACGGCGCGCGATCGCTTTCCTCGCCGTGTCGCACGCGCGTCACGGGCAGCACGCCAGCAGGATGACCGAGCACGTTCCACGTGCACGCGTAGGCACCCATGACGCCGACCTATGCGGCAGCGCCGTGGCGCAACGCGGGCAGTGGGCTCACCGGCGATACGATCACGTCGAGCGGCCCGCCCGGCGCCGCGTCGAGCTCCCGTGCGAAGCGCTCTCGATAGGCGAGCGTCCGCTCCACGAGACCGAAGTAATGCGCCGTTCCTCGATCGCCGTAGACGGCGAGGATCGACCCTACTTTGCGCCGGCCAGTGAGGGCCGCGAGGCGCTTGACGATCGGTCGCGTGACGGCGTTGGTGCCGGCGGCACTCAGGATCAGCGCCACGCGTGGATCGCGCGCGTCACGGCTTCGGCGACCGCGCGCCGCGCCGCGGGGCAGGGCGAGAGGAGACCGTCGTCGTCGAACACGCCGATCCTGAGACCGGCGACATTCACGTCGCGGCAGTCACCGAGCGGCATCGGTGGCTCGCACGTCGGCGCGGCGCCGCCGTTCGCGACGTCGAGCCCCAAAGCCACGTCCTCGACGTCGCGAGCGAACACGCCCACCTGGCTCGTGATGGTCTGCTCGCCGAGCGGCAGACTGACGCGGCCGAGGTCTAGAGGTCGTCCGCGGGTGGGCTTGAGCCCGACGATACCCGCGAATGCGGCGGGAATGCGGTTGCTGCCACCGATGTCGGTCCCCAGCCCGAGCGGTGCGCCGCCGGCGGCGATGATCGCGCTCTGCCTCCCGCTCGATCCGCCGGGGCTACGCGCCAAGACCCACGGATTTTGGGTGCGCCCGTGGAGCGGGTGATCGGTCTAGAAAAACATCAACAGTTGAGCCACGTTGGTCTTGCCGAGCACGATCGCGCCCGCGTTGCGGAACCGCGCGACGTGGCGCTCGTCGTGGGTCGCGACGCTCGCGGCGCGTGACGGAAGTCCGCCGGTGGTCGGGGTGCCGGCGAGATCGAGGCATTCCTTCACCACGACCGGCACGCCGTGCAGCGGACCGATCGGGTCGCCGGCGGCGCGGTGCGCGTCGGCGGCCTCCGCCTCGCGTCGGGCCTCGTCGAAACGCCGTACCACCACGGCATTGAGAGCCGGATTCGCGCCCCCGATGCGGGCGATGTGCGCTTCCGCGACCTCGACGGCGCTCAGCTCGCCGCAGGCGATTCGAGCAGCCAGCTCACGCGCGGAACGCTGCCAGAGCGGCGCGCCGTTCGTGGCGGTGGATTCGTCTTCGGTCATCGTGGTGCCTCCTCGACGACCTGTCTACGGAGCGGCTCGTGAATTGGACGTGCGGACCCACGGCGACGGCCTCGCGCGTCGTCGTGAGGAAGGCGGGTCGGAGCGGCGGCGTCATCGCGCCGCCGGCGGGGGCGAGCACGCTCGCCAATCCCACCGCAATCGCGTTGCGATCGAAGCAGACGCGGCCCGGCGAGCTCACCATGAGATCGGGCCAGGGTGCACTGCGGTCGCGCTTCCTGTGCGCTCGATCAGTTCGGTAGCGCCAGCATCCGCACTCCCGTGGGAACGGACAGGAAGAGCCGTGATCCGTCGGGAGTGATCGAGAGCTCGCCGGATCCGAATACATCCAGGCTCGACATCGAGATGTCCTGCCCGATCGGCAGTGTCGTCATCACGGCGTAGCCGTTGGCGGCATCGAGCACGGCGATCTCGCTCGTATTGCGGTTGACTGCATACAGCCGGTCGCGCACTGGATCGAAGATGGCCCGCGCGTAGCTGGCACTCGTGAATACCGGCGACAGCGCGGTGTCGTAGACGGTGATGCCCCCCTTGGGAATCGAGATGCGCGAGCTGGTTCGATCGACCGACGGATGACCGAAGATGAACGCACCGAGACTGACCTTCGCGGAGAAAGAATTGGTGGCGGTGCGATAGATCGACGTCAGACCGGTGCTGGTATTCGCTTCGGCAATCACCATCAAGTCGCGGTTGGGCCCGCGACCGAGCAGCGATTGGGGATAGACCCCGCCGGTCGGGAAGTCGGCGCGGATGGTGACCGCATCCGATGCGAGGTCGATCTCGCGAAGAGGCACGTTCGAACTGGCGCTGTTGTTCGTGGTGAAGAAGCCCCGCCCATTGCCGAGAATCCGCAGGTCGATCGCGCCCGATTCGGAGGTGGTGATGGGGGCATCCCGGTAGCGCAGAATCTCCACGGCACCCGAGGGCAGCGCGACTCGGTACACGAAGCCGCCGGTCAAGCCATGAACGGAATCGTTGACGTAGAGCGCGCTGGAATCCGGCGCGATGTCGCATCCGGACGGAGTCAGGCCGACGCGGAACGGGGCGAGAATCGTGAGCGTGTCGAGGTCCACGCGCTCGACTCTGCCTGCTGACGCAGCCACGTACAGCACGTTGCGCTGCGGATCCACCACGTGGCAGTGCGGCTGACTGATCGCGATGAGCGTGCTCTGTGCTCCCGCGCTTCCGGCTGCGAAGAGACTCGTTGCGATGGCGCTCGCGATCAGTCGTCGCCCGTCCCGTTGCGCTCCACGGCGGCGGCGTCGCCACATCGTCGAGGCGAGCGTCAGCGCGCCGATCGCCGCGGCCCAATCCGAACGCGGCTCACCCGTCGGGCCAGGTGCCACCTCCTGTGCGCCGCAGCCACCAGGTGTCGCTGGGTTGCAGTCGTCGTCGATTCCGTTGTTGGGGACTTCGGTCCGACCCGGGTTGGCGTTCGCGTTGCCATCGTTGCAGTCCAGCGCTGGTTTCGTGCAAGCGTTCGAGGCTGGGCTGCCGTAGCCGTCACCGTCGAGGTCTTTGCAGTCGCTGGTCGTCGGGTCGCAGTCGTCGTCGACGTCGTTGCCCGGGATCTCGGCCTGATCCGGATGCACGGCCGCGCTGGTGTCGTCGCAGTCGAGCGTCGAATGGACGCACGCCACCGAGGCCGGTGCGCCGTAGCCGTCGTGGTCTAGATCGGTGCAGTCGCTCGTGGCCGGGTCGCAGTCGTCGTCGATGCCGTTGCCTGCGATCTCGCCGGCGCCGGGGTGGACGTTGGAGCTCGAATCGTCGCAATCGATTGCGCCGCAGATTCCACCCACCGTCGAGTACTGGTCGCCGTCCGCGTCTGGACAGTCTGGAGTGGCGAGGCTGCAATCATCATCGATCCCGTTCGCGGGAATCTCGACCGCTTCCGGATGCACGGCCGCGCTGGCGTCGTCGCAGTCGAGCGTCGCATGGACGCACGCCACCGAGGCCGGTGCGCCGTAGCCGTCGTGGTCCAGATCGGTGCAGTCGCTCGTGGCCGGGTCGCAGTCGTCGTCGATGCCGTTGCCTGCGATCTCGCCGGCGCCGGGGTGGACGTTGGAGCTCGAATCGTCGCAATCGATTGCACCGCAGATTCCACCCACCGTCGAGTACTGGTCCCCGTCCGCGTCTGGGCAGTCGCGGGTCGCTGGGCTGCAATCGTCATCGACCCCGTTGGCCGGAATCTCGGCCGCTCCTGGGTGCACCTCCGGAGCGTGGTCGTTGCAGTCGAGGCTCGCGTCCGCGCAGCCGGCGCTCGCCGGATCACCGTAGCCATCCCCATCGACGTCGATGCACGAGTCGCACGCATCGCCTCGACCATCGTGGTCCGCATCGGATTGATCGGGGTTGCCGAGCGCAGGGCAGTTGTCGCAGGCGTCGCCGATGCCGTCGCCGTCACCATCGATCGTGCCGCAGGTGTCCACCATCCGGATACCGAGCGGGGTGGACAGGAAGAGGTGCCGTCCGTCGCCGCTGATCGACGGCTCGCCGCTTCCGAACACACCGTACGGGCTGCCGAAGTTCTCGCCGAGTGGCGTGGCGAGCACCGGCGTCCAAGTGGTCAGCTGGGTGGTGTCGTACGCAGTGACGTCCGTGTTGACGACACTGAAGACACGATCGCGGGCGGGATCGAAGATCACGGGACCGTTGACCATGGAAAAGTCGACCAACGAGTCGAAGTTGGAGTTCAAGAGCCCGAGCAGGTTGTAACCACTCACGACGGAGGTCGCGAGCAACGAACCGTCGCGGTTCACCGCCATGAACCCGGACGTGAAGTTGGCGCCCGTGCCGACCTTCGCGAACGAATCGGAGGAGACGGCGTACGTCACGATGGGCACGGTCGTCGTGAAGTTGGTGACGAACAGCAACCGGGATCGGTCCGCGCCGCGAGCGACGCTCGTGGAAGACGAGAATTGGCTCGATCCGAGAGGAAGATCATTCCGCGTCACCACGGCGTTGGTCGCCACGTCGATCGTCCGCAGCGGCGTGCTGGTGCCCCGCGTCGTCACGAAGGCCTTCCCGTTCGCTGCGATCGCGACGTCCCAGGCGCCGCTTTCGCCCGACTGTGCCGCGAACGAGATGGTGCTTACCGCACCGGACGCGACGTCCACTTTTCGAATCAGCACCTGTCCAGCGCTGGTCGCGTTCTCCGCGACGAACAGGTAGGCGTCGTCAGCCGTGATGTCGCAGCCGTTGAGCGCAGTGCCTACCGTCCACGGTGTGAGCTTCTGCTGAGTGGCGACGTCGAAACGCTCGATCGTCCCGGTGGAGGTGGTGATGTAGAGCCGTCCCCGCGTAGCGTCGAACACGTGCGATCGGCGTGTCGGCACGGAGATGAGCACGCTCTGCGCGAGTGACGTGGACGCGCAGCCGAAGAGCGCCAGCACAAGCAGAATCCGGACACGCAGGTGTGCTCGCAGGCGCATTCATCCCCCTTGCAGTGGGC
>CAYVDO010000530.1:0-4664 GCA_964450125.1 uncultured bacterium
GGCCCACTCGGGGCTTTTCAAGCCCCCCGCCCTTCGCGGCAAAGCCGCGTAGGGTCCCACCCCCGAGGCGACTCGCTGCGCTCGTCGGCTCGCCTCTGGCTCGCGGCGGGATCGACGGCGAGCGGGGAGATGGACGACGAGCGTGGCGACCAGCACGGGGGGCGTTTCGCGCCGCGTTTGTCAAGCGCATGAGGCGCCGCGACCAATCGTGGTGGCCTTGCAGGCTTGCGCTCTCAGGTCGTCGAGTCGAACCGCGCGAGTCGCTCGAGGATCGAGCGGCTCGTTCGCTCCGGGTCGGCCGCGGCGAGGCAGGCGCGGATGAGCGCTGCGCCGTGGGCGCCCGCGCCGAGGATCGTTGCGATTTCCTCGAGGCCGACGCCGCCGAGGCCGTAGATCGGCATCGTCTCCGCGACGCGAGCCGCTTCCGCGAGCGCGGTCACGCCGGTCGGCTCGCCCATCCCCGCTTTGCTCGGGGTGGCGAAGACGGGGCCGAAGGTGGCAAGGCTCGCACCGCGCGCGGCAGCCAGCGCGATCTCGCCAACGGAGTGCGTGCTCACTCCGACGAGCGCCTCGTTCCCGAGCCGCTCGCGCGCCTCGGCGATGGTCATCGAGCTCGTTGCCGTGAGGTGCACTCCGTCGGCACGAAGCTCGCGTGCGAGCTCGAGTCGCTCAGAATCCGCGCCGATGTTCATCAGCCAGCGCCCGCCCGCAGCGCGGACCACGGCGCCGATCGCGCGCCCGAGCCGCCCCAACTCGTCGAGCGGCAGATCCTTCTCGCGAAGCTGAATCAGTCGCACCCCGCCAGCCACCGCCGCAGTGACGGCAGAGACGAGGTCGCCGCCGGCTACCGCGTGACGATCACTGATCAGGTAGAGCCGCGGCAGCGCCGCGATCTCACGCGATGAGCCCATCGAGAGGGCTCGACGCGGTCGCGTAGAGCTTCCGCGGCATGCGACCCGCGAGAAACGCTTTGCGTCCAGCTTGCACCGCGAGGCGCATCGCGTCGGCCATCAAGAGGGGATCGGTCGCGCCGGCGATGGCGGTGTTCATCAGCACCGCATCCATCCCCATCTCCATCGCGACCGCCGCGTCGGACGCCGTCCCCACACCCGCGTCCACGATGACGGGAAGCGCCGGGAGCTGTTCGCGGATGATGCGCAGATTGGCGGGATTGCGGATGCCGAGCCCGGACCCGATGGGTGCAGCGAGCGGCATCACTGCCGCGCAGCCGATGTCGGCGAGCTTCCGGCACGCGATGGGATCATCCAGGGTGTAAGGCCACACCTCGAAGCCGTCCTTCACCAGCACTCGGGCTGCTTCGAGCGTGGCTTCGTTGTCGGGGAAGAGCGTCTTGGGATCGCCGATCACCTCGAGCTTCAGGAGGTTGCCGACTCCCGCTTCGCGCGCGAGGCGCGCGGTCCGAATCGCATCCTCGGCCGTGAAACAGCCCGCCGTGTTCGGCAGGATCGTGATGCGCTTCAAATCCAGGTGATCGAGGAGGTTGGGCTCGTTGGGATTGGTGATGTTCACGCGCCGCACCGCGACGGTCACGACCTCGGCGCCGGTGCGATCGATCGCCTCACGGGTCTGCTCGAACGACGTGTACTTTCCCGTGCCCACGATCAGCCGCGAGCGGAACGTGCGCGTGCCGATGCGAAGAACGTCCTCTGCGGCGCTCATTCAGCCCCCTCCCACGAAACGGATGATCTCGACCTGGTCGCCGTCGGCGAGAGCGTGTGTGGCGTGCTCGGACCTCGGCACGACCTCGCGGTTCACTTCGACCGCGCCGTAACGCTGATCCACCCCCAGGCGGACGAGCAATTCGACCACCGTGAGCGGCGCCTCCAGCTCGCGCGCTTCACCATTGACGATCAGCTTCATCGCGGAAGTCGTAGCACGCTCGCGACCGCTTGTCCCCTGCCGAAGTGTGCCCGGTGCGGCGCCCGGTTGGCGTCGTAAACCAAGTCTGCTGGAATGGTTGACGATGCGGGATTCGTCAATTACCTCGCGCACTTTTGCCATGACGTCCGAAGCCGTAGATCCCCTGGGTTTCGCCGCACGCGCGCTCGCCGAGCTGGATCAGGCCGAGCTGCGGCGGGTGCTACGCACCGTCGAATCGGGCCCGTCCCCCGAGATCGTCATCGACGGCCGCACGGTGCTCGGGCTGTGCTCGAACAACTACCTCGGTTTGGCCGACGACCCGCGCCTCGCACGTGCGGCGATCGACGCCACCACCCGCTACGGTTGCGGTAGCGGGGCAAGCCGTCTCATCTCGGGCAACGTCGCCATCCACGACGAGCTCGAGCGGGAGCTCGCGCGTTGGAAGGGCACCGAAGCCGCGCTGCTCTTCAACTCGGGCTACCAGGCCAACTGTGGCGCGCTGCCGGCGCTGGCCGGGAAGAGCGACCTGATTCTTTCTGACGCCCTCAACCACGCGAGTCTCATCGACGGCTGCCGGCTCAGCCACGCGACGGTGCGTGTCTATCGCCACGGCGATGCCGCCGACGTGGCCCGGTTACTCGCTGATCGCCAGCGCTTCGGGCGGGTGCTGATCGTGACCGACACGGTATTCTCGATGGACGGCGACCTGGCGCCGCTGCCGGCGTTGCTCGACTCGGCGCGTCGCCACGACGCGTTGCTCTACTGCGACGAAGCCCACGCCAGCGGGGTCCTCGGGGAGCACGGGCGCGGCGCTGTCGAGCTGCTGGGTGCCTCCGACCCGCGGGTGATCCAGATGGGAACGCTCGGCAAGGCGCTCGGCAGCTTCGGGGCGTACGTCGCTACCCGCCGCGACGTCGTGGATCTGCTGCTCAATCGCGCCCGCAGCTTCGTATTCACCACCGGCCTACCTCCGGCGGTGGCGGCGGCGAGCCTCGCCGCCGTGCGGGTAGTGCAGGGCGAGCCCGAGCGTCGCGCACGGGTGCGCGCCCTCGCGAGGCGCCTGCGCGAGGCGCTCACGGCGTTGGGCTTCCGCGTGATCGGCGAGCCCGACGTGCCGATCGTGCCGGTGATCGTCGGCGACGCGGCCGCGACGATGGCGCTCGCCCGCGAGCTCTTCGAGCGCGGCGTGCTGGCGAGCGGCATCCGTCCGCCCACCGTGCCCGCAGGCACGTCGCGCATCCGCGCCACGCTCACGGCCACCATGACGGACGAACACGTGGATCGTGCGCTGGACGCATTCGCCGAGGCCGGTCGCGCCTGTCGAATCATCGGTTGAGGAGGGCCTTCGTGGATCCGGAACGCATCCGCCAGCTCGAAGAGATCGATCGCAAGCACGTCTGGCATCCGTTCACCCAGATGAAGGGCTGGATGGAGGAGAAGCCGCTCATCGTCGAGCGTGCCGAGGGCAATTGGCTCGTGGACGTGGAGGGCAAGCGCTACCTCGACGCCATCTCGAGCTTGTGGGTGACGGTGCACGGGCATCGCGTGCCCGAGATCGACGACGCCGTACGTGCGCAGCTCGATCGCGTCGCTCACTCGACGCTGCTCGGCCTCGCCAACGTGCCGTCGATCGAGCTCGCGGAGCGGCTGGTGAAGATCGCGCCGCCAGGCCTCACGCGCGTCTTCTATTCCGACTCCGGCTCCACCGCCGTGGAGGTGGCGCTCAAGATCGCCTACCAGTTCTGCCAGCAGCAGCCGGGCGGTAGCCGCAAGAACCGCTTCGTTTGCTTCGAGAACGCCTATCACGGCGACACGCTCGGTTCGGTGAGCGTCGGTGGCATCGATCTCTTCCATCAGGTGTATCGTCCGCTGCTCTTCGAGACGCTGCGGGTGCCGTCGCCGTATTGCTATCGCTGCCCACTCGCGAAGACCTATCCGAGCTGCGAGACCGCGTGCCTCGAGCCGCTGGAAGCGATGCTCGGCGAGCGCGCCGACGAGGTCGTGGCGGTGGTGATCGAGCCCGCAGTGCAGGGCGCCGCCGGGATGCTGGTGCAACCGCCGGGTTTCCTGCGCCGCGTACGCGAGCTCTGCGATCGGCACGGCGTGCTGCTCATCGCGGACGAGGTGGCGACCGGCTTCGGGCGCACCGGGACGATGTTCGCGTGCGAGCGCGAAGGGGTGGTGCCGGATCTGCTCTGCGTCGCCAAGGGGATCACCGGCGGCTACCTGCCGCTGGCGGCGACGGTCACCAGCGAGCGCGTGTTCGCGGGCTTCCTGGCCGAGTTCCGCGAGAAACGCACCTTCTTCCACGGCCACACCTACACCGGCAATCCGCTCGCCTGCGCGGCGGCGATCGCCAACATCGACCTGCTCGACAGAACGGTGCTGATCGGCACGATCGACGAGAAAGCGGCGCTCCTCGCTGCTGCGCTGGCGTCACTCGCCGAGCACCCCCACGTGGGCGAGATCCGGCAACGCGGCCTCATGGTGGGGATCGAGCTGGTGCGCGACCGCGCCACGCGCGCCGAGTTCGAGTACGGCGACCGCATCGGTCATCAGGTGATCCTGGCCGCGCGGCGGCGCGGCGTGATCCTACGACCGCTCGGCGACGTGCTCGTGCTCATGCCGCCGCTCACCATCACGCCCGACGAGATCGCGCTTCTCGCGCGGGTGGTGCGCGAGTCGATCGAGGAGGTGCTCACAAGCCCACGAGCTTGGAGATGATCTCCTTCATGATCTCGCTGGTGCCGCCGCCGATGGTGATGAGGCGGCTGTCGCGCCAG
>CAYVDO010000531.1:0-4643 GCA_964450125.1 uncultured bacterium
GGCCCCGCGAAAGTCGCGCCTTTCGCGGGGCGGGGGGCTTGAAAAGCCCCCCGCGACAACATCACGTAGCCCTGAAGCAAGCGCGAAGCGTTTGCTTCAGGACTAGTCTGGCGCGTGATGAGTGAGGGCAACGTGGAACCTGCGAGCGATGTCGAAGTCGACGGCCGCCCGCTACGGCGCTTCCGCGTCGACGAGTATCACCGCCTGATCGAAACCGGCGTGCTCCACGAAGACGAGCGCGTCGAGCTGATCGACGGTGTGATCGTCGCCATGGCTCCGCAAGGAATCCCCCACTCGTTCGTGATTCAGGAGCTGACGCGAATTCTCGTCAGACAGCTCGGCGACGAGTTCCGCGTCCGCCCGCAGCTTCCGGCCACACTCGACGAGTGGAACGAGCCGGAGCCCGACTTCACCATCGTCCGCGCGACGGCTGCGACCCGTCGGCACAAGCACCACCCGGATCACGCCCTGATCGTGATCGAGGTCGCGGATTCGTCGCTGCGCTACGACCGCAAGCGCAAGGGGCCGCTCTACGCGCGCCGAGCGATCCCCGAGTACTGGATCGTGAACGTCGCCGAGGAGACGGTCGAGGTGTATCGCGACCCCGACGCCGCGGCGCAGCGCTACCGCATCACGGACGTCTACCGTCCCGAGCAGACCGTCGCCTCGCAGGCGATCCCGGGCCTCACCCTCGAGGTCGCCGCGATCTTTGCCTGACGCGCACGGCGCGATTCACAGCTCGATGCGGCGGGTGGAGCCGTCGGGCGAGATCACCACCACGCCGGCGTCGAGGAAGTCGGTGACGTAGAACGTGCCGTCGGGGCCTACGGCAAAGTTGTCGGGAATCATGGCGCCGAGCCGTGCGATCTCCGTGAGCGCGCCGGTGGCGACGTCCACCTTCACGAGCCGCGCAGGAAAAACGGCCTGCAGCGCCACGAGTGTTCCGTCCGGCATCGTGTGGGCCGCGCACGCCAGCACCATGCCGGAGGCCACGTTCTTCACGGCGCCGGTCTCGCGGTGGATGCGGATCACGCCACCTTCGAGGGCGAACGTGGGTGCGTAGAGATCGTCGCCGACGCACGCCATCGAGTTGAGCGCGGGCACGTCCTTGGTGAGAAGGCGCGGCTCGTTCACGCTTTTCGGATCGATCTCGTAGACGCCGCCGCCCGGCCACTCACGATTGACGAACACGCGATCGTCGTCGCAGCGCGTGATGCCGTTCACCTGCGAGCCGATCTCCGCGAGCACGGTGCGGCCGTGCTGGGGATCGAAGCGCGACACCGTGCTCTTGCTCGGCTCGGTGAGGATGAAGGCGCCGTCGTTCACGATCACGAGATCGTCGTTGGCGGTGAGTCCGTCGTCGGGCCCGTAACCGCGGGTAATCGCGCCGCTCACGGGGTCGATCTGGACGAGCTGCGAGCCCTGGATCGCCGCGATCCAGAGCCGTCCGCGATTCCAGAGAATGCCGTTCGTCGATTCGGGCGGCGTGGTGTCGATGGGCTCCGCAGGTCCGCTCGAGCCACCACAGCCGCAGGCGAAGAGCACCAACGCAAGCGCGGCGCCGCTCACCGCCGCCACCCCTCGTCGATCGCGAATCGTTCCACACCACATGCCGCACCTCCTCGGTAAACGCTGGGACCTCGGTCCACCGCTCGTCGAAACCGTCCGAGGCGTGAATGAGCCGCATCCGCTCACGAATCGCAAGCGGATGCTCCGCCAGCTTCTCGTACGGAGTGTGTGCACCGCGGTTGCCCTCGTGGACGATCCGGTCCGCTTCGACGAGCCACCTGACGAGGCGCAGGGATCGAAGGTGGCGTCACCGATCGCGCCGAGGGTACGCCCGCCGGTTGCGCCCGCCGAAGCGTGCAGCACCGTGCGGATCGGGTGGGGGCATCCGAGAGGATCCAGTGGAACCATTCGCGACTTGACGGTGCTGGCCCTCGCCGGCACCCTCCGCGCGCGTCCCTCACCCTTCCCGAGGAATCCGAGATGGCGTCCCGTGGACTGGTCTCCGACGTGATTCAGGGCGCGACCGCGCCGATTCGCGGCTTTCGCTACTTGATGGCGAACCCGTCGCTCAAGCGGCTGGCGGTGATGCCGCTCGCCATCAACGCCGTGATCTTCGCGATCGCGATCGTGGTCTTCGTCCAATCGTTCGGCTCGATCCTGGGTCTCGCCACGGGGGTGCTCGCGGTGGGCGAGGGCGCCGGGCTCGTCCATGCGCTCTTGATCGCGCTCTCGTGGGTCGCCACGGCGATCATCGCGGTGCTGCTGGTCGTGCTGTTCGCGGCGGCGACGTTCTTCGGCTTCACACTGGTGGGCGGCCTGATCGCCGCCCCCTTCAACGAAGTCCTGTCGCAACGGACCGAGGCCCTGCGCTTGGCGGAGCTCGGCCTGGCACCGCCCCCCGGCGACGCCGCCACGGGCATTCGCGCGATCGTGCGCGAGGCGGGCTACGCCTTCGCCGGCGAGCTGCGCCGCACGGGCTTCTACCTGCTGGTGATGCTGGGGCTGGCGCTCCTCAACGTGCTCCCCGTCGTCGGCACCGTGGCGTTTTCGGTCCTCGGCACGCTCGCCTCGTGTTACTTCCTCGCGTGGGACCACACCGATCTCGCCATGAGTCGCCGGCGCCTCGGCTTCGCCGACAAGCGCCGCACCCTCGGCGAGCACCAATTCGCGGCGCTCGGCTTCGGCGCCACCGTTCTCGGAATCACGGCGGTGCCTTTTCTCAACCTGCTCATGCTCCCGGTCCAGGTCGTGGCCGGAACGCTGCTCTTCCTCGAGTGGACGGTGCTCCCGGGCCAGCCGACCGCTCCGGATCGCCCCGCCCCGGGCTGAAGCAGACGGCGCTTCGGATGCCGAGGATCGGCGGCGGGATCTTGCTAGAATCCGCCGCGATGGAAGCGTCGCGCGAGCTTCCCTGCCCACGCTGCAACACGGCGCTCGGGACCGAAGAAGCGGCGAGCCACTACGGCAGCCGCATCGAGGTGGAGCGCTGTGCCCGCTGCGGCGGTGTCTTCACCTCGTGGGGGCGGATCCTGGCGCTCTCGCCTCAGATCGTCGCCGAGTGGGACGATCGCGTCGCCCTCGAGCCCACCCGCACCAGCGATCCGGTGCGCCGGTCGTTCCCCTGCCCCGCGTGCCGTGGCGAGCTGACGCGCGTCGCAGGCCGGGACCTGCCCGCGCACCTCAAGGTCCCCGCCGATCTGGAACTCCACCTGTGCGAGCGCGGCGACGGCTTCTGGATCGAGGCGGTGGCCTTGTCGCGCTTCAAGGAAGTGCAGAGCTCGAACCTGGAGCGAAAGCGCGTCGACTACGCCCACGAGCTGGAAAGGCGCGTGACTCGCCAGCGGGCCCGCAACGCCACACTCGACTACCAGCGCGATCCCACTGTGCGGCGTGCGTATTCGAGCACCGTGGTGTTCTTGCTCTTTCTCATCCTCGCGGCTTTGGTGGGCACCACGCTGCTGCGCAACTACTCGCCCTGATGTACGACCTCGCCGACTGGGACTGGACGACCGACGAGCCATCGCTCGCGGGCCGCGGGATCCGCGAACCGGCGCCGACGCCCGCCCTCGAGCCCGCACTGCTACTCAACGCCACCTACGAGCCGCTGCGGGTGGTGTCGTGGCGCCGGGCGGTCGTGCTCACCTTCGTCGACAAGGTGGAGGTGCTCGACGTCTATCCCCGCCGCGTGCATTCGGTCGGCGCCTCGATGGGGCTGCCCGCGGTGCTCAAGCTCAAGCACCGCGCTCCGCTGCGCGTGCGCGAAGTGCCGTTCTCGCGCACCAACGTGTACGCCCGCGACGCGCTCACCTGCCAGTACTGCGGCGATCGATTGGCGCCGCACCTCTTGAGCTACGACCACGTCTTGCCGCGCACCCGCGGCGGCCGCACCGATTGGATGAACGTGGTCACGTGCTGCATCCCGTGCAATCGCCGCAAGGGAGATCGCACTCCCGAGGAAGCGGGCATGTGGCTCGCGCGGCGTCCCCATCGCCCAAGCCAGCTCTTCCTGGGCGGCTTGGGACGGGTGCGAATTCCCCGCCCCTGGCAGCCCTACCTTCCCGCTCACCCTTCGTGATGGCCAGCGGCGCGTGATAGGGTTCGCGCGCGAAGCGGCTTCGACACCGATCCACCATCATTTGCTGCTCGTTCATGCTCACGCTGCGCATCGTCGACGGCAAGGACGCCGGTAGAGAGATCTCGTTTCCATCGCTGCCCATGGTGATGGGCCGCGACAACACCTGCGACCTGGTGCTCGCCGATCGCTCGGTGTCGCGCCGGCACGCGCTCATCCTCGGCACCACCGACGCGCCGTTCATCCGCGATCTCGGGAGCGCCAATGGCACCTATCTCAATGGCGAGCGCGTGACCCGCGAGGTCGCGCTGGAAGCCGGCGACCGCATCCAGATCGGCACCACCGTCCTCGAAGTGGGCGGCGCCACCACCGCCACGCGTCGGCCGCAGGTGGACGTGCGCGAGGACTTCGCCGAGCTCGCCACCAGCGTCGTACAAGCGCGCGTCGACGCCGAGCGCACCAATCTGACGGAGCTGACGATGAGCCAGCTCGAGGCGCCCACCCTCACGGTGCGCCTCGACTCGCTCTACCGCGTCACCGAGCTCATCGCCCGTTCCGGAAG
>CAYVDO010000532.1:0-4603 GCA_964450125.1 uncultured bacterium
GAACGCTACCTGTGGTGGTCACCGAAGACAACCGGATAGGCGTGTCCGCGGAAGAATTGGGTGCTACTGGGTAGAACGAGCCTGCGCGGAAATAGAACCCGGTGGGCGCGGCGGGTTGGCGTCGCCAGCTCGGGTGGGTGCAGGGGGCGGATCGGGAGATTGATTCGCGCGCGGGAGGGGCCGGGACTCGCAGCGATGCGCCGGCGCCGACGGAGCGGCGCCCTCCACCCTGTTGGGTTTGCGCCGATGGAGCGGCGCCGTCCACGCGGTTGGGTTCGTGTCGGCGGTGCGGCGCCCTCCACCGTGTGGGCTTGGCGCGGGCGGTGCGGCCGGCCTGTGGGTTTGATCGCTGGTTGCGGCGAATCGGTGGCATAATCTCCGCAGAATGTGCGGAGATTGAGCATGCGCTACATCCACCAGCAACCCGATTGGCCGGCGTTCCGATGGGATTCCGAACGTATCGCTGACCGGCTGGGTGTGGTCCGGCATCGCCAGGGGCGAATGGTGGGTCGGCTGGATGCTCTCGGCTTCCGTCTACGTGACGAAGCGGTGCTCGTGACGCTCACGCAAGACGTCGTGACCTCGAGTGCGATCGAGGGTGAAGTGCTGAACCCCGAGCAAGTGCGCTCGTCGATTGCACGCCATCTCGGCATGGACATCGGTGCGCTCGCTCCGGTCGACCGGATGGTGGATGGCGTCGTGGAGATGATGCTCGACACCACCCAGCGCTTCGATGCGCCGCTGACCGCGGAGCGTTTGTGCGGCTGGCACGCGGCGCTCTTACCGACGGCGCGCAGCGGCTTGCGCGCGATCCGGGTCGGGGCCTGGCGGGATGACCGGCGAGGCCCGATGCAGGTCGTATCCGGCCCCATCGGACGCGAGCGCGTGCATTTCGAAGCACCTGCGGCCGAGCGGCTGCCCAGCGAGATGTCGGCGTTCCTCGCGTGGTTCGGTGCCTCCGGCGATCTCGATGCGGTGCTGAAGGCCGCGCTCGCTCATCTGTGGTTCGTCACGATCCATCCATTCGACGACGGCAACGGTCGCATCGCACGCGCGATCGCGGACATGGCGCTGGCGCGCGCGGAGCGGAGCGCACAGCGCTTCTACAGCATGTCGGCTCAGATCCGAGAGGAACGCAGCCGCTACTACGAGCTACTGGAATCGACGCAGCGAGGCACGCTCGACGTCACGCCCTGGATGGAATGGTTTCTGGCTTGTCTCGATCGCGCGCTCGGGCGTGCCGAAGGAACGCTGGCCAGGGTGCTCGCGAAGGCGCGGTTCTGGGAACGGCTGGCCGGTGTGGCGCTCAACGAGCGACAGCATCGCGTGCTGGAAGCGCTCCTCGAGGGTTTCGAGGGAAAGCTCACGTCCTCGAAGTACGCGAAGCTCACGCGCTGCTCGCAGGATACGGCGCTGCGGGACATCGAGGAGCTGATCGCGCGCGGTGCGCTGGTGAAGGACGCTGCCGGTGGCCGCAGCACCAGCTATTCGCTGGCGATGGACTGAGCACCGGTGACCGGTCACGACTGCGATCCCGCGGCGGCGCTGGCCGTCACGTGTTCGTAGAGCGTCTCGGGCGCCAGGTCGACTCCGTTCGGCCAAGCGACGGTGCCGCCGTCCAGAAAGAAGCGCTGGAAGTACTGCGGGTCCTCGAGCGGCTCGAAAACCGGACCCTCGAGCCAATCAACGACGTCGACGGTTCCAGCCTTGCCGTCGTTGAACGTCAGGTGAATGCGATGACCGCCGCGGTACTCCGCTCGTGTGACCTGGGGAAGACACGCCATGGGGCCTCCTCATTCCAAGCGAGCGATCCGCTCGAGTGAGCCGTGGTACCTTGGGCCGTCATGGGCGTGCCTGTCCGAAAGCCGGCGACGTACGAGGATCTGCGGGCATTGCCGGATGATGTGCTCGGTCAGATCGTGGACGGCGACCTGATCGCGCTGCCACGGCCGTCGATCGAGCACCAGCGCGCGGCTTCGATCCTCGGCGGCGAGCTGAGCGGTCCTTTCGATCGCGGCCGGTCGGGGCCCGGTGGTTGGTGGATCCTGGACGAGCCGGAGCTTCATCTCGGTGCGGACGTGCTCGTCCCCGATCTCGCAGGGTGGCGCCGTGAACGCGTGCCGGTTCTCCCGGGTGGGCCATTTCTCACGATCGCGCCGGACTGGGTGTGCGAGGTGCTTTCGCCCTCGACGGCGGGAATCGACCGCGTGCGAAAGCTGGCGGTGTATGCACGTGAGAACGTCCGACATCCCTGGTTGGTCGATCCCGCGGCGCGCACACTCGAAGTTTTGCGTCGCGAGGCTGGTGGGTGGTTCTTGGTCCGCGCCTTCGCGGGCGAAGACCGGGTGCGAGTCGAGCCTTTCGATTCGATCGAGTTCGATCTGGGCGCGCTCTGGCTGAACGAGCCCGGGGGCTGACGGCAGCGCCGACGGCGCCGAGGTGAGGAGTCAGCCGAGCGGCAGCGTGTCGTCGGGGGTGCGGCGCTCGTTGCGAGCGCGCCGTGCCTGGCCGCGCGCGGCGTAGCGGCGACTCGCTTCGCGCAGCCGCGCCGCCACTTTCCGGCGCAGGTTGGGTGGCGACACCACGTGAACGTGCTCTCCCCAGGAGAGGACGAACCGTTCGATCTCGACGGTGCCAGCGATTCGCAAGGTGAGGTCGATCGCGCCGTCGCTCAGCTCGCGAATCGTTTGGGACGGGTGCCAGACGGTCTCGCGTACGTACCGGGCGGCGAAAGGGTCGCAGCGGAGCACGATCGTTTCGAGCTGGGCCGTGCCGGAGGGGTCGAGGAAGATGCCGAAGGCGCTGGCTAGGAAACGGTCGACGGCGAAGTCGCCCGGGCGCTCGAAATAGCTGTCGGTGACGCGGAGCTCACGGATGCGGCCGATGTGGAACGTGAGGATGCGCTGGCGCTGGTGGCAGTGACCGATCAGGTACCAGCTTCCCTCGGCGTTGTGGATCGCATACGGATCGACGAGCCGCTCGCTCACGGCGTCGCGGTGCGCCGAATAGTACGAGAGCGCGACCGTCCGCTCTTCGAGCACCGCCGCGAGAAGCGCGCGGAAACGCGCGGTGTTGTCTTCTGCCGGAAGTGCCGCCTTGGCGCTCACTCGATCGGGGAGTGCCGAGTAACGGGAGCGGACGCGCTCCGGCAGGCTCGCGGTGATCTTGTCGAAGGCCGAGCGGAAGTCCGCTTCGAGCGGGGTGCCGCGATAGCGAGCGAGCACCGGCTCGGCGACGTAGAGCGCCACCAGCTCGCCCTCGCTCAGGTGTGCCGCGGGGATGGCGACGGAGTCGCGAGCGTAGCGATAGCCCCGAGCGCCACGGTCGTAGATGACGGGCGCGTTCAGCCGGTCGCGAAGGGTTTCCAGGTACCGCTGGACGGTGCGCGGGCTCGCCTCCAGCTCTTCGGCGAGACGTGTGAGCGAAACGCAAGCTCCGGCACGCAGTACGCGGTCGATGTGGAGGATGGATTCGAGGAGGCGCCGCGTTCCGCGGCCTTCCGACGCCGGCTTCGCCGCACCTCGCAGGGTGCGAGCGGAGCCACTCTTGGCGAGATACGGTGCTCGAGACATGGCGACGAACGGCGTAGGAACGACGATGGTCGCATGCACGTCTCGAGCGCTGCAAGAAATGGCGCGGCAGATGCGGGTTCGACTGGCGGACGGCGAAGTGGAGGCGGGCGCCTGCCGAGCCTGAGGTCGCAGTCCTGCCGAAGGCCGCGACCCAGAAACGGCGATGCGCCGCGGCTCAGGCGTCCTGCGCGCGTCGCGGGCGAATCAGGAAGCCGCCGTCTGTGAGCGGGACGCGCTCCACGTGGGTGCGGTAGGCGCGTTCCAGGCGTTCCTCGGTGAGGATCTCGGCCGGGGTGCCGCAACCCACGAGTCGGTGCTCGGCCACCAGCGCCACGCGGTCGGCGAACTCGGCGGCGAGGTTGAGGTCGTGGAGTGACGCGATCACGGTGAGGCCGTCGCGGGCGAGGCTCTTCACCAGCTCCAGGATGGTCATCTGGAAGTGGATGTCGAGGTGCGAGGTGGGCTCGTCGAGGAGCAGCACGCGCGGCTCCTGGGCGAGCGCCATCGCGAGCCACACGCGTTGTCGTTCGCCGCTCGAAAGCGTCGCCACGCGACGATCGGCGAGTGCCGTGCACTCGGTGCGCTCGAGCGCTGCGTCGAGGACCGCGCGGTCGCGCTCGCCCAGGCTCTGGAAACGCCCGAGATGTGGCAGCCGCCCGAGCGCCACGGCATCCCACACCCGCAGCTCTTCCGGACAGCGGATCGACTGCTCGACCGAAGCGAGGCGCGTGGCGATGGCTCGCGGAGCGAGCGACGAGAGTGGCTCGCGGTCCAGGAACACGGTGCCGCGGGTGGGCTCGACGAGCCCGGAGATGGCGCGCAGGAGCGTGGTCTTGCCGGCACCGTTCGGCCCCACCAGCGCCATCAGCTCGCCGGCCCTGAGCTCGAGCGATACGCCGGCGAGGACGGGCGTGCCGTCGTAACGCAGCTCGACATCGTCGATGCGTACGATCACGGCAGATCTCGGTGCTTCCCGGGGGGCTTTTCAAGCCCCCCGCCCGTCGCAGCCGAGCCGCGACGGGGCCCACCCC
>CAYVDO010000533.1:0-4599 GCA_964450125.1 uncultured bacterium
TCGCGGCCGCAGCGCGACGTTCGTGAATGATGCAGGCTAGCCGCGATCAACCTGCGCCCGCCCGGTTCTCGGCAATCCGCGCTGGGGTCTTTCGGGTCTCGCGGTGTCACTCGCCGCTCGATCCGCAGCGGCGGGTGCGGAACCCGCCTCACCGACTCGCCCCACGCAGATCCCGGGACTCCTTGCGCAGTTCTGCGGACGGGTGTAGCACCGAAGCGGACCCCCCGAAGCGTTCGAGGTGAGATTCATGAGAGGCACCACGAGGATCCAAGCGCTTTCAAACTGGTTGGGCGCTCGATCGGCCCAGGTGCGTGTGGCGATCCTGATTCTCGGTGTTGCGGCGATGGGCACCGAGAGTCACGGCTGTTACGAGGACGCGAACTCGACTCCTCGTCCGCCTGTGGCGTCGAAGGTCTTGCGCGTGAGCGAAGCCGCCTCGTCGAAGAAGCTGACGCTCTGGAGCGCGAACCCGGTCACGAACGCCACGAATCTTCCGCATCCGCTCACCAGTACGATCAACTACCCGCAGGGCACGGCGACGTGTCCGGGTTGGGAGGATTCCGCGCACATCTCGCCCGGGGGCAGGTCGCTCTATTACGCGTACACGGCGATCGATCTGACCACGGGCGTCCCCTGTGGACCGATGCCTCCGGGGCAGACTTCCTCGGCCTTCGACGTCTGGGAGGCGTCCATCGAGGGGGCCTCCTGGGAAACGATGCGGGTGACCTCGGCGGGAACGCCCGTCAACACGACCTCGCACGAGTTCGCGGCGTCGGTGGAGGCAGGCCAGCATTGGATGACGTTTGCACGACCCGAGCCGTCCCCCCCGGGAAATTACGATCTCTTCCTGGCGACCTGGAGTGCCACGGGTGTGGTCGGCGAATGGAATCAGCAGGCGAAGCTCGCGGCCCCGATCAGCACGGCCTGTCGAGAGGACAACCCGATCCTTCACCAGCGCCGGCCCGCGGAAGGGCCGTCGACCTACTTCCTGCTATTCGATTCGACGCGCAGCCCGCTCGACCAGTCGACCTGCATCTCGAACCAGTCCATCTTCGGCGCGCAGGTCGATCCGAACACGGCGACCGTGATCGGTGCCGTCGATGCGATCCAGATTCAGAGCGAGGACGGATCGCAGTCTGCGCCGCTCTTCAACGCGGTCCAGGCATTCCTGAGCTACGACGGGAAGTGGCTCTACTGGCTCGGTCAAACCCCGGCCTTCGCGACTACGACCTGCCCCGCCAACATCAACAGCGGAGTGTGCTCGTGGCGAGCGCGGAATCGCACGTACACCGTTCAAGGCACGTATCACCCGATGGGTCCCTTCTACCGGCCGGAGATCGTGCTGGTGCCGGCTCCGGCGGGCTCGTTGCCGTCGGCTACCGAAGAGCCCGTGACCTCTGCCGGCGAGACCACGATGACTGCGGACGAGCAGTACGTGTACCTGGTCTACGGCACTCCGCGCGCCGATGACCCCACGAAGACCGACCGCAACATCGGTGTGATGCGCTCGCTCATCCGCGCGGACCGGTTCGAGACTGCCGACAACTTCGCGCTGTGGCCAGGTGGCCAGGTACACCTTCCGGCCGGTTCCTCCTTCGGATCCGTCACTCCTGGATTGAATGGATCGGCGCGCGCCATCACGGCCGCCGTCGCCGGCGCATCGCAGAAGCACTACCTCGTGGACGAGACACTCGACGATCGGAAGAACTTCCGCGCCAGCTTCTGGGTCGACGCCGACGCCGTCACGGTCGGCGCGAATGACTTCGTATACCTGTTGACCGGTCAGGATGCCGTTGGATCCGACGTGTTTCGCGTGGGCCTGGCGATCGACAATGGCTCCAAGAGGATTCGCTACCGGATCCGCCAGGACAACGGAACCTGGCTGACGATGGTCTCGACGCTCACGTTGACGGGACCGACACGCGTCGACGTCGTGTGGCGCGCCGAGCAAGGGGCCTATGCGGGCTGGGCCACCCTCGCCACGGGCGGAATATCTCCGATCACCTTCTCGGGTGATTGGACGAGCGCCAATCAGGCGCTCTCAGGCATCCGATTCGGTGTGGTCACGGTTGCCAATCTGCAAGGTCCGACGTCGACGGGAACCGTCGTGCTCGACGAGTTCGATTCCTGGTGAACCCGATGGCAGCATCCGAATGGGACTGAAACGCTCGATTGGTTCGGGGCTCATCAACTGGGTGGGATCGAGGATGTGCAATCGCTGAGCGGACGGTGCTCTTCCGTGAGGGCCGTGCTCGATGACGCGTAAGAGCCCCATGCGCGCTCAACTCGAGTCCTTCAGTGATCTGTCCCCCAAGCTCGGAACACCGGCACCTTCGGGGATCGATTCCCACTGCATCCCAGCCGCGCCGAAGGCGCGAAACGAGCTGAATTTCCGAAGGAGTCTCATGCCCGCGGTGCGCAGGCTGCTGAACGAGGCACGCGCCAGCGGCGCGCCGACGAGCGTAGCGAGTCGACTCGGGATTGGGGCCGCGCAAGAACCGGGCTCGTTGCGGGGCGGGGGCTAGAAAAGCCCCCGAGGAAGCGTAGACAGGCTCGAAAAACTCGCCGCTGCACGCTGATCAGCAGCGCTGTGAGCGCTACGGAGTCATGACGCGTAGCATCGAGGGTGCGATCCGTGAGCCGGGCGCAAACCAGCCCGGGAGCGCGTGTGATCGCGGGCGATCGTGTCGGCAGCCGTTGCTGGTAGGCTCAGCGCGACATGCCCACGCACACGTCGCTCGAGTGGTCGCCGTCCGCGTGGCGCGGACTTCCCGTGCGCCAGCAGCCCGAGTGGCCCGACGCGGCGGCGCTCGGCGACGCGCTCGCGGCGCTGCGGGGGCTGCCGCCGTTGGTCTTCGCGCACGAGGCGCGGCGCTTGCGTGCGGCGCTCGCCGAGGTCGCGGAGGGCCGCGCATTCCTACTGCAAGCAGGGGATTGCGCCGAGTCGTTCGACGACGTGTCGGCGGAATCGCTGCGCGAGCGGCTCAAGCTCATCTTGCAGATGGCGGTCGTGCTCACGTACGGCGCCGGTGTGCACGTGGTGAAGGTGGGGCGGATCGCCGGGCAGTACGCGAAGCCGCGCTCGTCGCCGGTGGAGATCGTGGACGGCGTGACGTTGCCGTCCTTCCGTGGTCCGATGGTGAACGGAGAAGAGCCGACGATCGCCGCGCGGACGGCCGATCCGGCGCGTCTCGTCATCGGCTACCAGCGCGCGGCGCTCACACTCGATCTGCTGCGCGGGCTCGCCACCGGTGGCTTCGCCGACCTGGGACGCGTCCACACCTGGAATCGCGAGTTCGTGGCATCGAGCCCCGCAGGCCGGCGCTACGAGAGCCTCGCGGAGGAGATCCAGCGCGCGCTCCGTTTCATGCGCGCGTGCGGCGTCGACATCGAAGGCGACGCGCGCTTCCACCAGGTGAACCTCTGGACCAGCCACGAAGCGCTGCTCCTCGAATTCGAGGAGGCGCTCACGCGCCGCGACGCCGAAGGCGGGGGGTGGTTCGACAGCTCGGCGCACATGCTGTGGATCGGCGAGCGCACCCGCGAGCTGGATGGCGCGCACGTGGCGTTCCTGGCCGGTGTAGCGAACCCGATTGGGGTGAAGCTGGGCCCGAGCGCCACGGCCGACGAGGTGCGTGGGCTCTGCGCGCGACTCGATCCGCACCGCGAGCCGGGGCGGCTCACGTTCATCGCGCGCATGGGCGCCGCCCGCGCCGGCGAGCGATTACCGCCGCTTCTCGCCGCCGCTCGCGACGCGGGCCATCCCGTGGCGTGGGCGTGTGATCCGATGCACGGCAACACTTCGCTCACCGCCGATGGACGAAAGACGCGCCATCTCGACGACGTCGTCGCCGAGCTGAGCACCTTCTTCGATTGCTGTCGTGACGCGCGGGTGTGGCCCGGTGGCATCCACGTCGAGCTCACCGCGGAGGACGTGACCGAATGCTTGGGCGGTGGCGACGCGCTCGCGCCCGAGGATCTCGCGCGCCGCTACACGACCACCTGCGATCCGCGGCTCAACGGCAGGCAATCCCTCGATCTCGCGTTTCGCGTCGCCGAGCGCTTGCGCGGCTGACGCTGTCCCGGGGGGCTAATCAGGCCCATCGTTCGATGCGCTGATTTCAGGGCTAGCAGGCTGCTGAAAAAGGCACGCGCCAGCGGCGCGGCGACGAGCGCAGCGAGTCGACTTGGGGGTGGGGCCCCACGAAAACCGCGTTTTTCGTGGGGCGGGGGTCTGGAACAGACCCCCGAGGGAACATCGACAGGCTCGAAAAACTCGCGACTGCGAGTTTTTCAGCAGCCTGCTACCGCGCGCGCGGCTGGGGGCGTTCGTTGCGCGGCGCGGGTTCCGGCCGAACGGGACGCACGCTCGGCTGCGGACGCGAGCGCGGCGCGGGCTCGACGGAGCTCGGTGGCGACCGGAACGAGTTGGGCGCGGGCCGTGACCGCTCGGGCTCGCGTTCCATCGTCATCGGCGGCGGCGCCACGCGCACGAACTGTGGCTCGGGTGGAGGCTCGAAGCGTTGCGGGCGCGAGCGCGCGGGTGCCGCCGTGGGCGACGCGCGCTGCGGTACGTAGCGGATCTCGGGCTCCACGTCC
>CAYVDO010000534.1:0-4579 GCA_964450125.1 uncultured bacterium
CGATGTCGAGCGGGTCGACGCCGCTCTCGCGTGCGTAATCGCCGATGGCGCTGCGGTAGCGCTGGGTGGCTTCGTTCGCGAGCGCCGCAGCGATCTTGGCGTGTAGCTTCGCGGCGCGCTTCACGTTCAGATCGCGCACCGTGGGCAGGTCCATGGGCTCGATGGTCTGTCGCGTGGCGCGCTCGATGGTGCGCAGCATCGCGCGCTCGCGCGGCGCCACGAACACGATCGCCTCGCCGCTGCGCCCGGCGCGGCCGGTGCGGCCGATGCGATGCACGTAGGATTCGGGATCGTGGGGTACGTCGAAGTTGACGACGTGGCTCAAGCGCTCGAGGTCGAGGCCGCGGGCGGCCACGTCGGTCGCCACCAGGATGTCGATCTTGCCACTCTTGAGCGCCGCGACGGTGCGCTCGCGCTGCGCCTGCTGGATGTCGCCGTTGAGCGCCGCCGCGGCGAACCCGCGGGCGCTCAGGTGCTCGGCCAGATCCACCGTCGATTGCTTGGTGTTGGTGAAGATCAGCATCGCGTCGAACGTTTCGACCTCGAGGATGCGGGTGAGGGCGTCGAGCTTGTGCAGGCCCGAGACCAGCCAGTAGCGCTGGCGGATGTTGGGGGCGGTGGTGGTCTTGGCGGCGACCGTGACTTCGTGGGGATCGCGCAGGTGCTTCTGCGCGATGCGCCGGATCGGCGCGGGCATGGTCGCGGAGAAGAGCGCCACCTGTTTTTCGAACGGTGTCACGCCCAGGATCGCGTCGATGGCGTCGACGAAGCCCATCTGCAGCATCTCGTCGGCTTCGTCGAGGACCACGAAGCGCAGGTCGTCGAGGGTGAGCGTCCCGCGCTCGAGGTGGTCCATGATCCGCCCCGGCGTGCCGACCACGACGTGCACGCCGCGGCGCAGCGCGCCGAGCTGCGGGCCGTAGCCTTGGCCGCCATAGATCGGCACCACGCGGAAGGTCCTCAGGTGCGAGGCGTAGGTGTGGAAGGCCTCGGCGACCTGGATGGCCAGCTCACGCGTCGGCACCAGCACCAGCACCTGCGGATTGCGCTGTCCGAGGTCGAGGCGCGTGAGGATCGGCAGCGCGAACGCCGCGGTCTTCCCGGTGCCGGTCTGCGCTTGGCCGATGAGGTCGCGGCCCGCGAGCAGGTGCGGGATGGTCGCGAGCTGGATGGGTGTGGGCGTTTCGTAGCCCACGTCGCTGAGCGCCGCGAGCACGGGAGCGGAAAGGCCGAGGTCGGCGAACGGTGTCGGCGGAGGTGGATCCGATGGGCTCATGGTCGGATGTGGATCGGGAAGTGCGAGGGCGATCAGTGCGGCGTCGTGTCGTCATCGACGTCTGCCATCTGTCGCAGCGCCTCGGCGTGTGTGGCCAGGAACCGCCGATCGTTGGGGCGTCCGGTGGCGGCGTTCGAATGCACGATGTCAGCGAGCGCCGCGACGGGAATGACGACGTCCCCGGCTCGAAAGACGTGGCGCCGGTTCCAAACCGCTTCGAACGTGCATCCAGCCATGACCAGCGTGAGATCGAGCTCCGCGCCTGCGGAAGCGACGGCCTGCACAAGTGCCGCGCGCTCCACGACCCGGTTGGCCAGGTAGAGATCGCGTGGCGCGTCGAGCGGCTCGCCGTTGGCATAGAGCGGGAAGCCGCTCGACGCGGCAGCGCCCCATGCGTAGAGCACGTTCTGCGGATCTCCAGGGAGAAAGAGATCACAGTCTTGGGTCGTGAAGAGCCCGCCCGCCTGTCGAGCGTAGTAGTTCGCTCCCCAAATGTCGATGACGACGAATCGCACGTTGCGCTCACCGAGCGCGCGCAGGAACGGCACCAGGATGTCGTCCGTGATCACGTGACTCTCGATACTCGAGCGAAATGCCAGCGAAACAACCGATCCGCACTGTGGACCCAGGCTTTGTCCGCCCCCGAGCGGTTCTCCGGCAGCGCCTCGAGCGCCGCGATCGCGCGCAGGTAACGCGGGCCGAGCTCGACGGGCCCTTCGCCATCGGGAAGCGCCAGCTCCCAGGGCTCGGGCGGTGGCGGCGTCCAGTCGAGGCCGCGCTTGCGAGAGGCCATGGGCGAGAGCCTAGCCGCGCGCGGAGGCGAGTCAAAGCAGGCATTGCTTCGGATGGAGAAGGTGGAGGCGTCGCGGTCTCTCGCGGCGCCAGGGGAGAGCTGGGGCCACCCAGGGACTGGTGGACCTCCCGGCGCGACGAGCCGGTGGGCGATTGGCCACGCATCGGTTGACGTCACCTCGCTGGCGCGGTTGACCATGTGCTCCGATGGCCCGCCGCAATCGCGCTCCCGCCGACCGTTCCGCCGGCCGGCTCGATCCGCTGACTTTCGCGCGCGCGCCCACGCGTGCGTGGTTCGAGGAGTCGTTCGGCGCGCCGACGCGCGCGCAGATCCTCGGTTGGCCCTCGATCGCGCGCGGCGCGTCCACGCTGCTCTTGGCGCCGACGGGCTCGGGGAAGACTCTTGCGGCGTTTCTGGTGGCCCTCGATCGGCTGCTCTTCGGCGAGACCCGGTCTGCGCCAGGCGCAGGCACGCGCGTCGTTTACGTCTCACCGCTGCGTGCGCTCGGCGTCGACGTCGAGCGGAATCTACGGCTGCCGCGCGACGGGATCGTGGCAGCGGCGGAGCGGCTCGGCGTGGAGGCGCGTGTGCCTCAGGTCGGCATTCGCACCGGCGACACCTCGCCGGCGGCGCGACGCCAGATGCTCCGCGTGCCGCCCGACATCCTCATCACCACGCCCGAGTCGCTCTTCTTGCTGCTCACGTCTCGTGCGGCGGCGACGCTCGCCAACGTGGAGACCGTGATCGTCGACGAGATCCACGCGCTGGTCGGCTCGAAGCGTGGCGCCCACCTGGCGCTCTCGCTGGAGCGCCTCGAATCGCTGCGCGGCACGGCGGCGGCGCCGCTGCAACGAATCGGTCTCTCGGCGACACAGCGGCCGCTCGGCGAAGTGGCGCGATTCCTGGGCGGCGGTACGGTCGGCCCAGGGCGCGGCGCGCCGTGGCGCGAGCGTCCGGTCGAGATCCTCGACGCTTCCGAGCGCAAGATCCTCGACCTGAGCGTGGAGCTGTCCACGCGGGTGGCGGACGAGCCCGTAAACCGCACGCTCGTCCCGCCGGGTGATGGGTCGCCGCGGGTGCCCGTGGGCACGTCGGTCTGGGCGGCCATTCACCCACGGCTCTTGGCGCTCATCCGCGCGCACCGCTCGACGCTGATCTTCGCCAACAGCCGCCGTCTCGCTGAACGGCTCGCCGGTGCGCTCAACGAGCTGGCGGGCGAGGAGATCGTTCGCGCGCACCACGGTTCGTTGGCGCGCGAGCAGCGCATCGAGATCGAGGAGCGCCTCAAACGCGGTGAGCTGCCGGCGTTGGTGGCGACGTCGTCGCTGGAGCTGGGGATCGACATGGGCGCGATCGATCTGGTGATCCAGATCGAGGCACCACCGAGCGTCGCCGCCGGGCTTCAGCGCGTCGGTCGCGCCGGCCACGGTGTCGGCGCGGTGTCGAAGGGCGCGGTCTTCCCGAAATTCCGCAGCGATCTGCTGGCGTGCGCGGCGGTCACCGCCCGCATGGACGAAGCGAAGGTCGAAGAGACGTTCTATCCGCGCAACCCACTCGACGTGCTCGCGCAGCAAGTCGTCGCGATGGTCGTCCAAAGCCCGATCTCGGTGGAGGCTCTGCATCGCCGTGTGCGCGGAGCGGCGCCGTTCGCCGAGATCGCGCGCGGCACCCTGGAGGGCGTCCTCGACATGCTCGCGGGGCGCTACCCCTCGCACGACTTCGCCGAGCTCAGGGCTCGCATCACCTGGGATCGAGCCACGGACACGCTCTCGCCACGTGAAGGCGCCGCGCGCATCGCCGTGCTCAACGCCGGAACGATTCCCGATCGGGGGCTTTACGGCGTCTTCTTGCTCGGCGCTTCCGGAAGCACGGGGAGGCGCGTCGGCGAGCTGGACGAGGAGATGGTTTTCGAGACGCGCGTCGGCGACGTTTTCGTCCTCGGCGCATCGTCGTGGCGCGTCGAGGAGATCACCCACGACGCGGTGCTGGTCTCGCCCGCGCCGGGTGAGCCGGGTCGGATGCCGTTCTGGCGCGCCGAGGGGCTCGGTCGCTCCGCGGAGCTGGGAACGGCGATCGGAGCCTTGAGTCGCGAGCTGCTGGGGGCGCCGCCGGACCAGGCGGCGTCGCGTCTCGAGCAACGGCACCACCTCGCTCCGGGCACGGCGCAGCAGCTCGTCGCCTATCTGCGTGCACAAGCCGAGGCCACCGGCGAGGTGCCTTCGGATCGCACCGTCGTGGTCGAGCATTTCCGCGACGAGGTCGGCGACTGGCGCGTGTGCGTGCTTTCGCCACTGGGGGCGCGGGTGCATGCGCCGTGGGCCACGGCCGTCCTCGAACGTCTGCGCGAAGCGGTGGTGGGCGAGGTGGACGTGCTCTGGTCCGACGACGGCATCGTGTTCCGGCTGCCCGAGTCGAGCGAGGTGCCGCCGCTCGCTTGGCTCTTCCCGCCGCCGGCGGCGATCGAGGACCTCGTCGTGCGGCCCCACGCCGGCACGGCGCGTTTAGCCGCG
>CAYVDO010000535.1:0-4526 GCA_964450125.1 uncultured bacterium
GGCGCTCGCGAGCCGCTCTTGCGCGAGATCGAGAGCGCCTTGAGCGCTGGCGAGACCGTGAACCTGTGCACGCCCCAGGGGCTCGACGCCGAGCTCTTCAGCTACACCGGCTCGGGCACGCTCTTCACCAGTCGTCGCTACGTCAACGTCCGCCATCTGGGCATCGACGACCTCGACGCGGCGGCGGCGTTGATCGCGCGCGGCGTGGAAGAAGGGTTCCTGCAACCGCGCAGCGAGCAAGATCTCGATCGGGTGCTCGCGCGTGCCTTCGGCGCGTTCATCGAAGATCGTCATCTCGCGGGAATCGGCGGGCTCCGGATCTATCGCGCCGAGAGCGCGGGAGAGCTGGTGTCGCTCTACACCCTCACACGCTTCCAGGGTGAGGGAATCGGCAAGCACCTGATCGACCGCATCGCCGTCGAAGCCACGGCGCTCAGCCTCGCGAGCCTGTTCGCATGCACCACCCGCGACGCCGCCGCCCGTTATTTCGTGCGCGAGGGATTCCGCGAGATCGACGCTCGCGAGCTGCCGGCAGCAAAATGGGTCGGTTACGACGCCGAGCGGCGTGCCCGGCTGCGCTGTTTCCGCCGCGCCTTGCCGCCGTCGCTTCATCATTGATGGCGGACGATCAGGGAGAACGAGCCACATGAGCAGCACTGCTTCATCCATCGCCGAACGGGTCGCCGCGCTGCGCGCCACGCTCCGCTCCCACGACATCGGCGCCTACGTGGTGCCCACCTCCGATGCGCACCAGAACGAGTACGTACCCACGTGCTGGCAGCGCCGGGCGTGGATCAGCGGCTTCACCGGCTCGGCGGGCACCGCAGCGATCACGTCCACGAAAGCGGGCCTGTGGACCGACTCCCGCTACTACCTTCAGGCCGAGAAAGAGCTCGATTCCGCAGTGTACACGCTGTATCGCGCGCAGCTTCCCGACGTACCGACGCTCGACGAATGGCTCTGTAGCGAGCTCGGCGAGGGCGGGCGTGTGGGTTACGACCCGCAGACACTCGCCGTCGAGGCCATCGAGCGGCTGCGCTCGAAGCTCGGCGGGCGCGGACTGACTCTCGTCGCCATCGAAACGAACCTGGTGGATGCGATCTTGCCAGCGCCGCTCGCGCTCCCGCGCGAGCTGGCGTTCACGCTGCCCAGAGAGATTGCCGGCGAAACGGTCACCGAGAAGCTGGCGCGGGTGCGCGAGAAGATGGCGAAGTCGGACGCCCGGGCATTGGTGGTCACCACCCTCGATTCCATCGCCTGGCTCTTCAACGTGCGCGGCACCGACATCCCGTACAACCCCGTGGTGATCTCATACGCCCTGGTCACCACGGAAGCCGCCGAGTGGTTCGTGGACGAGCGCAAGGTGTCGAGCGACGTCCGCGCGCTCCTCGAGCCTACGGTCGTCATTCGACCCTACGAAGTCTTCGGCGACTCGCTCGCCGCGCTCGCCAACGCCAGGACGCGCACCTGGATCGATCCGGGAGCAGTCAGCGATTGGGTTCTGCGCAAGCTCGGCGATGCGCCGCTGGTCCGCGGCTTGAGCCCCATCACCAAGCTCAAGGCGGTGAAGAGCGCCGTCGAGCTGGCAGGCATGCGGCGGGCCCACGTTCGCGACGGAGTCGCGATGGTGCGATTCCTGCGCTGGCTTGCGGAAGCAGTGCCAGCCGGTGGCATCACGGAGGCGTCGGCGGCCGACAAGCTGGATTCGTTGCGCGCCGAGTGTCCGCGGTTTCGCGGACCCTCGTTCGAGACCATCAGCGCCTACGGCCCGCACGCGGCGATTCCCCACTACCGCTTCACCGAAGAGAGCAACCTTCCCCTCGAACCTCGCGGGCTGTATCTCGTGGATTCGGGTGGCCAGTACCTGGATGGCACCACGGACATCACGCGTACCGTCGCGCTCGGGGCGGTGGATGCCGAGGCGCGTGATCGCTTCACGCGGGTGCTCCGCGGCCACATCGAGCTGTCGCGGCTCTCGTTTCCGCGCGGCTCGGGTGGCCACCAGCTCGAGCTGGCGGCGCGGCTACCGCTGTGGGACGCCGGGCTCGACTACGGACACGGCACCGGCCACGGCGTCGGCTTCTTCCTGAACGTCCACGAGGGCCCGTTCAGCATCTCGCCCCGCTCCACCGACGTGCCGCTCGAGCCCGGAATGGTGTCGTCCAACGAACCGGGCTACTACGAGGCCGGCGCCTACGGCATTCGCATCGAGAACCTGGTGGAAGTCGTGCGCGACGAGACGCGGAGCAACACCGACCAAGGCCGCGAGTTCTTCCGCTTCGAGCCGCTCACGGTCTGCCCGATCGATCGCTCGTTGGTCGACACCGCGCAGATGTCCGCGGCGCAGATCGCCTGGTTCGACGCCTATCACACGCGGGTCCGGGACACGCTGGCGCCGCTGCTGGGCGATCCCCTCGATCGCGCCTGGCTCGAGGCGGCGACGGCGACGGTCGGATCTTGACGGGGGGCTTTTCAAGCCCCCGCCCAGCGCGGCTTTGCCGCGCTGGGACCCACCCCCGAGGCGCGTCGCTTCGCTCGCGGCTCGCCGCTGGCTCGCGGAAAGATCGACGGCGAGCGCGGCGAAGACTGCTTCGCACGCACGCCCGATTGGACGAGGCGTCGTTCAGGAGCGACGTCGATCCCAGCGACTGAGCGTGACCTGCAGCGGACCGTTCTGCCACGCGAGGAATCGGTCGTAATCGGGATGCATCCGCTCGCGGCGCCGAAACTCCGGCGTGTGATAGCGCAGATGGCCGGCGGCATCCTCGTCGTGCCCCAGCTCGGCATGAAGCAACTCGTGGAAGAGCAAGAACTCGATCACCCAAGAAGGCACCAGGTCGAGATCCAGTGCTGGGTGGATGCGGACCGTACGCGTGGCCTCCTGGTAGGAAGCGAGGCGTACGCTACCGCTTCGTCGATTGGGATGGCGGCGGCCCGCTCCCCACCCCACCGCGCGGATACGCAGCTCGACGTGACGGAAGTGGGCGCGGCTCACGCGCGCCATCAGGATGGCCAGGTCGTGCACTCGCCCCTGCGCCAGCAAGCGCGGCGGCCGACGCTGCGAAGGCCGATGCGGTAGACGCGCGATGTACGAACGGACGTGCTTCGCCGCGCGCTGCGCCCCTGCGCCACCCCGCGCCCAGGTGACGACGTCGCGCAACACCTCGATCGGCGCCGCAGCGAGCCGATCGGACACCCTGAGCGTGGTGAGTCCGGCGTAGCGTTCGAACGAAAACAGATTCACGCCGTTCGAGTTGTCGACCAGCACCATGCCGTCATCGAGGAGCGGACGAAGACGACGCCGCAGACGCTCCCGCGGTGAGTCGAACGGCAGCGAAAGCTGCTCGAGGCGGCCTTTGCGGGTGGCGAGGGATCGCTTTTCGGCGGCTCTCATGGCGGCGTCCCGTGTCCGGGGCGGCCGCAAGAAAACACGCGAAAAAGCGCTTGTCCAAGCGATTATTCGAGACACGAGCGACGAAAATCAAACGCAATTCTAGAGCAAAGGTCTCGCCGCCGGTACCCGCACCGATGCGCCGAGCGAGTCCCGAACGGAAGCGGAAAAAGACCTTTCCCGTCAGAAGGTGAGGCGCGCTCACCAGCCACGACCATGGCGCGACTGCGTTGTGCTCACCCGCACGCAGACTGTGGAATTCTTGTGGATCGTTTTCGCGTCTTGCAGCCCCGGTCGCGAGGCTGCGGAGCCCGCGTGTCCTAGCCTGCGCGAGACCTCAGCGGCCGTAGCTGCCACCGATGTGGTCGTACGGGTCGGCACCCGAGGCCACCACGGCCTCGTATTGGCTCTTGTCGACGAGCTTCTCGAACTCCTCCACGACCACGTCGAGAAAGTCGCGAGCCGACAGAATGCCCACTGGCTTCCCGCCCTCGACGACCGCGACGTGCCGAATCTTCTTGGCGCGCAGCAGCTCGACGCATTCGCGAACGTGCGCACCGCGCTCGACGGAGATCACCGGCGACGAGGCCACTTCGCTCACCCGCACTTTCGCGGGGTCGTTGCCCACCGCCACCACGCGCGTGAGCAGATCGCGCTCGGAGAAAAGCCCTTTGGCGGCGCCACCCGCCACCACCAGCACAGCACCCACCTTGTTCTGGGTCATCAAGCGGGCCGCCGCCACGACGGTGTCGTCCGGCGAGACCGTCACCATCTCGGTCTTCATCAGCGATGCAACGATGGCCATGACGCCTCCTCGATGACGAGCTCACGCCAGCGCACCAGCGGGCTCGAATAGTTTCAGTCCGTCGGGATCTCGACTTTCAGCGCGGACCACACATCTGCGACGGCACCACGATGCGGTCGAACTCCTCACCCGAGAGGTAGCCTTTCTCCACCGCCACCTCACGCAGCGTCTTGCCCTGCTTGTACGCGGTCTTCGCCACGTCTGCCGCTTTGTCGTAGCCGATGTGTGGATTGAGCGCCGTCACCAGCATCAGCGAGCGGTTCAGATTCTCGGTGAGCCGGTCCTGGTTCGGCTCGATGCCCACCGCGCAGTGCTCGTCGAACGATCGCG
>CAYVDO010000536.1:0-4507 GCA_964450125.1 uncultured bacterium
GCGCCACAATGCGGACAGTGGAACGTCTGCGGCGGGATCATCGCGGCGGCTCCTGCGCGCGCAGCCATGCGGCGATGCGCTCCCTGATCGCGAGTGGCAGCGCTGGCACGCCACTCGGCAGCAGTGCCACCCCCGCCGCGAGGGCGAGCAGGTCGTGTGCCTCCGCGAGCCGCGCCTCAGCGGTCTCGCAGCGGGCGAGTAGGGCAGCCATGCCCTCTTCATACGCCGCGGCGTCCCCGGGACTGATGATGTCCCGCAGGCGCTCGATCTCGGCGGCGGCGTCGAGCAATAGCGGGCCGTGGCCCAGACGCTCGTCGTGCGCCCACGCGCGCAGCCGTTGTGTCAGGTCACTCATCGCGCCCCTCCGGGGCCGGCGTACCCAGCGCGCGCAGGTTGGCCACCACCTCGTCCTCGACGACGTTGGGGGCGATGTCAGGACCGGGTCGGTGGTGGTGGTCATGCGGCCTCCCGCCGTTGCTGCTCGACGACGTTCGCGCGCACCAACGCCTCGGCCACGGCGGGCGGCACGCTGTTCCCGCACATGCGAACCTGGGCCTCGCCGGACAGCGTCAGGACCTCGCCATCCGCGCCGATGCCGTGATCGATGATGTAGTCGCGCCGAAACGATTGCGCCGCGAACAGCTCGCGCGGCCTGAGCATGCGCATGCCGATGTCGATGATCCGGTGCGGCTCGCCGCGCACCATGACAAGGCCGAAGCGGTCCTTCGTGGTGATCGTGTGCAGCGGCGCGGCGATGTTGCAGCCCCCGCGCTCGTTGCCGTAGAACTTGATGAGCAGGGCCGTTACGAGCGCGTGATGATCGCGCGTGGTGATCGTGTGCATGGGCCGCGCCAGGTCGCTGCCGTCGTTCTCGTGGCCGCCGTAGTGGCGGGCGAGGAAGGCGCAGACCAGCGCGAACCGGTTCTCCGTCGTGATCGTTCGCAGCGGATCGGCGCTGGCCCACGCCGCACCGTCGCCGCTCGACTGGTTGTCGATGCCGACGATGAACGGCTGCGGGTTGTTAACGACGTAGCGCATGACGCCGCGCGCGATCCGCCGCAGGGTCGCGTCCACCAGCGGGCGCTTGCGCTCGAAAATGGACGGGCAAGGGATCGACCAGTCGATGCACTGAGCCGCGCTGCGGTACGGCTGCGCGCCGGACCACGGGCCGTGCGAGGCCTCGGGAAACACGATCTCGCCGCCATCCCGGCGCATGACGATGAAGAGGCGCTTGCGCGTCGTGGGCGCGCCGTAGTCGCACGCGCGCAGCTCACGCATGTCGATGCGGTAGCCGAGGTTCTCGAGCTGGCGGTGCCAGCGACGGAACAGCATCCCGCGGCGCTTCGGGCAAATCTTGCCGTCGGGCAGCAGCGGTCCCCAGTCGGCGAATTCCTCGACGTTTTCGAGGCAGATGACGCGAGGTGCGGCCGGCGTGGACGCCCAGCGCGGGACCACGCCCGCGAGTCCTCGACAACGCCGTGCGGTGTTGCGGTCGCGGAACGGCTTGCCGCCGCGCGCCTTCGAGTGATACGTGCAATCCGGGCTGAACCAGCCGAGACCGACGGGACGGCCGCGCGTGAGTGCCAGCGGATTTACGTCGTAGACGTTCGCCATCAGGTGCGTCGTGCGCGGATGGTTGGCGCGATGCATCGCAATGGCCTGCGCGTCGTGGTTGATCGCGTAGTCGACGGGCCGGTCGAGCGCGGCCTCGATGCCGCTGCTCGCGCCTCCGCCGCCAGCGAAGCTGTCGATCACGAGTTCGCTCATGCCGCCCGCCGCCCGAGCAGATCGCCCTGCCCGCCGTCGGTGAGCACGCACTCGATCGCGCAAGTCTTGCCGAGCAGATCGGCGACGTCGTCGACCTCGTCCCCGGCCGCCTGCCACGACAGCGCGCAGGCCATCAGCGCGCCGTGCTTGGTGAGTTCGAGCGTCAGCGCCGTGACGTCCGCACCCTTGAGCGTGAGCCGCGGGCTCGCCTTCGTGTCGCCGCCCCGGATCACGCCGGACAGCCGCCACTCGACGCGGTGCAGTTCGAGCGTCGCGTGCAGCAGGGGCGCGCCGATCTCGTCGAATAGCGCGGTCTGTGACCAGCCGATCGGCTGCGCGCAGAGTTCGTCCAACTGGTCGCGATCGACGAGGACGTCGCTGATTTTCAGGTGCGCGACGACGGTCTCGGTGTCGTCGGCCTGTTTCTCCCGCTTGACAGCGAAGGACTTCGCGACGTCGCAAGGGGCGGACAGTTTGATGCTCATGCGAGGCTCCTGTACTCGGCGGGGGCGAATGGGATGTCGTCGTTGTACGGGTCGCCACCAGCGGCGGGTGCGGGCGCAGGCGGCGCCGATCGCGCGGCCTCGCGCTGCTCGGCAGCGTTGCTGGCCTTATCGCCGCCACCGAGCAGCGTCAGTTCTCGCACCGAGCACTCAATCGCGACGCCGTGGCTGCCATCGCGCTTGTCGTACTGCCGCACCGACATCTCGCCCGCGACGGCAACGGCCGTGCCTTTGGTTAGGTACTGCGCGAGCGCCTCGGCGCGCTTTTCCCACAATGTGCAGTCGATCCACGTCGTCGCTCTCTCGCCACCGCGGCGCACATCGACTGCGACTGAGAAGTTGCAGACGGCCTTGCCGTCGCGCGTCGAGCGCAGTTCGGCGTCACGGCCGAGGCGGCCGGCGAGGGTGATGGTCAGCATTTAATTTCGAGCCTCTCGGTCGCGAGCAGGTGACAGCCAGGAACGTCCTTGCCGGCCTTGATGTCGCGCCTGATCCTGTCGCGGTCGGGCCGAGGCGCCGGCGGTGGCGGCTGCACGATGTACTCGGGCGGGATCGCCGCTTCGTCGTCGATCGCGACTGACGGCGGATTCTTGCGGACGCTGATGACGAACTCCGGGCATTCGATTCGACTGATGCCGCTCGCCTGACAGTTGTAGAGCAGGTACGCCTTTATGCTCTCGGATCGCTTTTCCAGTCGCTCCGCGCGCGTCAGCATGGCTTTGGCCGCTTCGCGGATCATGTGCGCGGTCGCTTCGATGTTGCGCGTCAGCAGGCCGATGTTGCGCGCCTTGACCTCAATCTCACCCTCCACGGCATCCAACGTGTCGCGCAGCGTCTCGACCGGGAAGTCGTCGGAGTCGGCCAGTTCGTTCAACTCACGAAGCTGGTGCGTCAATTGGTACAAGGGGAGGCTCATTACGCTTCCTCCGATTCCAATTCCAACTTTCTGCGGTCTTTGGCCTGAGAAAACGCTTCGAGCGCGTCCACGTCCGCCGCGCGCTTCGCCTCGCTGTACGCCGTGCGATAGGCGCTCTTGAGTGCCTCCAGGTCCAGCGCCTCGCGGATCGCGGTCAAGTGCTCGGCCACGGCCTCGGCGCCGAGCGTCGGCACGCCGTCCGGTTTCTCGGGCGTCACGTCCTTCGGACCGTCGGCGGGCGTCTCGTCCACCATGTCGCGCACTTCCTCGGGCGTGTAGACCCCAGACGTCGCGAAGGGCGCCACGGTGCGCACGCCTTCGGAGACGCAGCGGCTGCGGAGCATCGCGCGCGGGTACTTGCGGTACATGTCGCCGCGGCTGGTGAGCCCGGCCTGCTGCGCGCGCGCCATGTCCCAGGTGATACGCACAGTCCCACCTTGCGGGTGGGCGAAGGTAGCGTCGGCGATCGTATCGTCAAGCGCGTGCCACTTGACCGTGCCGCCGGCCGCGCAGAAATCGCGCATCATCGCCTCGGCTTTCTTCGCCGGGCGGCCGGAGATTATGTTGAAGTCGCGCGCGATGACCGCCGGGTGCTTGCCTTCGGCCTCGGCGATCGCCATGAGCGCAAGGGCCTGGTCGGGTGTCTGCAATCCAAAGAGCCCGCTTTTGACCAGCGAATGCGCCATGCGCTCCTGCTGGGCGTAGGGGACGAGAGAGGTCATGTGGTGTGCTCCTGTGGTGTTACGGGGTGTCACGCCGCATCCGGCGGCTCGGGGCGGACTGGGTGTATGACGAGCGCGCCCACGTCCGGATCGTTGCTCAACGTGAAGCCCGCCTCGTTGAGCGCGCGCAGCAGCTCGACCACGCCCACGTCGTCGCGGATCGCGCAGGCGGTGTAGGCGTGGCTGTCGTCCACGGGGTGCGCGACGAGTCGCAGCGGCCGGCGCAGGCGCGGGAACAGCGCGGTGACTTTGGTGCTCATGGCCGCAACCCCGCCCTTTCGCACTGCCCGCGCCGGGCGACGCGGTGCTTGTGGTCCTGCATCGAGTCCCAGCCCAGCCGCTCGAAATGCTGCATCCGCCGCGCGTGCCGCGTGATGTACCAGCGCGACCACGCGAACAGGGCCCACACGGCCACGATCAGGCCGCAGGTGAGCAGTCCAACGAGTTCCCAGGTGTGGTCGATCATGGCGCGACCTCCGTGATAGCAGCAAACGCCTCATCCACGAGGCGTTGGAATGTTTCGCGCTGGGCGTCCCACGCGTCGGCCCACGCGGCGTCCCTCGCGGCGTCCCTCGCGGCGGCCCACGCGGCGTCCCACG
>CAYVDO010000537.1:0-4485 GCA_964450125.1 uncultured bacterium
AGCAACACGTCCGCACCCGCCTGGACGCTCGCGACGGCGAGCTGCTCCGGCGTGGCGTGATCGCTCACGGCGCGCATCTCGAGATCGTCCGTGACCACCACCCCCTCGAAGCCGATCTCGCGTCGCAGCATGCCTTCCAGGATCGCCGGCGAGAGTGTCGCGGTGTGATCGGGATCGAGGGCCGGATAGCGCACGTGCGCCGTCATCATCGACGCAACACCGCCTCGCGCCGCGGCGCGAAACGGCACCCGCACGCGGGCGTCGAGGACCTCACGCGACGCATCGACGGTGGGTAGCTGGTGGTGGCTATCGAGGTTGGTGTCGCCGTGGCCGGGGAAATGCTTTCCACACGCAGCCACGCCCGCGCCTTGCAGCGTCGCGATGAACACGGCGCCCAGCCGAGCCACCACCGCAGGATCCGACGAAAGCGCACGCGTGCCGATGATCGGGTTCGCCGGGTTCGAGTGGACGTCGAGGACCGGTGCGAAGTCCCAGTTGACACCGATGGCGCGCAACTCCACCGCCATCGCCTCGGCCAGCTCGCGAACCAGCGCTTCCGAGCCGATCCGCCCCACGAGGTCCATCGACGGGAACGCAGTGAAGTCCGCCGAGAGCCGCCGCACCTTGCCGCCCTCTTCGTCTATCCCCACGAGCAAGCGCGGCGCGGCCTCGCGCAGCGAGCGCACGAGACGCGCCGCCTGCGCGGCGTCGCGGATGTTGCGGCTGAAGAGGACCACCCCCGCGATCGACTCCCGCGTCAGGAAGTCGAGAAGGTGGTGATCGGCCTCGAGCCCCTCGAAGCCGATCACCACCAGCTCGCCCGGCGGTGCCGGGCGGGTCACATCCGGGATCACGGTGGCCATCGCGCGCCGAACGTAGCGCCGCCGTGGGTTGCCGTCGAGGCCGAGCCTTTCGGATTCTTGGCGCGCGTCGAAGCCACGTGCTAGCAAGTCGCCCGCTCGGAGGCGGACGCACCGCGCCTGCCGATCGATCGAGATCCGCAATGACGGCGAAGAAGCACAACTGGTTCGAGAAGCGGGTCATGCCCGGGCAACTCGACTACTCGGGGAAGATCCTCGCCAGCTTCAAGGACCGGGTGCGCGGGCGGGTCCTCGACTTCGGTTGCGGCGTGGGCGCGATGATGGAGTGCATGCGCACCCAGACGTCAGGTGTGCCCGTGGGAGTGGACATCGCCCACAACAACCTGTGGCCGAGCCCATTCGTGCGCTTCGATGGGGAGCGGCTGCCGTTCAAGGACGGCTCGTTCGATCTCGTGACCGAGATCTTCGTCCTCCATCACAGCCCGATCCTGGAGCAGAACTTCGCCGAGATGGTGCGGGTGGCGAAGAACGAGCTGGTGCTGGTCGAGGACGTGTGGACCAACAAGCAGAACCGCTGGTGGCTGCATCGGAACCACGTGATCTTCGACGTCTTCATGGTGCTGCTCACCTGGCTCGGCCTCGCCGAGTGGAAGACCAACTTCAAGTACTACTTCCGCGATCGCGAGCAATGGCTCGAGCTCTTCCGGCGTCACGGATTGCACGTGATCGAGGATCGCGAGCTTCACCTCGGCCCGGGAGACATCGTGCTCCACCGGGTGTTCGTGGTCGCGAAGTCGCCGCCCGTGGCGGCGTGAACCGCCGCGCACACCGAGCGGACCCGTGACCGCGTTCGTCTGCACCACGCTCTTCCTGGTGATGCTCTTTCACGTGGGGCTCCTCGCCACGTGGCTGGAAGTGCATCGTGACCTACCCAAGCTCGGGCCACGAACGCATCACGCGCTGCCCGAGGATCCGCCGCTCGTGAGCGTAGTGATCCCGGCGCGCGACGAAGAGAAGACCATCGAAACGTGCGTCGCCGGTGTCCTCGCGCAGGATTGGCCGAACCTCGAGGTGATCGTCGTCGACGATCGTTCCAGCGACCGCACACCCGAGATCCTCGCCCGCCTCGCGGCCCAGGACTCCCGGCTCACGGTGATCCGCGGCGCCGAGTGCCCGAAAACCTGGATGGGCAAGAACTACGCGCTCCATCAAGGCTTCGAGCGCACCCGCGGCGAGTGGATTCTGTTCCTCGACGCCGACACGCAGGTCGCGCCGCAGGTGGTCACGCAAACCGTGATCGAAGCGCGCGCCCACGACACCGGCTTGCTCACGCTCATCCCCGGCAACGTGTTTCGCTGTTTCTGGGACCGCGTCGTCAACACCCTCATCTTCCAGCTCGCGGCGTTCCAACAATTCGACAAGATCCACGATCCCAAGAGCCCGCGTGCCAACGCCAACGGCCCGTACATGCTCTTCCGTCGCGACTGCTACGACGCCATCGGCGGCCACGCCGCCATCCCCTACGAGGTGGTCGAGGACCTCGTGCTGGCGCGGAACGTGAAGGGGAAGGGCTTCTCGATCCGCTGGGCGCTCGCCCCCGAGCTCATGAAGCTCGAGCTCTACGAGAGCTTGCGCGATCTGAAGCGCGGCTGGGGGAAGATTCTGCAACGCGCGATGGAGATCGATCGCCGCGAGCTTTGGCTCAACACGCTCGGGCCGATCTTCCTTCTGGTGTTCTTCGTGCTGCCCTTCCCCGCGCTGCTCGCGACCACGTACGCGTTGTTCCGTGAGATCTCAGCGCCCCACGTGTTCGCCTTCACCTGCTCGTTCGCCGCGTGCCTCGCCGCCGCCACCAGCCAACGATTCGTGGGCGTGATCCTGAAGCTCGATCGCATCCACCCCTGGCTCTTCTGGCTCGGCGCTGCAGTCCTCGCCGAGCTCCAGTGGGAATCGGTGGTGCGCTTCTTCCTCAAGAAAGAGATGTACTGGAAAGGCCGCCTCTACCACGAGTCGTCCAGCTCCTGAGGCCGCCCGCGATGATGCACACCACCTTCTGGCTCGCCGCCCACGGCGTTTCCTTGGTGGGCTACCTCGCCCTCGCGCGCCGCTGGATCCTCGACAGCGCGACCTTTCCACGCCTCGAGCCCCACGGCCCGCTGGCCGTGCCCAATCCCGCGCCCCTCGTGAGCGTGGTGGTGCCGGCGCGCAACGAGGAGGCGACGATGGCCGCGTGCCTCGATCGCCTGACCGCGTCCGACTACCCGGAGCTCGAGATCGTCGTGCTCGACGATCAGTCCACGGACCGCACGGGCGAGATCGCGCGTGCAATCGCCGCCCGTGATCCGCGTGTCCGCGTCCTCGCCGGCAGCCAGCGGCCCGAGCGCTGGACGGGCAAGAACTGGGCGATCCACCAGGGCGCCACCGCGGCGCGTGGCACATACCTGCTCATCGTCGACGCCGATACCGAGCTCGCACCGCGCGCCATCCCGGAGGCAGTTGCGTGGGCCGACGCTCACGGCACCGATCTCCTCACCGTGTTTCCGCGCGTTCGCCTCACGAGCTTCTGGGAGCGCGCGTTCCTTCCTACGCTCGGGCTGATTCCGTCCTATCGTCTCGATCGGATCAACGACCCGGCGTCATCGGACGCCAACGCCGTCGGCTACTTCCTGCTCTTCCGGCGCACCGCCTTCGACGCCATGGGTGGCTACGAATCGATCCGTTCCCGAGTCGGCGAAGACTGGATCATCGCCAAACGGGTCAAGGGGCTGGGGCTCAAGCTCCACATGCTGCTCGCGCCCGAGCTCGTGACGAAAGGGTTCGGGCCGACGCTCGGCGACCTACGCCAAGGTTTCGTCAAGAACTTCATGCTACTGCTCGATGGCCGGCGCGGCCTCGCGGTGGCGATGCTGCCCGTGGTCGCGATGCTGGCGCTCTTCCTGTGGATGCCGTTTCTGGCCTGGATCCAAGCGGTCGGGTGGGCGGGCCTCCACCACGAGCACGCACGCGCGGCGCTGGCGGTCGCCGGGCTCGGCGCCGCCGAGCTGATGGCGCTTCAGTGCGTTCGGCGCGCCATGAGCCTCACCGCCGGCATCGACGAGCGCGGCCTCGCGCTCCAGCCGCTGGGAGCCACCGTGATCTTCGGGATGTGGCTCTCGGCGATCGTCCGCACCCTGCTCCGCCTCGGCTTGACCTGGCGCGGCCGCACCTATCGCCAGGTCTGAACCCGGGCTGAAGTGACGCGCCCTCACACCCCGCGTGCCGCGAGCGAAGCACGGCGCTCCCGGCGGGGTGCTGCCGAGCCCCCGACTTGCCGCTCCGACGAACGAACTGCGCACCCGTCTCCACGCTCGCCGTCCACCTCTCCGCGAGCCGGCAGGCGAGCCGCGAGCGAAGCGAAGCGCCTTGGGGGTGGGACCCGGCGCGGCTTTGCCGCGACGGGCGGGGGGCTGGAACAGCCCCCGACTTGCCGCTCCGACGAACGAACTGCGCACCCGTCTCCACGCTCGCCGTCCACCTCTCCGCGAGCCGGCAGGCGAGCCGCGAGCGAAGCGAAGCGCCTTGGGGGTGGGACCCGGCGCGGCTTTGCCGCGACGGGCGGGGGGCTGGAACAGCCCCCGACTTGCCGCTCCGACGAACGAACTGCGCACCCGTCTCCACGCTCGCC
>CAYVDO010000538.1:0-4481 GCA_964450125.1 uncultured bacterium
AGCCGAGGAATCTGATCCTTGGCCTTCTTCACGTCGCCCTCGTGCTTGAGGACGATGCCCAACGTTTCGCGAACGATCGAGTCGTCGAGGACGCCCACGTTGAGCAGCGCCAGCGCCCGCGCCCAGTCGAGCACCTCGCTCACGCTGGGCACCTTCTTGAGGTCGATCTCGCGCAAGCCGTGGACGAAGCGCACCACCTGGCGCGCCAGCGTGGGCCCCGCCTCGGGCACCTTCATGCGCACGATCTCGGCCTCCATCCCCTCTTCCGGGAAGTCGAGATAGAGGTGGATGCAGCGGCGCTTGAGCGCGTCCGAAAGCTCGCGGGTGTTGTTGCTGGTGAGGATGACGAGCGGCCGCTCCTTGGCGCGGAAGGTTCCGATCTCGGGCACGCTCACCTGGAAGTCGCTCAGGAACTCGAGCAGGAATGCCTCGAACTCGGGGTCCGCCTTGTCCACCTCGTCGATGAGCAAGACCGACACGCCCTCGGATCGAATCACGCGCAGCAGCGGACGCGACAGCAAGAATCGCTCGGAGAAAAACACGTCCTCCTGGGTGGTGAGCCGCTCGACGGATTCCTGGAGGCCGCTCGCGCCGGCCAGCACCTCGCCAATCTTGTCCTTCAGGATCTGGGTGTAGAGCAGCTGCTTGGCGTATTCCCACTCGTAAAGCGCCTTGGCTTCGTCGAGGCCCTCGTAGCACTGCAACCGCGTCAGCTCTACCCCCACGACGCGCGCCAGCGTCTGCCCGAGGTCCGTCTTCCCCACTCCCGCGGGCCCCTCCACCAAGATCGGCCGGCGCAGCTTCGCCGCGAGGTAGAGCACCGTCGCGACCGGGCGCGTGCACAAGTACTGCTGCGCGCGGAAGCGCCGTTCCACGTCCTCGATCGACTCGAACATGCTCGCTCTCTCCCCGCGCAACGTCTCGGCGCGCGAGCGAGCGAGTCTAACAGGGGCTCGGAAGCGCTCGCGGGCTGGGGGCTCGGGACTCACTCCGACGTGAAGCCGAGCGTGAGACCGATCTTCAGCTCCTCGGGAAGCGAGTAAGCGTTGATGTCGCTCGAGCCGAAGGAAAACTGGCCTGCGAGATCGATGCGCACCGGACCGAGCACCGTGCCGACTCCCAGGGAAAGCTCGGGGCCGAGGTCGCTTTCGGCGAAGTTGTCGAGGATGCCGAGGCGGAGCGCGAGGACGTCGAGCGGCAACCATTCGACACCTGCGGATATGCACTGGACCTCGTAGCCGCGCTTCAGGAGATCGTCGAGAAACGCGCCGTGGCGCAAGAGATCGAGATCGAGGGCGAACGTGAGGGTGGGATCGAAGCGGTACGCGATCCCGAGACGCAGGTCGGGTTCGAGCGCCAGGCTTCCGCCGAGCATCGCCGCCGGCCCCTCGGGCCCGAGATCGAACGTCGGCCGCGTGAGGTTTCGCCCGAGCAACCCCGCCTTCCACCCTGCTCCGTGGACCAGCACGCCCACGTCGAGACCGAAGGCACTCGAGCCGTGAAACGTGTCGAACACGGTGCCGAAGTAGTCGTTGGGGTCCACTTGATTGATCGCGATGCGCTCCACCAGCGTCTCGCCGTAGAGGTACTTGGCGGCGATCCCCAGCGACAGCCATTCGGTGGGCGCGTAGCCGTACGCAATCGGCACCTCGTGGAGGACGAGCCCCTCGTAGACGAGCTCGACGGGCAAATTCGCGGGGTCGATCGTGGCGGGATCGATCGCTTCGATCGGCAGCGTCGGTCGCGGAATGCCCGAGATCTCGGCGCTCACCCGGTAGCCGAATCCGAAACCGCCGACGCGCGCCTCGACGCTCGCGTTGCCGAGCGCCGCCGCAGCCCACTTCTCGCGGATCAGCCCGTCGACCAGCCGAAGTGCCTGTTCGTAGCTCGGCACGGTGCCGGAGTTGCCGATCGACACCAGCTCCTCCACAGCGCGTCCCACGTCGTTGAACGCTTGCTCGCCGCCCAGCGCCGTGACGCCGATGGAAAACGCCGAGCGATGGGGCGAGCGGGACGGGGCGCCCGTCGCTTCGGCCGCCATGGGCGCATCCGGGCCGAGCACGCCGAGGACACCGGGGTTCCAGAAGAGCGCACTCTCGTCCGCCACGGCCGCCACCGCTGCACCGCCCATCCCGACGGCACGCGCGCCGACCAAGGGCAGTTCCTGCGCGCGCCCCGTGCCAGCGGCGAGCGCAACCAGGCTACCGGCAGTGATCCACGCAAAGACCTGGTATCGACTCACGATCGTCCTCCGACGGCACCGTTGGCCGCGCGGATCGGCCTCGCGCGCGCTCGTATGCAGCGGTCCGCCGACAGGCTTCCCGCCTTCGGCGCGTGTGCTCAGCTCGGCTTTCCGAGCGCCTCGCGGCCGAGCACCACCACCCGGTTGCGACCGACCTTCGCCTGGTACATGGCGGTATCGGCGAGACCGAGAAGCACATCGCGGTCGTCCCCCGAGTCACGGCTCGACGCACAGCCGATCGACGAGGTGAGGAACGCGAGGTCGTAGCCCTCTTCCTTGAAGAAGCTCGTCGCCTCGATCTTGCGCCGGATCTTCTCGGCGATCGCGACGCCTTCGTCGACGGTGCAGCTCGGGATCACCAGGATGAACTCGTCGCCGCCGTAGCGGGCGATGAAGTCGTGCTGGCGGGTGTTCTCGCGCAGGAGTCGCGCTACCGCGATCAGCGTCCGCGAGCCGATCTGGTGACCGTAGCGATCGTTGACCTGTTTGAAGTGATCGAGGTCGAGAAAGAGCACGCAGAACTCGTCACCGGTGAGCCGGGACGCCGCCAGCTCCTTGCCCAGATGCTCGTGCAGCGAGCGGCTGTTGTAGAGCCCGGTGAGCGGGTCGCGAGCAGCCGCAGAAGCGTGTGAGATCGACTGGGTGATGAGCTGCGCCAGGACGTTCAGGAGCTCGAGGTCGCGCTCGGTGTACGCCACCGCCGCACCGGGCTCGCCGAGGCGATTGAGAAGCTGGATCACGCCGAAGCGTCGACCGCCCACCTCCAGCGGCGTGCACAGCACCGAACGGGTGGTGAACTTGGCCTCGGTTTCGATGCGCCGGTAGAAGCGCGTATCCGATTGCACGTCGTTGGCGAGCAACGGCCCATTCTCGAACGAATAGCCCGCGAAGCCGCGATTGCGGGGCACGGCCTTCGATTCGACGGAAGGAGCCGAGGCGCCGTAGCTCACCGCGATCACCAGCTCGTCGCGGCGTGGGCGAAACAGATACACGGAGCCCGCCTCCGAGGGGACGAGGCGGTTGGCTTTGGCGAGCGCGTCCTGGAGCGAGGCTTTGAGGTCCGGGACGGTGTTCGGAAACGGGATCTCTTCCTCGATGTTCTGGAAGAGCTCGGCGAGCTCGGGATCCGCTCCTCCTCGACTCACGGCGCGATCCACGGTGCCCATCGAGTCGGATCTCCCGGCACGCCGGTCAGAGATCCCAGCCTCCGTCCGGGAACTCGAGCATCCACTGGCCGTCCTTCACGATCCACGTCTGCTCGATGGTGCGCGTGCTGTACACGTTCGACGGCAGACGCGTGTAGCTCATGCGCACCTGTGCGCGTCCCTCGGTGCGCAATCCGGCCTTGGCGTCGGACTCGTCGACGGTCACGTCCTCCACCAAGAACTCGCTGATGTCGAGGGTGGTCTCGATCGACTGGGTGAACTTGAGGAACGCCCGCTCGCGCCCCGGTGCCACGAAGAGCTTGGCCTTGGCGAACTGCTTCCAGCGCATGAACTTCGTGAACGCCTCGACCGATCGGCTCAGCTCTTCGGGGCCGGGGTCGGTCCAGTGGCTCAGCGCGGAGCAGCCCGACCCAGCGAGCGCAACCGAGGCGGCGAGAAACGAGAACAAGAGAGTGCGGCGCAGCACGTTGGCGACCTCCGGCGCACGTCATATCCCGCGCGCCCAGCCCCTGCAACCGAACGCGTTCAGAACACGATGGCGAGCTGCGGCCGCAGCATGAAGATGTTGGAGGCCGTCGGGCCGAAGGCGTCGCCGGAGAGCAGATAGCCCGCCTTGAGCTCCGCCCGCAGGTTCTCGCCGAACTTGCGGTCGACCCCGAAGTCGATCTCGATCCCGAGGTCTTTCTTCTTGCCATCCGAAACCACGGTGACCGGCGTATTGGGATCGCCGTCGTCGGCACCCTCGATGTGGTAGGTCTCGACGGCGCGGTTGAGCTGACCCCAGATCACCGCCGCCCAAAGCCGCGTGGAGTCGTCGAGATTCCACTCGCCGGTGCCCTTGACGTACATGGTGTTGTGGACGTCGGGCGCGAGGTTCACGGGCTCGATTGGCCCCGCGACCTCGTACAGGATGACCCCGACGTCGTACTCGGTGTCGAAGGGATAGCTTCCGGCCTTGGTTCCAGTGAGCGCCGCGCCGAGAGCGTCGTCGACCTGTGCTTCCAGAGCAGCCTCGGCTTCCGGGCCTTTGGCGTCGACGGGTCCGACGAAGTTGACGAGCACGTTGTCGTCGT
>CAYVDO010000539.1:0-4416 GCA_964450125.1 uncultured bacterium
GGGGTGGGGCCCCGTTCGGATTCACTCCGAACGGGGCGGGGTCTTGGAAAGACCCAACGCCGCCCGTGACCGAGCGATCCGCCCGCCGGACTCCACGCTCGCGGTCCATCTCGCCCCGCGCCGGAGGCGCGGCGGCGCGTTGTCGCGCCGGATTTGGGGTGGGGCCCCGTTCGGATTCACTCCGAACGGGGCGGGGTCTTGGAAAGACCCCGAAAACACATCGAGCCGCTTCGAGGCTCACACCTCGAAGCGGCGTTACGCCCAGCGAAACGCTTCCATCGCTTGGACTTCGTCGATCTGGTGCTGGAAACCCGTCGCCGCCTTGAAGCGCGACGCGTCGATGACCACCGGGTACTTGATGTGCTGGACCGCACCGATGGTGAGCTTGGGGAGCCCGAAACGCCCGAGCAGGCGACGAAACACCGCCTCGGGAAGCGGAACGGCCGTGCGCCCGGTGACGCGGACTGCCAGCGAGAGCGGCACGGGCTGCGGCCCCGCCACGTTGAACACACCTGCCACGCGGGTCTTCACCGCGGCGACGATGGCGCTCACCACATCCTGCTCGTGCATGAACTGGTAGAGCGGATCGAATCCCAGCACCATCGGTACCAGCGGCCCCTTGAGGAAGGTCGCGAGGGTGCCGTGCTTGGTGGGGCCGAGCGTGTAGCACATGCGCAGCACGCTGGTGCTCATGTCCGGATAACGCCAGAGCGCCGAGCCGGCGAAGAGATCGGCCGCTACCAAGTCGGTGAGCTCGGGAAACTTCGTCACGGCCACCGGTGGCTCGTCTTCGGTGTGGTAGAGCGGCGAATCACCGCTCGCGCCGTAGAACGTGTGCCGGCCGACGAACACCACGTGCTTGGCACGGTACCGGTGGCAGTACTCGAAGACCTTGCGGGTGCCGTCGAGGTTGATGCGCTCGCGCTCCTCGGTGGGCGCCGTGAACTGCGTGAGCGTTCCCATGTGGACCACGACCGCGGGCTTCGCCGTGCGAAACACGTCCTCGGCGGCGCGCTTGCGCAGGTCGACGACGTGCACCTCGACGCCGTTCGGCGAATCGGGCCACGGCCGGATGTCGATGCCGACGACGGCGTGGTGCTCGGCGGCGAGGCGCGCTGCCACCAGCCGCCCGAGCTTTCCCGAGACCCCGGTGACCAGCACTCTCATCGGCGTCCCCGCGATCCGCGGCGCGCGGACTTCGACGTGCGCCGCGCACGGGGCACCGTCGCCTCGGCGTCGCCGACGTGGCCGCTCGACTCGGTCGGAGCCTCGCTAGGCCCGCCGAACGCCGACCAGTCCACCGGTGACGTACGATCACCCGCCTTCCGCCTCGTGACGCCGAGCTCGATCAGCGCCGCGACACGCGCTTTCACCTGTTCCACGTAACCATCGATGACGTGATCATCCTCGGTTCCCGTGCCGCGGAAGCACATCGGCGGGCCGTAGTAGAGCTCGCACCGCTCGGGGCGTGGCACGGGGATCAGGTAGGGCGTGATGGGTACGTACGGCACGCCCAGGAGGCGGCCGAGCCGGTAGGCGTTGAAGATCGTCGGCAGGATCTCGCCCCCACCGATGAACGCGAACGGGATGATCGGGCTCCTGGTCTCGAGCGCCAGCCGCATGAACCCCGTGCCGAATCGCACCAACGAATGCCGCTCCTTGTAGAGCTTGGCCGTACCACGCGCTCCTTCGGGGAAGACCATCAGCAGACGGTCGTCGTGAAGCAATCGCGTGGCGTGCTCGGGCAAACCCGTGAGCTGGCCCAAGCGCAACGTCCACTCGGACGAGAACGGCATCTTGCCGAGGAACTTCTCGGCCATGCCCTGAGCGAGCCGCGGCGGCTCCTTCTCGAGGAAGATCGACGCCAGCACCATCGCGCCGTCGATCGCCACTCCACCCGAGTGGTTGCCGATCAACATGCCGCGCCCACGCGCTGGCACGTGCTCGACGCCGAAGGCGTGGACCTTGAAATAGCGACGATAGAAGAACGCCAGCGCCGTGAAGAACTGCGCCAGGTGCTCTTGCGAGATGCCGTACGGGTCGTAGCCGAAGCGGTTGAACGCGAGCTCGAGGCGCCGCACGCGCTCGCGGATCTCGGGATCGATCGGGGGAAACGACAAGTTTCTGTTCCTCGGTGCGGGGCAGCCGACACCGGTCGGCGCGGCAGCCCGCGGATGATAACAGAGCAGCGGCGTGCCGCGCGCACACGACCCGCACAGGTGGAGTGCCACGCGGCTGCCGCGTCCGATCGCGGCTTACGGATGCGATCGATCTCGGGTGCCACGCGAAAGAGCGGAGGTTATCGTGCCGCGCGCTCGGCGGCAGGCGCCGGGTGAACCTCCGCAACTCGCAGCAACGAGGAATTCGAAATGCGGCAACGGCTATTGATTTGGCTCGTCGGATGCACGGTGGCAGCGTCGATCGGCTGCGGCAGCTCTTCCGACTCGAACGGCGCGCCCTCCGCGTCCGCAGGCGCGGACCAGAGCGTGAAGACAGGCACCGTGGTCGTGCTCGACGGCAGCGCCAGCACCGATCCCGACGGTGACTCCATCACGTACCGGTGGACGCTCACCAGTCGCCCCGCGGGAAGTAACGCCACGTTGTCCGATCCGGCCGCCCCGCGTCCCAGCTTCATCGCCGATTTCGACGGCGAATACCTCGCCGAGCTGATCATCAACGATGGGCGTGTCGACTCCACTGCCGACAGCACGGTGGTCACCGCGGCCACACCCAACTCGACGCCAGTCGCGGTCGCGGGACTCAGCCAGACCGTGCCGCTCGATTCGATCGTCGAGCTCGACGCGACGGACAGCACCGACGCCGATGGAGATCTGCTGACGTATCAGTGGTCGATCAGATCCAAGCCCGAGGGAAGTGAAGCGGGCATCAAGAATCCCGAATCCGCCAAGACGCTGTTCGTCGCGGACACGTTGGGAAGCTTCACGATCCAACTGGTGGTGCACGACGGCAAAGCGTCGAGCGAGCCGGCGGTGGTCACCTTCACCGCGATCGACACCAACTCCCCGCCCGTGGCGAACGCCGGGCCTGACCTGGACGTGGCCGTGAGCACCGTGGTCGACGTCGACGCCACCGACAGCTTCGACGCCGACGGCGACCCGCTCACCTATCAGTGGACGTTCCTCTCGAAGCCGACGGGCAGCAACGCCGGCCTCAAGGATCCCACCGTGGGCAAGACGCTGTTCGTCGCCGACACGGCAGGCGAGTACGTGCTGCAGGTAGTGGTGAGCGACGGGAATGCCTTCAGCACCCCGGATACCGTGCACGTGAACGCCACCGTACGGAACGTACCGCCCGTCGCGAACGCCGGGCCGGATCAGAACGTGGACGCCGGCGCGCAGGTCACCCTCGACGGCAGCGCGAGCAGCGATGCCGAGGGCGCATCGCTCGAGTACTTCTGGACGCTGGTGTCGCGACCCGACGGCAGCAGCGCGGCCCTGGCCGGTGAGAGCACCGTCAACCCCTCGTTCGTCGCGGACGTGCCCGGCCAATACGTGGCCCAGCTCATCGTGGGCGACGACGTCGATCCGAGCAATCCCGATACCGTGACGATCATCGCGGGTGACGGCGGTGGCGGTGGCGGTGGGGGCGGCGGGGGCGGTGGGGGCAGCACGTCGTGCAACGGCATCACCGGAGCGGCGCTGTGCGATTCGCTTCAGGGCTCCACCAGCGGACGTCAGGACGGTGGCTCTTTCACCCAGGGAGGCTGGAAGCCCGGCTGGGCGATTCGCTGGGACCTCGGGACGTTCCTGACCGAGGGTGCGTTCTCCGCCGACCTCGACAATTGGGACCCGCATTCATCGAGCTCGCAGCATCAATACGAGAAGCAGCAGATTCTCGACATGTACGAAGACGGCGCGGGCGATACGCACCGTTCGCAGGACACGCACACGGCGTTCTTCACCATCCGCACCGGCAAGGTCTACAACGACCTCTTCAAGTTCGGGTCGTCGCCGAACGGCTTCGACGAGCGCATCGAGACTCGGCTCTCGCCGCCCCACGGCCGCATCGATCCGCACGTCCGGCACACGGTGCGCGTCGAATGGACGCGCAGCGGTTCGGTGACCGTGTTCCTCGACGGAGACATCCTCAAGATGCACCCGCACGGCTCGTCCCTGCCGCTGCGCTACGTGTTCGTCGGTTCCGACTACAGCGGCGGCGGGTACGGGCCTCAGGCGGGGGTGATCTACAGCAACATTCAGGTCTGGGGATCCACCAGCGGCGGACGCGTGATCTCGGCGCGAGTCGCATCGCTCGAGGCGCAGCCGGAGATCACGAATACCGCGCCCAATTCACTCGCACGCGGGCTACTCGGCTGGTTCCAGTCCGCGAAGCTGCCGCCCGTCGCCGCCTCGGCACTGATGCCGTGAAGCCAACGACCCCGGTGGACCGGATCGT